>NZ_CP117430.1:5021692-5335548 GCF_030687395.1 Pseudomonas wuhanensis | reverse complement strand
GGCGCACCGCTACAGCCTGGCGCATTGCCTTCTCCGGTGGTCTCGATTCCACTGTCCTGCTGCACCTTCTCGCACACCTCGCAAAAAACCAATCCTTACCGGCGTTGACCGCCATTCATGTCCACCATGGCCTTCAGGCTGCGGCTGATGCATGGCCGGAACATTGTCAGTCAGTCTGTGATGCGTTGGGAGTGCCGCTAGAGGTCGTGCGTGTTCAGGTTGAACCTGGCGCCAGCCTTGAGCGTGCGGCGCGGGATGCGCGTTATGGCGCCTTCATTGCGGCGACTCATACCGGTGAAGTGCTGCTCACTGGGCAACACCGTGACGATCAGGCGGAAACCCTGTTGTTTCGGCTGATGCGTGGGGCTGGGGTGAGAGGGTTGTCGGGGATGCCGAGCGAGCGTCCTTTGGGCCGGGGGCATCTGCTGCGCCCCTTGCTCGACGTCACTCGCGCCGAGCTTGAGGCCTACGCGACTGAATATCAGTTGAGCTGGATCGAGGATCCGTCGAACCAGGACCGTCAGTTCTCGCGCAATTATCTGCGTCATCAGGTGTTCCCCGTGTTGACCGCGCGCTGGCCGCAAGCGGTGGCGACCATGGCTCGTAGCGCTGCGCATCTGAGTGAAGCGCAGGGGTTGCTCGATGAATTGGCGCAAATCGATCTGGCCCACGCTACCACGGTCAGTGATTTCGATTGGTTGGGTTTGCCGTCGCTGGAGCTGGCACCCCTGGAAAAACTGTCTGATGCGCGCCAGCGCAATGCGTTAAGTCATTGGCTCAAATCGCTGACGACTTTGCCGGACAGTGACCATTGGTCGGGTTGGGAAAATTTGCGCGATGCGACCGGCGATGCGCGTCCGGTCTGGCGGCTGGCGGCGGGTGAATTGCATCGCGCGGGCGGGCGTCTCTGGTGGTTGTCTGGCGGCTGGCTGCGCACTCAGCCATCGCCGGTGTCTTGGGCTGATCCCTCGGTATCACTGGCGTTGCCGGATAACGGCGTACTCATGTTCACCGGTCAGATCCCCGTTGGCCCGCTGCAGATCCGCTATCGTGAGGGGGGCGAGGTCATGAACCTGCCCGATCGCGGCCATCGTGACTTGAAGCGTTTACTCAATGAAAGCGGCATCCCGAGCTTCGCCCGTGGCAGATTGCCGCTGGTCTACAGAGGCGAGCAATTGCTGGCGGTGGCGAACCTGCGGGGGCTAAATGGTGGTGAGCAAGTTGGCTGGTATTTGCATTGGCAGCCTGCGATCGAAGATCAAGGTTTGAGCTGAAAGGGGCTTTCCGGTAGACTACGCTCCCTTCTTGATACAACTTCTGTGGATTCGCCTGAATCGCAGGAGTTGCCGATTACCAAGCAGTCTTTGCTGGGCGATTCCAAAAAATGTGTAGCGAGCAACCTACCGGTGTTTCATCTACCGGTCTGTCCCAACGCGGCGGTTTTTTTGAAAGATGCACTGTGATTAATGCAGGTGATCGGGGGCTTCGGCCTTCCTTCGCTTTCCCCGGCGGCTCGGACCGCTTTAACGCAGACTTCTAGGGTTTTTCATGACGCGCTACATATTCGTCACGGGCGGTGTTGTTTCTTCATTGGGGAAAGGCATTGCCTCGGCTTCATTGGCGGCCATCCTGGAGGCGCGGGGACTTAAGGTCACCATGCTGAAGCTGGACCCGTACATCAACGTTGACCCGGGCACCATGAGCCCGTTCCAGCACGGTGAAGTGTTCGTCACCCACGACGGCGCCGAGACCGACCTGGACCTGGGCCACTACGAGCGGTTCATCCGCACGACCATGACCCAGAACAACAACTTCACCACCGGCCGTGTCTATGAACACGTCCTGCGCAAAGAGCGTCGTGGTGATTACCTGGGCGCAACCATTCAGGTGATCCCGCACATCACCGACGAAATCAAGCGCCGGATCATCAAGGGCGCCGGCGATGCCGACGTGGCCATGGTCGAGATCGGTGGCACCGTGGGTGACATCGAGTCGCAACCGTTCCTCGAAGCGATCCGTCAATTGCGTTTCGAAGTCGGCGCCAAGCGCGCGATGCTGATGCACCTGACGCTGGTGCCGTACATCGCCACGGCCGGCGAAACCAAAACCAAACCAACTCAGCACTCGGTCAAGGAACTGCGTTCCATCGGCTTGCAGCCAGACGTGCTGGTGTGCCGCTCCGATCACCCGATCGACATCTCTTCGCGTCGCAAGATCGCGCAGTTCACCAACGTTGAAGAACGTGCGGTGATCGCGCTGGAAGACGCCGACACCATCTACAAGATCCCGGGCATTCTGCACTCCCAGGGCCTGGATGATTTCGTTGTCGAGCGTTTCGGCCTGCAATGCGACAGCGCCGATCTGTCCGAGTGGGAAGCGGTGGTGGATGCCAAGCTGAACCCGGAACACGAAGTCACCATCGCCATGGTCGGCAAGTACATGGAGCTGCTGGACGCCTACAAGTCGCTGATCGAAGCGATGAGTCACGCCGGCATCAGCAACCGCACCAAGGTCAACCTGCGCTACATCGATTCCGAAGACATCGAAAACCAGGGCACCGCGCTGCTGGAAGGCGTCGACGCGATTCTGGTACCGGGCGGCTTTGGTCTGCGTGGTGTTGAAGGCAAGATCACTGCCGTTCAATACGCTCGCGAAAACAAGGTTCCGTACCTGGGCATCTGCCTGGGCATGCAAGTGGCCGTTATCGAGTTCGCTCGTAACGTCATGGGCTGGAAAGACGCCAACTCCACCGAGTTCGATCGCGCCAGCGGTCACCCGGTCGTGGGTCTGATCACCGAGTGGGAAGATGCCACCGGCGCAGTCGAAACCCGCACCGAAACCTCCGATCTGGGCGGCACCATGCGCCTTGGCGCTCAGGATTGCCTGCTTGAGCCAGGTTCCCTGGTGCACGATTGCTACGCCAAGGATGTGATCGTCGAGCGTCACCGTCATCGCTACGAAGTGAACAACAACCTGCTGCCACAAATCATCGAGGCCGGTCTGAAAATCTCCGGTCGCTCCGGTGATGGCGCGCTGGTTGAAGTGGTCGAAGCGCCGGATCATCCATGGTTCGTCGCTTGCCAGTTCCACCCTGAGTTCACCTCGACACCACGCGATGGTCACCCATTGTTCAGCGGCTTCGTCAAAGCCGCTTTGGCCCAACACCAGAAGAAGGCGTAAACCTGATGGCGCAGAAAATCATCCGCGTAGGCAACATCGAGATTGCCAACGACAAGCCAATGGTGCTGTTCGGCGGCATGAACGTGCTGGAAAGCCGCGACATGGCGATGCAGGTCTGCGAAGAGTACGTAAAGGTCACCGAGAAACTCGGTATCCCTTACGTGTTCAAGGCCAGTTTCGACAAGGCGAACCGTTCTTCTGTGACCTCTTACCGTGGCCCCGGCCTGGAAGAGGGCATGCGGATTTTCCAGGACATCAAGCAAGCCTTTGGCGTGCCGGTCATCACCGACGTCCACGAGCCTGATCAGGCCGCGGTCGTCGCGGAAGTCTGCGACATCATCCAGTTGCCGGCCTTCCTGTCGCGCCAGACCGACCTCGTGGTCGCGATGGCCAAGACCGGCGCGGTGATCAACATCAAGAAAGCCCAGTTCCTTGCGCCTCAGGAAATGAAACACATCCTGAACAAGTGCGTAGAAGCGGGTAACGATCAGTTGATCCTCTGCGAGCGTGGTTCGAGCTTCGGCTACAACAACCTGGTCGTCGATATGCTTGGCTTCGGCATCATGAAGCAGTTCGAATACCCGGTGTTCTTCGACGTGACCCACGCGCTGCAAATGCCCGGCGGTCGCTCCGATTCCGCTGGTGGTCGTCGTGCCCAGGTCACCGACCTGGCCAAGGCCGGCATGAGCCAGTCGCTGGCCGGTCTGTTCCTCGAAGCACACCCGGATCCGGACAACGCCAAATGCGACGGCCCTTGCGCCTTGCGTCTGGACAAACTGGAACCCTTCCTGGCCCAACTCAAAGCACTGGACGAACTGGTGAAGAGTTTTCCGACGGTAGAAACCGCGTAAACCTCAATTCTCCGGTAAAGTACCGCACGATTTAATGCTCAAGCCCTCGGGCTTGAGCCTTATCGTCCGGCAAGCCTGCCCGCTGTCTGTCACTTGCCGACGATAAAAGATTTCCTTCAGCTGCGTCGTTTTCGTCAACTTTGGAGTGTTTACAACAATGGCAAAAATCGTCGACATCAAAGGTCGTGAAGTTCTCGACTCCCGTGGCAATCCCACTGTGGAAGCAGACGTGCTTCTCGATAACGGCATCATCGGCAGCGCTTGCGCGCCATCCGGTGCTTCCACTGGCTCGCGTGAAGCACTCGAGCTGCGTGATGGCGACAAGAGCCGTTACCTGGGCAAAGGCGTTCTGAAAGCCGTCGCCAACATCAACGGTCCGATCCGCGATCTGTTGCTGGGTGCAGACCCAAGCGACCAGAAAGCGCTGGATCACGCGATGATCAAGCTGGACGGCACCGAAAACAAAGCGACCCTGGGCGCCAACGCGATCCTCGCCGTTTCCCTGGCCGCGGCCAAGGCAGCAGCACAGGACCAGGACCTGCCGCTGTACGCGCACATTGCTAACCTGAACGGCACCCCGGGTGTTTACTCGATGCCGGTTCCGATGATGAACATCATCAACGGTGGCGAGCACGCTGATAACAACGTCGACATTCAGGAATTCATGGTTCAGCCGGTAGGCGCCAAGTCTTTCTCGGAAGGTCTGCGCATGGGCACCGAGATTTTCCATCACCTCAAAGCTGTACTGAAGGCCCGTGGTCTGAGCACTGCCGTCGGTGACGAAGGTGGTTTCGCGCCGAACCTTGCCTCCAACGAAGACGCTTTGAAAGTGATCTCCGAAGCCGTGGCCAACGCCGGTTACAAGCTGGGCACCGACGTGACCCTGGCTCTGGACTGCGCAGCTAGCGAATTCTACGAAGACGGCAAGTACAACCTGTCCGGCGAAGGCCAGGTGTTCACCGCTGAAGGTTTCGCCGATTACCTGAAAGGTCTGACCGAGCGTTACCCGATCATCTCCATCGAAGACGGTCTGGACGAGTCCGACTGGGCTGGCTGGAAAATCCTCACCGACAAGATCGGCGAGAAGACTCAGCTGGTGGGTGACGACCTGTTCGTGACCAACACCAAGATCCTGAAAGAAGGCATCGATAAAAAGATCGCCAACTCGATCCTGATCAAGTTCAACCAGATCGGCACCCTGACCGAAACCCTGGAAGCCATCCAGATGGCCAAGGCCGCTGGTTACACCGCCGTAATCTCGCACCGTTCCGGCGAAACCGAAGATTCGACCATTGCCGACCTGGCTGTGGGCACTGCGGCTGGCCAGATCAAGACCGGCTCCCTGTGCCGTTCCGACCGTGTTTCCAAGTACAACCAACTGCTGCGTATCGAAGAGCAGTTGAATGGCAAAGCCAAGTACAACGGTCGCAGCGAGTTCCGCGGCTGATTGCTAAACGGTAAAAAAGACACCGGATTGTGTCGGAAAAATCGCGACAGCGACGGATTTGCCACTAATCTGATGCCTTAAGAGCACAAGCCTGGTTCTTCCAGGCTTCGTGCTATCAGAAGCTTCAAAGTTTTGGCATGGCTGTCTTTTTTCACTGGATACCTGATATTCGATGCGCAGTCCCAATTGGTTGTTCCTCGTCCTGCTCTTGCTGCTGGCTGGCCTGCAGTACCGCCTGTGGGTGGGTAATGGCAGTCTGGCGCAAGTGGCCGAGCTGAAGCAGCAGATTGCGGATCAACACGCCGAGAACGAGGCGTTGCTGGAGCGTAATCGGGTGATGGACGCCGAAGTCAGCGAATTGAAGAAGGGCATGGAGACCGTTGAAGAACGGGCTCGTCATGAGTTGGGCATGGTCAAGGACGGTGAAACCCTTTACCAGTTGGCCCAATGATTAATTCGTTACCGGCCTTCTGGGCCGTGATTCCTGCCGCGGGCGTCGGTGCCCGTATGGCCGCGGACCGCCCCAAGCAATACTTGCAACTGGGCGGGCGCACTATTCTCGAACACAGCCTCGGCTGTTTCCTCGATCACCCTGCCCTGAAAGGGTTGGTGGTCAGTCTTGCAATTGATGATCCTTACTGGCCGAACCTGGCGTGTGCTACTGATCCGCGTATTCAGCGGGTCGAAGGTGGCGCCGAGCGTTCCGGGTCGGTGCTCAATGCCTTGCTGCATCTGCATGCACAAGGCGCTGATGATGAGGATTGGGTGTTGGTTCACGATGCCGCACGACCGAATCTGGCGCGTGATGATCTCGATAAATTGCTCAGTGAGCTGGCCGACGATCCGGTAGGCGGTTTATTGGCGGTGCCTGCGCGCGATACCCTCAAGCGGGTCGACAAGCATGGGCGCGTTCTGGAAACGGTGGATCGCAGTGTGATCTGGCAGGCCTATACGCCTCAAATGTTTCGCCTTGGCGCGTTGCATCGGGCGTTGGCGGACAGTCTGGTGGCGGACGTTGTTGTCACCGATGAAGCCTCGGCCATGGAGTGGTCGGGTCAGGCGCCGCGTCTGATTGAAGGGCGATCCGATAACATCAAGGTCACTCGCCCCGAAGACCTTGAATGGTTGCGGCAGCGTTGGACTAACCGCCGCTAAGTCTTTTCGTGTTCAGGCGGGCCTCCGCCTCGCGAAAGCGGTAGCTGAGGCAATGAACCTGTCATTGACACTCACGGATAGAGCTAACTCCGGTACTCCGGCCGTTCGGCCAACCCTTCCTTCAAGTAATCCACCAACTTGCGCACCTTCGGCGACAGATGCCGTTGCTGCGGATAAAGCGCCCAAACCGCTGTGTTTGGCGGCTGATGGGCTTCCAGCAGCGAAATCAATTCTCCGTTTTTCAGGTATTCCAGGACGTAGTAATCCGGTAACTGACACAACCCAACCCCTTGTAGCGCGGCATCCAACACCGCCTGCCCACTGTTGCAGCGCCAGTTTCCCTGTACGCGCTGGGAAAATTCCCGCCCGTTCTGTTCCAGTTGCCAGATATCCGAGCTGCCGATGAGGCAATTATGGCGACTCAGCTCCGACAAGCTGTGTGGGCGACCATACCGTTCCAGGTAGGACGGCGAGGCGCACAGGTACATGCGCCGTGGTGCCAGGCGTGTGGCGACCAATCTTGAATCCTGCAGGCGGCCGAGGCGGATGGCCAGGTCCAGCCCTTCATGCACCAGATCGAGCGGTCGATTGCTCAGCTCGATGTCGACGCGCAGTTGCGGATACAACCCCATGAAGCGAGTCACCAGAGGCACAATGAATCGTTCGCCGTAGGCCACGGCACAGGTCATGCGCAGCATGCCCTTGGGTTCGCTGGTCAGATCGCCGACAGCGCGCAGTGCTTCTTCGCGACCGTCCTGCAAACGCTGGCAATGCTGCAAAAAGGTTTGCCCGGCCTCGGTCAGCGTGACTCTGCGGGTGCTGCGATAGAGCAAACGGGTTTGCAGGCGCTCTTCCAGTCGTACGATTTGGCGACTGATGTGAGAGGAAGAAACCCCAAGGCGTTCAGCCGCAGCGGTGAATTGGCTGCACTCGGCCACGGCGACGAACTCATCGATGCCTTCCCAGCGGTTTTCGGACATCAGGATTATCCCTGTATGGCAATAATGTTTTGCTTTTACCCTGATTATTCATCGGATGTCGCTGTATTACACTTCTTGTCTCGTTTTTATTCACTGGAGAGTCAACATGATCAAGTCGCGCGCCGCCGTTGCCTTCGAGGCCAAGAAACCCCTCGAGATCGTTGAAGTCGATGTCGCCATGCCCAAGGCGGGTGAAGTCCTGCTGCGCGTCGTCGCCTCCGGTGTCTGTCATACTGATGCCTACACCCTCTCGGGGGCGGACCCGGAAGGTATCTTCCCGTCGATCCTGGGTCATGAGGGTGGCGCGGTGGTCGAAGCGATCGGCGAGGGCGTGACTTCGGTCGCGGTCGGCGACCATGTGATCCCGCTGTACACCCCGGAATGTGGCAAGTGTAAGTTCTGCCTGTCGGGCAAAACCAACCTCTGCCAGGCGATTCGTGCGACCCAGGGTAAAGGCTTGATGCCGGATGGCACTTCGCGTTTTTCCTACAAGGGCGAAACGATTTTCCACTACATGGGCACCTCGACGTTTTCCGAGTACACCGTGCTGCCGGAAATCTCCGTCGCCAAGATTCAAAAAGAAGCACCCCTGGAAAAAGTCTGCCTGCTGGGTTGTGGCGTCACCACTGGCATCGGCGCGGTAATCAACACTGCCAAGGTCAAACCAGGTGACACCGTCGCCATCTTCGGTCTGGGTGGCATTGGTCTGTCGGCTGTGATTGGCGCGGTCAAAGCCAAGGCAGGGCGGATCATCGCCATCGACATCAACCCGGCCAAGTTCGAGATCGCCAGGCAATTGGGCGCGACCGATTGTGTAAACCCGAAAGACTTCGATCGTCCGATTCAGGAAGTGATCGTCGACATGACCGATGGCGGCGTCGACTTTTCCTTCGAATGCATCGGCAACGTCCAGTTGATGCGTGCTGCACTTGAGTGCTGCCACAAAGGCTGGGGTGAGTCGGTGATCATCGGCGTGGCCGGTGCCGGTCAGGAAATCTCAACCCGTCCGTTCCAACTGGTGACCGGTCGCGTCTGGCGCGGTTCTGCGTTCGGCGGTGTGCGCGGGCGTACCGAGTTGCCAAGCTATGTCGAAATGGCCCAGACCGGCGAGATTCCGCTGGATACCTTCATCACCCACACGATGGGCCTGGAAGATATCAACAAGGCGTTTGACCTGATGCATGAAGGCAAAAGCATCCGTAGCGTCATCCATTTCTGAGGTCGGTAATGAGCCTGGAAAATATCTCCTGCCAGAAAAGCTTCGGCGGCTGGCACAAACGCTATCGGCATCGTTCGGAAGTGCTCGGTTGCGACATGGTGTTCGCCGTATACCTGCCACCGCAAGCGGAGCAGGGCGGTAAACTGCCGGTGCTGTACTGGTTGTCCGGCCTGACCTGCACTGATGAGAACTTCATGCAAAAGGCCGGTGCCATGCGCATGGCCGCCGAGCTGGGGCTGATCATCGTCGCACCGGATACCAGCCCGCGCGGCCCTGATGTGCCGGGTGATCCGGACGGTGCCTGGGACTTCGGTCTCGGTGCCGGGTTTTATCTGAATGCCACGCAGGAACCGTGGTCGCGGCACTATCGGATGCATGACTATGTCGTGCAGGAATTGCCGGCATTGGTCGAAGCGCATTTCCCGACATCGGACAAGCGTGGCATCAGCGGTCACTCCATGGGGGGGCACGGCGCGTTGGTCTGCGCCTTGCGCAATCCGGGGCGTTATCTGTCGGTGTCGGCGTTCTCGCCGATCAACAATCCGATTGATTGCCCTTGGGGCCAGAAAGCCTTTTCCCGTTACTTGGGAGAAGACCGTTCGAAGTGGCGTGAATGGGATGCCTGTGCATTGATTGCCGAGGCTTACGAGAAGCTGCCGCTGCTGGTCGATCAGGGTGATCGCGATGATTTCCTGGCCACCCAGCTCAAGCCTGAAGCCCTGCAACAGGCCGCTAAACTGGCGGGTCATCCGCTGACGTTGCGTCTTCAGCCGGGCTACGACCACAGTTATTTCTTCATCGCCAGCTTCATTGACGACCACTTGCAACATCATGCACGCGCCCTAGGCGTCTAATGCAGGTAGAATCACGCCCTGACAAAAATCGGGGCGTTTTTTTATGCGTATTGGCCACGGCTACGATGTGCACCGTTTCGGTGAAGGCGATTTCATCACACTGGGCGGCGTGCGGATTGCACACAGCTTCGGGCTGCTCGCCCATTCCGACGGTGATGTCCTGCTGCACGCCTTGAGCGATGCCTTGCTCGGCGCAGCTGCGCTGGGTGATATCGGCAAGCACTTCCCTGACACCGACCCGCAATTCAAGGGCGCCGACAGCCGTGTGCTGTTGCGTCACGTTGTCGCGCTGATCCATGCCAAGGGTTGGAAAGTCGGCAACGTCGATAACACCATCGTCGCCCAGGCCCCGAAAATGGCCCCGCATATCGAATCGATGCGCGCGCTGATTGCCGCGGATCTTCAAGTTGAGTTGGATCAAGTGAACGTAAAAGCTACCACCACCGAAAAGCTTGGCTTTGTGGGGCGCGAAGAAGGCATTGCCGTGCACTCCGTTGCTCTGTTGCTGCGCGCATGAACGAACTGCAATTGCTCGGCCCTCGGGCCTATGGTCAAGCCCTCGGCAGTGCGGTATTGAAAGCCACGGCGGAAGATTTCCAGGTTGACGAAGTCCTCGATATTCCCTTCAGCGGCGAAGGTGAACACCTGTGGATCTGGGTGGAAAAGCGCGGTCTGAATACCGAAGAAGCGGCACGGCGCATCGCCAAGGCGGCGGGTGTGCCGTTGCGTACTGTCAGCTATGCCGGCCTCAAGGACCGACAGGCGCTGACTCGCCAGTGGTTCAGCGTGCAACTGCCGGGCAAGGCTGATCCTGATCTGTCGGCGGCGGAAAACGACACGCTGAAAATCCTCAAGACCGGTCGGCATAAACGCAAACTGCAACGCGGTGCCCACTCGGCCAATGGCTTCACCTTGCGCTTGACCCAGTTCGCCGGTGACAAGGCAGCGATTGAAGAGCGTCTGCAGCTGATCGCCAAGCAAGGTATTCCCAATTATTTTGGCGCCCAGCGGTTCGGGCATGACGGCGGCAACGTCGTCGACGCCCGTGCCTGGGCAGCGCGCAAGGCCCTGCCGGAACAACGCAACGTACGTTCGCGGCTGCTCTCCACTGCGCGCAGTTTTCTGTTCAATCAAGTGTTGGCGGCGCGTGTCGTCGATGGCACCTGGCAGCGCGCTCAGGTGGGTGATCTGCTGGCGTTCACCGACAGCCGCAGTTTTTTCCCGGCCGGAGAGGCCGAATGCAGTGACCCTCGCCTGGCGATTCTCGACCTGCACCCGACCGGCCCGCAGTGGGGCGAAGGTGACTCGCCGACGTCAGGCGCTGTCCATGAACTGGAGCAGGTAATCGCCGCGCGCGAAGCGGATCTGCGCGATTGGTTGATTAACGCCGGAATGAGCCACGAACGTCGCATCCTGCGGCTGCCCATTGGCGGGTTGACGTGGCATTATCCCGAGCCTGACATTCTGCAACTGGAATTCGTCCTGCCGGCCGGATGCTTCGCCACCGTATTGGTGCGTGAACTCGTCGATCTGGTGCCGGTGGGGCAGACGGACAGCCCATGCGTATTCTGATTTCTAACGACGATGGGGTAACCGCACCCGGTCTCGCCGCGCTTTATGCTGCGCTGGCGGATTACACCGAATGCGTGGTTATCGCCCCGGACCAGGACAAAAGCGGCGCCAGCAGCTCGCTGACGCTCGACCGTCCGTTGCACCCGCATACCTTGGCCAATGGCTTTATCAGCCTCAACGGCACACCCACCGACTGCGTGCACCTGGGCCTTAACGGCTTGCTGGAACTCGAGCCGGACATGGTGGTTTCCGGCATCAACCTGGGGGCCAACCTGGGAGATGACGTGCTGTATTCCGGCACCGTGGCGGCGGCCCTCGAGGGACGTTTCCTTGGGCGTCCTTCGTTTGCCTTTTCGTTCGTCTCACGGCAAGTAGAGAACCTCCCCACAGCCGCTTATTTTGCGCGCAAACTGGTAGAGGCTCACGCGGACCTTGAACTGCCACCGCGCACGGTACTGAACGTGAACATTCCCAACTTGCCTCTGGAGCACATCCGCGGAATTCAGCTGACCCGCCTCGGCCATCGCGCCCGCGCCGCGGCACCGATGAAAGTGGTCGACCCGCGCGGTAAATCCGGTTACTGGATCGCCGCGGCGGGGGATGCTGAAGATGGCGGCCCGGGTACCGATTTCCATGCGGTGATGCAAGGCTATGTTTCAATCACGCCACTGCAACTGGATCGCACCTTTAATGATGCCTTCAGAAGTCTCGATGGCTGGCTGGAGGGTCTGCGTTAATGGCTCGTGAACAAGACCATATTCTGCATCGCGGTATCGGGATGACCTCTCAACGAACCCGTGAGCGTCTGATTCAGCGCCTCTATGAAGAGGGAATATCCAACGCCAAGGTGCTGGAAGTCATCCGCCGCACCCCGCGTCATCTGTTCGTCGATGAGGCGTTGGCTCATCGCGCCTATGAAGATACGGCGCTGCCGATCGGGCATAACCAGACCATTTCCCAGCCTTATATGGTGGCTCGCATGAGCGAGCTGCTGCTGGAAGCCGGTCCGTTGGACAAGGTGATGGAAATCGGCACCGGTTCGGGTTACCAGACGGCGGTGCTGTCGCAATTGGTCGAGCGGGTTTTTTCCGTGGAGCGCATCAAGGTTCTGCAAGACCGGGCCAAGGAGCGCCTGGTGGAGCTGAACCTGCGCAACGTGGTGTTTCGCTGGGGCGATGGCTGGGAAGGCTGGCCGGCGCTGGCGCCTTACAACGGCATCATTGTCACCGCCGTGGCCACCGACGTGCCTCAGGCACTGCTCGATCAGTTGGCACCGGGTGGGCGACTGGTCATTCCGGTCGGCTCCGGTGAAGTTCAACAATTGATGTTGATCATCCGTGAAGAACAGGGCTTTTCAAGACGTGTTCTGGGGGCGGTGCGCTTTGTGCCATTGCTCAATGGGCCGTTGGCCTGAGCATTTGTTTAAGCACGCTGAATTCTCTTCGATTGCCTGGGTCTTACAGCGGCATCGATTGGTTAAACGGAATTCATCGTCAGGCAGCAAACGTGTGCGTGAAGCGAGTTCGCTTCATTAAAGGTAAAGCCTGTTCGGCCCGTTATACTTTCGACATTTCGTGCCGGAGCACGGCAATCCACATTATCAGCCACCAAAAAGGGAGCGGCGGGTGAGTCTCACAGTCATTGCGCAGCGAATGGGTATAACGAGCTTTCAGCGTCTGGTGACTGGCCTTGTCTTGAGTACCTTGCTGGTCGGATGTTCCAGCACCAAATCAGGGAGTGCGAGCGTCGTCGATCGCAACAACGCGGTCGCCCAGCGTCCGGCCGTGACCACCGGCCAGTACATTGTCCGACCCAAGGACACTTTGTTCTCCATCGCTTTTCGCTACGGTTGGGACTACAAAGCCCTCGCGGCACGGAACAATATTCCTACGCCTTATACGATCCATCCGGGTCAGACAATTCGCTTCGACGGTCGCAGTGGTTCAACACCGACGGCGGTAGTGAGTTCGTCCAGTTCCTCGCCTTCGTCGTCGAGTAAAACCACTGTAATTCGGCGTCAGGCAAATGGCGCGACGACCAGCACAACAGTGCTTGCACCGTCCGTCGCCAACAAGCCGGCACCTGCTCCACTACCTCCTGCCGGTCCGGCCCCGACGGGCTGGGGGTGGCCTTCTAATGGCATTCTGATTGGTAAATTCTCTTCAAACGGTAGTTTGAATAAAGGAATTGATATCGCCGGAGATTTGGGACAGCCTGTTTTAGCTGCGTCTGATGGGACGGTGGTATACGCCGGGAGTGGCTTAAGGGGCTACGGCGAATTAGTCATCATCAAACACAGCGACACCTACGTCAGTGCCTACGGACATAACCGCAGGCTGTTGGTTCGGGAGGGGCAGCAGGTCAAAGTCGGACAGACAATTGCCGAAATGGGGTCAACGGGTACAGACCGGGTGAAACTGCATTTTGAGATTCGCCGACAAGGTAAACCTGTAGATCCGCTGCAATTCCTGCCACGTCGTTGATTTGTTAGCCAGCCTGTTCCGTCACGTAGAGGGAACAGGCTCCAGCGTTGCCAGGGATCAAGGCGCCGCTTGAGCTTGAGGTCGAACTCACCAAAGGACTATAACAATGGCTCTCAGTAAAGAAGTGCCGGAGTTTGACATCGACGATGAGGTTCTCCTGATGGAGACCGGCATCGCCACGGATTCGATGTCGAATGATGAAGGGGATGCACCACCTTCCGTTCGTGCCAAATCCAAACACTCCGCTTCGCTTAAGCAACACAAGTACATCGACTACACACGGGCACTCGATGCCACGCAGCTGTACCTCAACGAAATCGGCTTTTCCCCATTGCTCTCCCCGGAAGAAGAAGTTCATTTTGCGCGCTTGTCGCAAAGTGGCGATCCGGCCGGACGCAAGCGCATGATTGAAAGCAACCTGCGGCTGGTGGTGAAAATCGCCCGGCGTTACGTCAATCGTGGGCTGTCGCTGCTGGACCTGATCGAAGAGGGCAACCTCGGCCTGATCCGGGCAGTAGAAAAGTTCGATCCCGAACGCGGATTCCGCTTTTCGACCTACGCCACCTGGTGGATTCGTCAGACCATCGAGCGCGCGATCATGAATCAGACCCGGACCATCCGGTTGCCGATCCATGTGGTCAAAGAGCTCAACGTGTACTTACGAGCTGCACGGGAGCTGACTCAAAAGCTCGATCACGAACCCTCACCCGAAGAAATCGCCAACCTGCTGGAGAAACCGGTAGGCGAGGTCAAGCGCATGCTCGGCCTGAACGAGCGGGTTTCTTCGGTCGACGTCTCGCTGGGTCCGGATTCGGATAAAACCCTGCTGGACACCCTGACCGACGACCGCCCGACCGATCCATGTGAACTGTTGCAGGACGACGACCTGTCACAGAGCATTGATCAGTGGCTCTCGGAGCTGACCGACAAGCAACGCGAGGTGGTCGTACGCCGCTTCGGCTTGCGAGGTCACGAGAGCAGCACACTTGAAGACGTAGGCCTGGAAATCGGCTTGACCCGGGAGCGGGTCAGGCAAATCCAGGTTGAAGGCCTCAAGCGTCTTCGGGAGATTCTCGAGAAAAACGGCCTGTCGAGTGAGTCGCTGTTCCAATAAGCAACTCGTTCTGCCGGTACAAAAAGCCCCGACTTGGTTTGGGGCTTTTTGTTTCCGGGAATATGAGAAGTGCGTTGTTTTTTGCACCGCCTCAGGTTTGTAGTCTCGTGTTGTAAGACTTTGCTTACTCTTTCGTAAGTGTTCGTTATTTTTACACCCTGGTAGTTGTCTATTTAATCTGTTGTGTTTGTTTATCTTATTGATTTATATGATTATTTTTTTAGATTAACGGCATGTGACAGTCGATTTCAGCGACGGAGGCCGATTGCTCTTAGTGGGGAATTCTCTAGTATTTGAACTGTGTCGACGGATAGACACGCCCTTCAAGGAAGAGGGGAACGGACATCGCAGGAAGCGGTTCATCAGGACGATGAAAAGGAACACAAGGAATAGGGAAAAAATGTGGGCGGGTCAAACCGCCCCTTTTTTTTGCCTGCAGAAAAGCAAAAAGGCCCACAAGGGGGCCTTTTCGAGAACGCGAGGGAAATCAGCGTTCGAGGTGTTCGATTTTGTTTGGCTTGCCATCCCATTCAGCGGAATCGGGCAATGGATCTTTGCGTTCAGTGATGTTCGGCCATACCTCGGCCAATTCCATGTTCAGCTGAATGAAGTTTTCCATGCCGGCCGGCACTTCATCTTCGGAGAAGATGGCCACGGCAGGGCATTCTGGTTCGCACAGTGCGCAGTCGATGCACTCATCCGGGTGAATCACCAGGAAGTTCGGGCCTTCGTAAAAGCAGTCCACCGGACAGACTTCTACGCAGTCGGTGTACTTGCACTTGATGCAGTTGTCGGTGACGACGAAGGTCATTTCTAATTTTCTCCTCAGGCGGCGGCAGCGGAGCCCCTTCACGTTGGGGTCGCCAGGTTTGAGAGCGATAGTCTGCAGGCCAGGCTATTAGCCTGCAGCATCCCAAACCGCGCGAGATTCTAACAGCTTGCAGGCAAGTGCGTTAGATCCGTGTCTTTAGTGTATAGAGCATTTCGAGTGCACGACGCGGTGTTATGTCGTCCAGATCAAGTTTGGCCAGTTCATCCAGCACCGGGTGCGGCAGGCTGGCGAACATGTCGCTCTGCTGCGGCGTGACCGGTTTGCCTTTGGCCGGCTTCGGAACCTCATGAGGCAGCGCTGTGGATTCCAGTCGGCTCAGATGTTCACGAGCACGCACGATCACTTCACTCGGCACACCGGCCAACTGCGCAACCGCCAGGCCATAGCTCTGATTGGCAGGCCCAGGCAACACGTGGTGCAGGAACACGATGCGTTCGTTGTGTTCGGTGGCATTGAGGTGCACGTTGGCCACCAGCGGTTGGGCTTCCGGCAGCACTGTCAGCTCGAAATAGTGGGTGGCGAACAGGGTATAGGCCCGTAGATGCGCCAGACGCTCAGCCGCGGCCCAGGCCAGGGACAGACCGTCGAAGGTGCTGGTGCCGCGACCGACTTCGTCCATCAGTACCAGGCTGCGTTCGGTGGCGTTGTGCAGAATGTTCGCGGTTTCGCTCATTTCGACCATGAAGGTCGAGCGTCCACCTGCCAGGTCATCGCTGGAGCCGATCCGGGTGAAGATTCGGTCGACCAAGGACAATTCGCAACTGGCCGCCGGCACGAAACTGCCGATATGCGCCAACAGTACGATCAATGCGGTCTGACGCATGTACGTGGATTTACCGCCCATGTTCGGGCCAGTGATCACTAGCATGCGTGTGTTGTCGTCAAGGCTCAGGTCGTTGGCCACGAACGGCGTAGTGAGTACTTGTTCGACCACCGGGTGCCGACCTTGGGTGATGCGCATGCACGGCTCGCTGACGAAACGTGGGCAGTTCAGGTCCAGATTCAGTGCACGCTCGGCGAGGTTGCTCAGCACGTCCAGCTCGGCCAGTGCGGCGGCGGTGTCCTGCAAGGGCGGCAATTGGGCGATCAGGTCTTCGAGCAGCGCTTCGTAGAGCATCTTCTCGCGCGCCAGGGCGCGGCTCTTGGCCGACAGCGCCTTGTCTTCGAACGCTTTCAGTTCTGGGGTGATGAAGCGCTCGGCACCCTTGAGCGTCTGGCGACGGATATAGTCCGCCGGTGCCGACTCGGCTTGCTTGCTCGGCAGTTCAATAAAGTAGCCGTGAATGCGGTTGTAGCCGACCTTGAGGTTAGCCAGGCCGGTACGGGCCTTTTCCCGGGCTTCGAGATCGATCAGGAACTGCCCGGCATTTTCGCTGAGCGATTGCAACTCGTCGAGTTCGCTGTCGTAACCGGTTTTCAACACGCCGCCGTCACGGATCACCGCCGGCGGGTTGTCGATGATGGCTTTCTCCAGCAGCGCCGCCAGTTCCGGATAGGTGCTGGTGGTCGTCGCCAGTTGCATGATGTGCGGGGCTTCAAGCTCGGCCATCGCTAGCTGCAACTCTGGCAATGCACCGAGGGCATCGCGCAGGCGCGCCAAGTCACGAGGACGGGCATTGCGCAGGCCGATCCGCGCCAGTATCCGCTCGATGTCACCGATTTCCTTGAGCTGCGGTTGTAGTTTTTCGAAGCGGTAACCGTCGAGCAGGCAAGTGATCGAGCTCTGTCGCGCCAGCAATACGGTCAGATCCCGAAGCGGACGGTTCAGCCAGCGGGTCAGCAGACGGCTGCCCATGGCGGTCTGGCAGCGATCGACCACCGATTGCAAAGTGTTGTCACGACCGCCGGCCAGGTTGGTGTCCAGCTCCAGGTTGCGACGGCTCGCGCCGTCCAGCACCACGGTGTCGTCCAGGCGTTCATGACGCAGGCTGCGCAAGTGGGGCAGGGCGGTGCGCTGGGTTTCCTTGGCATAGCTGAGCAGGCAGCCAGCAGCGCCGATAGCCAAGGTCAGGTTCTCGCAGCCGAAACCTTTCAGGTCCTGGGTGGAAAACTGCTGGCAAAGACTTTTCAGCGCCGAATCACGTTCGAAATCCCACGGCGCACGGCGACGAACCCCACGACGTTTCTCCGCCGGCAAGTCTTTCGGCCAGTCGTCCGGGATCATCAGCTCAACCGGGTTGACCCGCTCCAGTTCCGCCAGCAGGTTTTCCCAGCCCTTGATCTCCAGCACGGTGAAGTTGCCGCTGGTGATGTCCAGCACCGCCAGACCGAACAGACGCTCGTCACCCAGTACCGCCGCGATCAGGTTGTCCCGACGTTCATCCAGCAGCGCTTCATCGCTGACCGTGCCGGGGGTGATAATCCGCACCACCTGACGATCCACCGGGCCTTTGCTGGTGGCCGGGTCGCCGACCTGCTCACAAATCACCACCGACTCGCCGAGCTTCACCAGTTTCGCCAGGTAACCTTCCGCGGCGTGGTAAGGAATCCCACACATCGGAATGGCCTGCCCCGCCGATTGCCCACGAGCCGTCAGGGTGATGTCCAGCAATTTGGCGGCCTTCTTCGCGTCTTCATAGAAGATCTCGTAGAAGTCGCCCATGCGGTAGAACATCAGCTGGTCAGGGTGCTGGTTCTTCAGGCGCCAGTACTGCTGCATCATCGGGGTGTGGGAAGACAGATCGGAGAGGGCTTTATTCATCGGAAATTCAGGAAAACTCGTTGAAAGGTGTAGGGCAAAGGAGGGGCATCGGCCCGGCTTTTCCGCGATGGGCGCAAGATTACCATGGGCGGTCTGCCTGACGCAGGCATGAAAGCCTCCCGGTACATTTCTGCCGACTATGCACGATCTATGCAAATCAGCATTTGTCTTCCGAAAAAAGATCAAGCACTATGCGCGTTATGCAAAAACGCAATGTTTCTACCGTCTTAAGAGCGCTGCTCGATCAGCACGGGATCTCCCCCACGGAGCTTCACCGTCGCACCGGCGTGCCTCAATCCACTCTCTCGCGGATCCTCAGCGGGAAGATCGTCGATCCTTCGGATAAACATATTTCGAAGATTGCCGAATACTTCTCCGTGAGCACCGATCAGTTGCGTGGCCGTGCGGATGTCGCGCGCGCCGCCAGCGCCGGGCGCGATGAGTCGCACTCGGAACTCAAGGACATAAGCCTGTGGGACGACGATACGCCCGTCGATGATGACGAGGTGTCGGTCCCCTTTCTTCGCGAGGTTGAATTGGCCGCTGGATCAGGAAGATTCGTCATCGAAGAGAGCGAGCGCTCTAGCCTGCGCTTCGGCAAGCGTAGCTTGCGCCACAACGGCGTGCAGTTCGACCAGGCTAAATGCGTGACCGTGCGCGGCAACAGCATGTTACCGGTGCTGCGCGATGGCGCCACGGTCGGGGTGAATGCCGGTAAATGCGGGATTGGCGACATCGTCGACGGCGACCTGTACGCCATCAACCACAACGGCCAGTTGCGGGTGAAGCAGCTTTATCGCCTACCGACAGGCATTCGCCTGCGCAGCTTCAATCGCGATGAGCATCCGGACGAGGACTACAGCTTCCAGGAAATCCAGGAAGAGCAAATCGTCATCCTTGGTCACGTCTTCTGGTGGGGCATGTACGCCCGCTAACCTCACCACTGTCAGATAAAACCCGTCGCCCGACGGGTTTTTTTTCGCCTGTCCAAAACCGCCAACGCCTTTGCCTGCGGGGCTTTCATGCGTCTATGCATTGGTGATGCATAAATAAATGCATTTATGCATTGACTGTATATGCATCCATGCATATTCTTTGTCTCAAGCCACTCAACAAAGCGGCTCGAAACGAAGCTTTTTAGTTCCACCACAAAGGCAGCGATGAACCGGCCTCAACGGTTCAGAGGGTTGGCAACTGACCCGGGTGTGCAGCGTAAAGCACCAGAAGCAGTTATCCGGCGGGCAGGGACCGCGGTCGGAAAAACAATTTGAATGGATCCGTACCGCGCCAGTAGCGCCGAAAGATCAACTCCCTTCAGGCCATTGGCCAAGGAAGGCGAAGGACCGCATTACTGAAAAGCCCGGCCAATGCCGGGCTTTTTGGAATGCCTACCTCAAGAGACATCGTTTGAACTCAACACATATCACTCATCAATCACCCCCAGGAGGCGTGACATGACAAACGAGCAACAAGCGTTGCTGGACATGCCGATCTGGCTGGTCATCGTTCTCGCCCTGGTGGGCGGGGTGTCCGGCGAAATGTGGCGCGCCGACAAGGAGGGCGCCCGTGGCTGGTCGCTGCTGCGGCGTCTGGCGCTGCGTTCCGGGGCCTGCATGATCTGCGGGGTCTCGGCAATCATGCTGCTGTACGCCGCCGGCGTGTCGATCTGGGCCGCCGGTGCCTTTGGCTGCCTGACGGCGATGGCCGGTGCGGACGTGGCCATAGGGCTTTACGAACGTTGGGCCGCCAAGCGGATTGGTGTTTGTGAGGTTCCACCGCGCGATACGTCTCAGGATCATTGATCTCTCAATCCGAAGGAGCGTCGTCCAGAGTGCATACCGCACTGACCCGCAAGGACGCGGGTTTCCCACGGCCAGTACCGTTCACTCAAACCCGCCGCGGCGGGTTTTTTATTGCCCGGTGAAGAACTATGAAGATCACAGCCCTGATCACACAACTGCGCGATCAATGCCCAACCCTGGCCAATCGCGTGGCCGCCGGCATCGACCTCGCCACGCTGCAAGCCAACACCCCGCTGCAAACCCCCTGCGCCTATGTGGTGCCGATTGCCGATCTGGCGAGCAAGAGCGTCGCGCAAAACCTGATGCTGCAACCCATCCGCGACCGCTTCGAAGTAACCCTGGTACTCGACACCACGGACGCTACAAAAGCGCTGGATCTGTTGCATGACCTGCGCGCCGAACTCTGGCGCGCTCTGGTGGGTTTCAAGCCCGGCAGCGACTACGACGCCATCGAGTACGACGGCGGCGAACTGGTTTCCATCAACAGCAGCCGCGTGCTGTATCGACTGCGCTTTTTTGCCGAATTCCAGCTCGGTCGCAATTTGCCGGGTCAGCCGGCGGAGAGCTGGCACGAGCGTGAACTGGACGGTTTGTCGTCCTTTACCGGGGTCACCGTGCGGGTCGATGCTATCGATCCGGCGGACCCCAATCTGCAACGCCCAGGCCCCGACGGGCGCCTGGAACTGACTTTCTCTGGAGACGTAACCCCATGAGCAAACGCATCACCGTGCTGCCGGCCCCGGGCCGTGTCGTGCCGGACCCGGAAGCGGGCGATCTGTTGCCCCTCGAGGGCCGTGAAGTGCCGGACAACGCCTGGTGGCGTCGACGTCTGGCCGATGGCGATATCACTACCAAAGCCGTGAAAGCGGCGAAACCACAGGGAGCCAAATAATGGCGATCGGATTCAGCAACATCCCCGCGGACATTCGTGTTCCGCTGTTCTATGCCGAAATGGATAACTCGGCCGCCAATAGCGCGTCGTCGGCCATGCGCCGCCTGATCGTCGCTCAGGTCAACGACAACATCGTACCAGCCGACGTCGGCAAACTGGTGTTGGTGTCCAGCGTGGCGCTGGCCAAAAGCATTGGCGGCCAAGGCTCGATGCTCGCCTCGATGTACGAAACCTGGCGCAAGACCGATCCGATCGGCGAGATCTGGTGCCTGCCGCTGCACAACACTGAAGGCAGCATCGCCAAAGGTGTGCTGACCCTGACCGGTGCCGCGACCCAGAGCGGCGTGCTTAACCTGTACGTCGGCGGCGTTCGTGTTCAAGCGGCCATCGTCAACGGTGCCACTGCGGCCCAAGCGGCCACGGCCTTGGCACTGAAAATCAATGCATCCGCCGATCTGCCGGTCAGTGCTGCAGCGGTCGACGGTATCGTCACCCTGAGCGCCAAATGGACCGGCGACAGCGGCAACGACATCAGCCTGCAATTCAATCGCCTGGGCAAGAGCAACGGCGAAGAAACCCCGGCCGGCCTGACCTCGGCCATCACCGCCATGACTGGCGGCGCCGGTGTACCGGATCAAGTCGCCGCCGTGGCGGCGCTGGGCGATGAACCGTTCGAGTTCATCTGCATGCCGTGGTCGGATCTGTCGACCCTCAACACCTGGCAAGCCGTCATGGATGACAGCACCGGTCGTTGGTCCTGGGCCAAGCAATTGTTCGGTCACGTCTACAGCGCCAAGCGCGGCACCATCGGTACGCTGGTGGCGGCCGGTCAGGCGCGTAACGACCAGCACATGACCATCCAGGCGCTGGAACCGGGCGTACCGCAACCGTTCTGGGTGCAGGCCGCGGCACTGGCTGCGCGCACCTCGGTGTTTATCTCTGCCGACGCCAGCCGTCCGACCCAAAGCGGCAGCCTGCCAGGTCTCGACCCGGCACCGGCGAGCGAGCGTTTCACCCTGACCGAGCGTCAGTCGCTGCTCAACTACGGCATTGCCACCGCGTACTACGAAGGCGGCTACGTGCGCATTCAGCGTTCGATCACCACCTATCAGAAGAACGCCTACGGCCAGGCAGATAACTCCTATCTGGACAGCGAAACCATGCACCAGTCGGCGTTCATCGTGCGTCGTCTGCAAAGCGTGATCACCAGCAAATACGGTCGCCACAAACTGGCCTCCGACGGCACCCGTTTCGGCGCCGGCCAGCCCATCGTCACCCCGAGCACCATTCGCGGTGAGCTAATTGCCCAGTACGCCAAGCTCGAACTGGAAGGCCACGTGGAAAACGCCGAGCTGTTCGCCGAACACCTGATCGTCGAGCGCGATGTTCAAGACCCGAGCCGGGTCAACGTGCTGTTCCCGCCGGATTACATCAACGGCCTGCGCGTGTTCGCGCTGCTCAACCAGTTCCGTCTGCAGTACGACGACGCAGCCTGATCGCTGCGCTGACTGTGTGAATTCAGCCCACCTCGCGTGGGCTTTTTATTTGAAGGGAGAAACACCATGGGTCAACTGATTGCGGGCACCTGCTACGTCAAAGTGGACGGCGCTCAACTGACCATCAACGGCGGCTGCGAAGCACCATTGATGGCCGTTAAACGGGAAACCGTCGTGCCGGGCTTCTACAAGGAAACCGACATCGCGCCGTCGTTCAAAGTGACGGCGCTGCACACCGCAGACTTCCCGCTCAAGCAACTGATCGCAGGCACTGACATGACCGTCACCTGCGAATTCAGCAACGGCAAAGTCTACGTGCTGGCCGGCGCCTACCTGGTGGAAGAGCCGGTATCCAAAGGCGACGACGCCACCATCGAACTGAAATTCGAAGGCATCAAGGGGACCTGGCAATGAGCAACGCCGTGAAGCTTCAAGTTGCGATCGAAGCCCACGGCGAGCCCTTGACCGAACTCAACCTGCGCCGTCCGACGGTGCAGGAAGTGCGGGCGATCAAGGCGCTGCCGTACAAGATCGACAAGAGCGAAGAGGTCAGCCTCGACATGGACGTCGCGGCCAAATACATCGCGGTGTGCGCCGGCATCCCGCCGTCGTCGGTCAACCAGCTGGATCTGGCTGACCTCAATACGCTGAGTTGGGCCGTCGCGAGTTTTTTCATGAGTGCGGCGTCGGAGCCATCACCGACCTGATCGCAGTCGCCTATGACCTGGCCTGGTTCTGGAAGGTTGACCCCGAACAGATGATGGCCAGGCCACTGGATGTGCTCCGCGAATCGCTGGAGCACGCGCAACGGATCAATGCGATGCAGCAGGTGCAGTGATGGCAGACACACAAACACAAGAGAAAACCTCGGTGCTGCTCACCGGCATCGATGAACTGTCACCCAAGCTCGGCGCCCTTCGGGCAAAAGTCGAGCGCTTCAAGAACAACCTGGAGCAGACCGGCCTCGGCAAACTGGACATCAGCGGTCTGTTCAAGGGCGGCAGCGTGATCACGCCGTTCGTGGAGGGGATCAAAGCATCCGACGCCTTCAAGGGCAAATTGACTGAGGTCAGCGAATCGGCCGAAGGCGTTGATTTGCCCAAAGCGCCAGCGAGTGCCACGCAAAACATGAATGTGTTCAGCCGCTCGATGGAGCAGGTGTCGGTCGCGGCCAACACGGCCTTGCAGCCTGCCGTCGCTACGGTAACGGCAGGTCTTCAACCGTTGTTGGTTGGGTTTGGCAGTCTGCTCGATGACAACCCGAAACTGGTCGAAGGTCTGGCGGCAGGGGCCATTGCGTTCTCGGCGATGCAAACCGCCGTGACCGGCGCGACGCAAGTGTTCGAGCTGATGAGCATGGTGCTCAAGACCAATCCGATCATGCTGATTGCCATGGGTATCGCCCTGGCGGCCGGTTTGATCATTGCCAACTGGGAGCCGATTTCGACGTTTTTCGCCGGGCTCTGGCAAAAGGTTGTCAGTTATTGGGCGCCGATCAGCGGAGTTTTCTCGGATATTTTTGATCGAGTGAAAGCAGTCGTGAGTGCGGGATTCGATTTCCTCAAGGCGTGGTTTGCCTGGACGCCCTACGGAATGATCCTGAACAACTGGGGGGCCGTTGTCGGTTTGTTTGCGGCGATCTGGGATCTGCTCGTGGCACTGACTGTGCCGGTGAAGGAGAAACTGCGCAGCCTGTTCGACTGGGTGCCGCTGGACGCTATTGCCGCGGCTTGGGATCAGGTGCCTGCCATGTTCTCGGGCTACTGGGAGTCGATCAAACTTGGAGCGCAGGCGTTCTTTTCCTACCTCGGCGGGTTGTTCACTTGGTCGCCCTTGGACGCACTGAGCGAAACATGGGCATCTGTGGTTCAGTTTTTCAGTGAAAAAGCGGAAAAGCTCCGGGCCATTCTGGCGCCGATCCAGGAGATGCTGGGCGGTAGTTTTGGTGGTTTTATCGCCAAAATTACCGGCAAGGTCGAAGGCTTCACCGAGGTGCAAAAGAAAACCAATGCCGAAGGCAAGGGTGAATTTGCGCCAGCAGCGGCGTTCTTTGGTGACGCTTCCGAGCCAGCCTCGAGCGCGCTGACGGCTCCCGGCAGCTTGCCGATCAGGTCGCCGATGCAGCCCGATTCCCTGACACAAAACTCCAGCGCCCTGATCCAGCAAACCGCCGCCAACAACCGCACGCAACTCGAAGGCGGCCTGACGGTTCGCTTCGAAAACGCGCCGGCCGGGCTGCGCACCGATCAACCGCAAACCAATCAACCGGGGCTGTCGCTCAATTCGCGCATCGGCTATCGCTCGCTGTCGCTGGGAGGTTCCAATGAACTGGCGTGACCGTTTGTTGCCGGCATCCTTTCGCGGTGTCGGTTTTTGGGTCGATCAGGCGAAAACCCCGGTCGGTAAAAAGGGCCAGTTGCACGAGTATCCGCAGCGGGATCTGCCGTTTTTCGAGGGCCTTGGCCAGCAGGCGAAGATCCATGATCTGACGGCGTTCATCGTCGGCCCCGATTGCCTGGAGCAGCGCGACAAACTGCTCAAGGCGCTGGAGCAGGGCAGTGGCGAACTGGTGCATCCGTGGCTGGGACGCTTGCAGGTCAAGGTCGGCGAGTGCGACATGACCCACACCCGCCAGGACGGCGGGCTGGTGACCTTTGCGCTGAAGTTTTACCCCGATGAACCGCTGCCGTTTCCGACGGCCACGGTCAGCACGCAGAAGGTGCTGCTGGCCAAGGCCGACACCCTGCTGGGCTCGGCAGTGGCCCGTTTCGAACAGGCCATGACCCTGATCAAGGCTGCGCGGATCGGCATCGCCAATCTGCGCAACAGCCTGACCGGGGTCTATGAAGTGATCCAGGAACAGCTCAAACCGTTGATCGAGGAGTACCGGCAAATCACCGAGCTGGTCAAAGCGGTCAAGGAATTACCCAAGGAAGTGGCGGCGGAATTCAAGGGCTTGCTCGGCGATATCAAATCGCTCAAGGACTTCGCGAAGGAGGGCTATCGTGGCGTGATTGCCGACGTGTCCCAACAGCTCGAAGCCATCCGCAAGGCCGATGCGCCGAAGCTCACCACCGGCAAGGACACCACGGCCGCGGCTCAAGCCATGGCCGATCTGGTGCAGGACACGTTGCTGGTCAAAGTGGCGCAATGGGTCGCCTCGATGCCGGTGGCGTCGACCCCGGTGAAACTGTCGTCGACGCCGTCGCTGGATCAGCAGACCGTGCAGCCGGTCATCCGTCAGGAAGTGCCGGTCACCGACGATTTGCAGTTGTTGCAAAAGGAGCTGAACGAAGCGATCCAGTTGGCATTGAACAAGGCCAGTCCCGCGCACTACCAGGCCATCAATGATGTGAAGCAGGCGTTGAATGCGCACCTCAAGGCGGTGGCGTCGTCCGGTGTGCGGCTGGTCAGCAAATCCTTTCAGGAGAGCTTGCCAGCCGTCGTCGTGGCCTACCGGCAATTTGCCGATGCCACGCGAGTCACCGAAGTGACTCAGCGCAACGGGATTGCCCATCCGGGGTACGCGCCGAACGATGTGAAAGTCTCCGGGGAGTGAGCCATGAACGACATGGATAACCGCGTCACATTGACCGTCGGCGGCCTGGAATACGGTGGCTGGAAAAGCGTGGAAATCACGGCGGATCTGGAGCGTCAGTTCCGCACTTTTAAACTCAACATCACCTGGCAATGGCCGGGGCAGACCGTGGACCAGCGAATCCAGCCCGGTGACGCCTGTGAAGTGCGCATCGGCCAGGATCTGGTGCTGACCGGGTATGTGTTCAAGGCGCCGATCAGTTATGACGGGCGGCAGATCAGCCTGAACATCGAAGGCAGTTCCTGCACCCAGGACCTGGTGGATTGCGCCGCGACCAACCGCCCGAATCAATGGCATGAGCAATCGCTGTTGAGCATCGTCGAAGCGCTGGCGATCACCTACAAGGTCTTTGTGGTCAGTGAAATTCCCGAGACCGCCCGGCTCAGCAGTCACACCATCGTGCCGGGGGAAACGGTGTTTCAATCCATCGACCGCTTGCTGACATTGTTTCGGGTGTTTTCCACCGATGATGCCCAGGGCCGATTGGTGCTGGCCCGGCCTGGCAGTGGTGGGCGGGCCAGCGATGCGCTGGAGTTGGGCAAGAATATTCTCTCGGCCAACGCGCCGATGGATTACAGCCAGGTGTTCTCCGAATACCGGGTCATCGGTCAGCAAAAGGGTACGGACAAGAAGAGCGGGGCGGCGGTCAGCGAGGTTGAATCGGTGTCCGCCGACCTGAGCTACAAGCGTCGGCGGGTCACGGTGATCAACGAAGGCATGCAGATCAATCCCGATCTCGCCTTGCAACGGGCCAATTGGGAAAGCGCCACTCGCGTGGGCAAGGCCAAAGCTACTACCTATCAGGTGCAGGGCTGGCGGCAATCCAACGGCGATCTGTGGCGTCATAACACACTGGTGCGGGTCAAGGATCCGGTGCTGGGGTTCGATGACGACATGCTGATCTCGAAGGTGACCTATTCGCTGTCGGCACAAGGTTCGGTCACCACCCTGCAAGTCGCACCGCCGCATACCTTCGACGCCAATCCAGAGCCTCCGAAGAAAACCTGACCCCACACTCGACCCTGTGGGAGCGGGCTTGCCCGCGATGGCGGCGGCACATTCAACATCAAGGTGACTGATCCGCCGTTTTCGCAGGCAAGCCAGCTCCCACAAGAGCGGCGGTCGCCTTCAAGGAAAATCCAATGAGCCTACTGACACGCCTCCTGGCGCGCGGCACTGTCGTGCTCGCCAACTCGGCCACCAAGCTTCAATCGCTGCAAATGCGCCTCACCGCCGGCGAAGTGAACGATGACATGGAACACTTCGAACCCTACGGTTTCACCAGCAACCCACTGGCCGGCGCCGAAGGTGTCGCCACGTTTCTGGGCGGTGATCGCTCCCACGCCATCGTGCTGGTAGTTGCCGACCGCCGCTATCGCCTCCAGTCCCTGACCCCTGGCGAAGTGGCGATCTACACCGACGAAGGCGACAAGATCCACTTCAAGCGCGGGCGGATCATCGACATCGAAACCGCCACCCTGAATATCCGCGCCAGCAGTGCAGTCAACTTCGACACACCCGTGATCAATCAGACTGGAAAAATCGTGTCCACCGGCGATCAAGTTGCCGGCGCAATCAGCCAGATCAAACACGTGCACGTCGGCGTGCAAGCGGGCAACGGCCAGACCGGCGTACCGGCGGGAGGGCAGTGATGTTGATCAGCCAAAACCTCCACGCCGCACTGACCCGCTCGGTGCTGATCAGCCTGTTCACCTGGCGCCGCGCCGCCGATGACGATGCCCTCGACGATGAAGAGCGTTTCGGCTGGTGGGGCGATAGCTTTCCTACAGTGGCCGACGACCGCATCGGTTCGCGGCTGTGGCTGCTGCGCCGGGTCAAGCTGACCCGCCAGACCCAGATGGACGCCGAGTTCTACGCCCGCGAAGCCCTCCAATGGCTGATCGACGATGGCCATTGCAGCGCCATCGACATCATCAGCGAACGCCTCGACGCCCAGCGCCTGAACCTGCGCACGGTCCTGACCCTGGCCGACGGCGAACGCCTGGACATCAACCCCGATAACAGTTGGCAGGTGATCTATGCCGTTTGAAACCCCTTCGCTGCCGGTGCTGATCAAACGCACCCAAAGCGACCTGGCCAGCGATTCGCTGCGCCAGTCCGATGCGCAAGTGCTGGCCCGCACCCTCGGTGGCGCCGCCTACGGCCTGTATGGTTACCTGGACTGGATCGCCGAGCAGATCCTCCCGGACAAGGCCGATGAATCGACCCTGGAACGGATCGCCGCACTGCGCCTGAACCAGCCGCGCAAAGCCGCACAAGCGGCCAGCGGCAGTGTCAGTTTTACCGCCAGCGCCGGTGCGGTGCTGGACGTCGACACCCTGCTGCAATCAAGCGACGGTCGCACCTACAAAGTGACCGCCGCACGCACCACCAGCAATGGCCTCAACAGCACCACCATCGCCGCGCTCGAGGCCGGTAGCCTGGGCAATGCCGAGGCCGGTCTGGCGCTGATTCCGGTGCAACCGATTGCGGGTATCGTCGGCAATAGCTTCACCGTGCTGACGCCGGGGCTCAGCGGCGGTGTTGCGCGGGAAAGCCTGGAGTCGCTGCGCTCGCGGGTGATCCGCTCCTACCGCATCATCCCTCACGGCGGTTCGGCCCAGGACTATGAAACCTGGGCACTGGAGTGCCCCGGCGTGACCCGCGCCTGGTGTCGTGGCGGTTTGTTGGGACCGGGCACGGTCAGCCTGTTCATCATGCGTGACGACGACCCGCAACCGGTGCCGAATGACGAACAACTGGCCGAAGTCCAGGCCTACATCGAGCCGCTGCGCCCGGTCACCGCCGAGGTGCATGTGCAGCGGCCGGTTCAGGTACCGGTGGTCTATCACCTGACGCTGACCCCCGACACCACCGCCATACGCGCCGCCGTCGAAGCGCAGCTGCGAGACCTGCATAACCGTGAAGCCGACCTCGGCCAGAAGTTGTTGATCAGTCACATCCGTGAAGCCATCAGCAGCGCCAGTGGTGAATACGACCACTCACTCACCTCGCCTGTCGCCGATGTCCCCGCCAATCAAAGCGAATTGCTGACATTCGGAGGTTGCGTATGGGGGACATAAGAACCGCCGCGCAATACCACGCCCAACTGCGCAGCCTGCTGCCTAGCGGGCCGGCCTGGGACCCCGAACAAGTTCCTGAACTCGAAGAAGTGCTCGAAGGCGTCGCCCTGGAGCTGGCCCGCCTCGACGCCCGTGCCGCCGACCTGCTCAACGAAATGGACCCGGCTGGGGTCAGCGAACTGGTACCCGATTGGGAGCGGGTAATGAACCTTCCCGACCCATGCCTGGGCGCCACGCCACTGTTCGACGACCGCCGTCTCGCGGTACGCCGCCGCCTGCTCGCGGTCGGCAGCCAGGCCGTCGGCTACTACCTCGAAATCGCCAAAAGCCAGGGTTACCCGAACGCCACCATCACCGAACTGGAAGCCCCACGTATGGGGCGTTCGCGTTTCGGCGCGGCGCACTGGGGCACTTGGGAAGCGCAATTCATGTGGACGCTGAATACCGGTGGGCGATTGCTGCTGGGACGACGTTTTGGCGCCAGTTACTGGGGCGAGCGCTTCGGCGTGAATCCGGGCTCGGCACTGGAGTGTTTGATCCACCGCAGCGCACCGGCGCATACCAAGGTGCACATCAATTATGACTAGGGAGTAGAGGGATGGATTATCCGAAGAGTGTGCCCAGCGCCGGGTTGGTGAATGGGAAGTTTGTGGATGAGAACCCGTTGACCGGGACGCCGGGGTCGTTGATTCCGGCGAGGTGGGGCAACAGCGTCACGGATGAAATTGTGAATGCGATTGTCGACGCTGGCATTGTCCCGGACGAAAGCGATAGCACTCAGCTGAAAGCGGCGATTTCAGCGATTGTCGAGAGGAACAAAAATGAATCTCTGGCGAGCAAGGAAGAGGCCGAATCCGGTGTAAGCGCCAACAAACTGATGACGCCCATTCGTGTCTTTCAAGCGATAGAGAAGAAGTTGCTTCAGGCCACCGAGTCGATGTTCGGCTGGGCACGTATTTCGACTCAGGCCCAAGTCAATGCCGCTGTTGATGACACTACGATTGTTACCCCGAAAAAACTGGCGTTCGGGGTTTCCTACAGCTTTGCAGAAAACGGCTACATCGCGTTTCCGAGTTGGTTGGGTGGTTTCATGATTCAGTGGGTCATGGTCTATGTCGCCGTCAATAACGGTTATGTATCCAAACCGTGGCCGCTGGCCTTTAAAAATCAATGTCGTGGCGCTTGGGCCGGTTATTCGTCATCAGGTAATGCGCCGTTCCTCGATATCACCACTCCGCCCTTGGTGACTTACCTCGACGCCAGTCAAGTTCAGGTCATGAGTAATTCCGGTGGCACTGGCTGGGTCAGTGTCTTGAGCGTGGGTAACTGAGATGAAGAGATTTTACAGCCGCACGACCGGCAATACCTACCTGGCGGGTTATCACATTAGCCTTCCCGAGGATGCCGTTGAAATTGATGACGAGCGTTATGACGCCGTAATCGCCAATCCAAAAGCGGGAACCGCGAGAGCTCATGATGATGAAGGATTGCCGGTTCTGGTTGAACTTGCCCCCTTGTCGGATGAAGAACTTTCACAGGAAGCAAAGGCGTGGCGTGATCAAACGTTTGACCGCGTGGTCTGGCTACGCGACCGACATCGTGATGAGGTGGAACTGATGAAGGCCACCACGCTTTCTGACAGTGAATATCAAGAGCTTCTTGTTTATTTGCAAGCGCTGCGCAAGTGGCCTCAGGCGAAGAAGTTTCCTTCGAAACGTTCTCGACCGAAAAGGCCTGCCTGGTTGGCTGACTGAACGGATATCGAATGTTCCAGGTAAAGGATTGAAATATGGATTATCCAAAAAGTGTACCCAGCGTTGGATTGGTGAATGGCCAGTTTGTCGATGAAAATCCCGTCGCCGGGACGCCGGGATCGTTGATTCCGGCTGTATGGGGAAACAGCGTCACGCAAGAGGTTTTGGGCGTGATCACCGGGGGCGGTCTGGCACCCTCCGAAGCCGACAACAATCAACTTCTCAAGGCTATCCTGGCGATCATTGGCAAGATCAATCCGATGTATTCGGTGATCACACGGCTAGCGGCATCAAAAGTTCTGACCGTCGAAGAACTTGGTCTCGTACTGATTGATGCCAGTTCAGGTGCCGCCACCATCAGTCTGCCGCCAGCCAATGTCGCGTTGGGTGTTCGTGACGTCATCGTTCGACGTGTTGATAACAGCGGCAATCGCCTCGTTATTCAGGCTGTCGGCACTGACCGAATCCGATTTCATACGCATCTATCGGCAGTCGGTTATCCGTTTCTGGTGTTGTTGGGCAGTGGGGATTGGTGGCATCTGCGCAGCGATGGTGCCGGCAGTTGGTGGCCGGTCGGGCGATTCGATAACACCCCGCTGGGGCGTCCGTTTTTTGAGACGACCACGCTGCTGAGCCCGGGTGGCTATGGGGCGCTCAATGGCACGGTAATGAAACGTGCCGAGTGGCCCTGGCTTTGGGATCACGCGCAGCAGTCAGGAATGCTCGGCACTGAGGCTACTCGGGCAGGTAATGAAGGCAAGTGGACCGCCGGTGATGGTGCGCTGACTTTTCGTGGCCCTGAAGGACGAGGGGAATTTTTGAGGGTTTTGGACGAAGGGCGTTCGGTGGACGCCGGACGGGTAATGGGCGCCTTCCAACCTGGCACCATTCATTCCTACGCGATGGGAGCTAACGGTGCTGGCGCGGTGGGCTCGCGATGGTCCGATAGCCTTACTGCATTTGGCGCCGATACCCGTGAGGAATCTCAGTATGTATCGGGGCTGAGCAATGGCGGTCCCATTTTTCCCGCAGGAACCAGTTTCCAGATGGATGCAGCCAGTACCTTGCTCCACTCCTTCAAGTCCCGACCGCGCAACATCGCCTATCCCGGTCGTATAAAACTTATCTGAGGTGTCCATGTTTTATTATCTATTAGATAACTCGAGCGCATTGTCGGGGCCCGTAGAGTTTTCCGTCACTCCGGGTATCGGTATTCAATTACCCAGTAATGCCGTTGAACTTTCATTTGAACTACCGTCTGCGGAAAGCGGCCGTACCTGGGCATTGGTGAACAATGTTCCTCGGGAAGTGATTGATCGTCGCGGTTTGGTTTATCGCAAGGATGGCGGGGCTCAGCAGGTTTGGAGTGAACTCGGAGAGTTGCCAGAAAACTTTACCACCGAGCCGTGGCCGGGTGACTACTACGTCTGGAGTGATAACGCCTGGAAGTTTGACGATGCGGCTCGTCTGTCTGATCTCAAGGATCAGGTCTTGGCCAAGCGTGATGTCTTGCTTCGGGAGGCTGTCCTGCGTATTGCCCCTCTTCAATATGCCGAAGATATTGGAGAGGCGACTCATGATGAGCAATTGGCCCTGTTGGAATGGAAACTCTATAGCGTTGAACTCAATCGTATCGAGCAGCGAGCGAACTTTTCCACTGACGTCATTTGGCCTCTCGTACCTGGAACAGTTGCAAGTTAGCGAGTAATGCTACCCACCTTGTTAAGGAATTAAGAAAAATATGGATTATCCAAATAGCGTGCCCAGTGCCGGGTTGGTTGACGGGAAGTTTGTCGATGAAAGTCCGCTGACCGGTGCACCTGGATCCTTGATCCCGGCGAGTTGGGGCAATGGCGTTACTCAGGAGTTACTGAATGTCATTCGCAGCGCCGGAATTAATCCGGTAGAGGGTTTGAATAATCAGCTTCTGACAGCGTTGCGTAGCAATGGCCTATTCGTCACTGCCCCGCAATTCGATAATGACAATAGCGTCGCAACGACTGCATTTGTTACTCGTAATGGTCTGCAATTTTCTGGCTTCACATCTTATGCCGACAGTGCCGTACTCACAGCGTCCAACATTGGTGGTGTCAGCAGTTTCACCAGCAATACACCGATTACAGCGACGCTACCTGCCACCACCGGTATCGCCCATGCGTCCACGATGAACATCGTCAATGCCGGGGCAGGCGCGTTGACGGTCTCGGCAGCGCCTGGGGCGGACACCATCAAGGCTTCAAACGGTATGGTCGGTTCCGTTGTTCTAGGTGTAGGGGAAATCGCTGAGTTCCTCAAGCTAGAGAGTCAATGGCGGTTGGTGGGCGGCACCGTCAGCTTGAAATACACCTCGTTGTTCTCCGGCATGACGGGCAACCCCGGTTACCAGAAGTACTCCAGCGGCAACATTGATCAATGGGGTTACGGCACGACGGATGCTAATGGAGAGGTTTTTGTCACCTTTCCGATTTCGTTTCCTACCGCTTTTGTTTCTGTCGTTGCCACTCATGTTGGCGGTGACGGGGCGATGGTCATCATGTTGGCCGGTACTGCCACGAAACAGGGCTGCCGATTGAAGGTTCGGGATATGGGCGGTTCTGTCAGGCCCGGGTGGGGGATTACCTATTTTGCCAAGGGGTATTGAATGAACGAGTTCAATTTTTTGTTTAGCGCAAGTACTTGTGGTGTGTATGTACCCGGGATCAATACATCGGATATTCCTTCCGATGTCATAGAGATCCCTCAGACGTACTGGGTGTCACTACTTCAAGAGTTGGCCGTCACCGCGAAGATGATTTCCGTTCGTGCCGATAACGGGTATCCCGTTCTTGTCGATACACCACCCCTTTCACCGGAAGAAGCTGCGAATGCCGAGCGTTTCTGGCGTGATGCACAGCTATCGGCCACGGACAGCATAGTTGCTCGCGATAGAGATGAACTGGAGGATGGCGGGGGCACTACTTTGACCGCTGATCAATACGCCCAACTGCAGGCCTATCGTCGTGCACTGCGAGATTGGCCACAAGGATCTTTCTTCCCGTTCACCGAACATCGACCCAGTGCGCCGCTTTGGTTGGCAGAGCAACTTTAACGCCTTTTCGGGGAAATTATGATTGTCACGCAACAACTACAAAGCATCATGCCCAACGCCCGCTCCCAAGCGGGCGTTTTCATTTCCGCCCTGAACACCGCCATGTCTCACCGCAACATCAACACCCCCAAACGCATCGCCGCCTTCCTCGCGCAAGTCGGTCACGAATCGGGGCAGTTGCAGTACGTACGCGAACTGGGCAGCACTCAATACCTGAGCAAATACGACACCGGCACCCTGGCCGCCCGTTTGGGCAACACTCCGGAACCCGACGGCGATGGTCAAAAATACCGTGGCCGAGGCCTGATCCAGATCACCGGCCGCAACAACTACCGTCAATGCAGCCTCGGCCTGTTCGGCGATGAGCGTTTGTTGGCCCTGCCTGAACTACTGGAGCAGCCGCAGTGGGCGACCGAGTCAGCTGCATGGTTCTGGGAGCAGAATGGCCTGAATGAATTGGCCGACCGCGACCAGTTCAACAGCATCACCCGCCGTATCAACGGCGGGTTGAACGGGTTGCAGGATCGTCTGGAACTCTGGGCGCGGGCGAGGGCGGTGTTATGCCAACCTTCGGTCTGATCGGCTGGCGACTGAGCGGTTTGCTGGTGCTGGTCGGTTGTTCGGCGGCACTGGCCTGGCAGTTTCAGGATTGGCGCTACAGCCGGCAACTGTCGGAACAGGCCAGGCTGCACGCCGAAACCCTTAATCAACTGACTCTGGCCGCCGCCACCCAGCAACAGGCCGAGCAGGACAAGCACCTGGCGCTGGAGCAGCGGCTTTCGGTCAGTGAACAAACCCATTACCGAGCGCTTAGCGATGCCGAACGTGATCAAGGTCGCCTGCGCGATCGTCTTGCCACTGCTGATGTGCGCTTGTCAGTCCTCCTCGATGCCCATGACACTGCCTCAACCGGTGCAATGCCAGCCGCCTCCAGCACCGGCGGCGTGGATCATGGCGCCCCGCGAGCCCGACTTGCCCCGGCGCATGCTCAACGAATTATCGCCATCACCGACGCAGGCGATAGCGGACTGATTGCCCTGCAGGCGTGTCAGGCCTATGTCAGAGCCCTCGCTCGCTAACATTTTGATCGATCCTGAACCTTGCAAGCGTGATCGGCTCGTGTACGGTAGGCCTCATTCCGCTCGTTCAGGAGAGAGCCGTGAAAGATATCACTCAGCTGGCCGCTGAACTTGGCAGGCGCCTGCAGGTTCTCAATGCCCACGTCACCGCTGCCGAGTCCTGCACCGGAGGCGGGATTTCCGAGGCGATAACCCGCATTCCGGGAAGTTCGGCGTGGTTCGAAGCCGGTTATGTCACCTACTCAAACCGCCAGAAAACCCAGCAATTGAATGTCCCGGCCGAGTTGTTCGAGACGGTGGGGGCGGTCAGTCGCGAAGTGGTCGAGGCCATGGTTCGCGGCGCGCAGGAAAAAAGCCGGGCGCGTTTTGCCGTGGCGGTCAGCGGTGTGGCAGGGCCGGACGGCGGCTCGCCGAGCAAGCCCGTGGGCACGGTGTGGCTGGCCTGGGGCGTCGGTGAGCAGGTGTTCAGCGAGGTACAGCACTTTCCCGGTAACCGTGACGAGGTCCGCCGACAAACGGTGAAGGCCGCGCTAGAGGGGCTGCTGCGGCATGCCGCTGGAGAAATCTCAAATCAGGGGTAGGCGATCCTGAAACGCTGTGGAATAATACTGGCTACTTATACAGGTGTTGGCCGTCAGGCCTTATTGATTACGTGAGGACTTTAATGGACGACAACAAGAAGAAAGCCTTGGCTGCGGCCCTGGGTCAGATCGAACGTCAATTCGGCAAGGGTGCCGTAATGCGTATGGGCGATCAGGACCGTCAGGCGATCCCGGCTATTTCCACTGGCTCTCTGGGTCTGGACATCGCGCTCGGCATTGGCGGTCTGCCAAAAGGCCGTATCGTTGAGATCTACGGTCCTGAATCCTCCGGTAAAACCACCCTGACACTGTCGGTGATCGCCCAGGCTCAAAAAGCCGGCGCGACCTGCGCATTCGTCGACGCCGAACACGCCCTCGACCCTGAGTACGCCGGCAAACTGGGCGTCAACGTCGACGACCTGCTGGTTTCCCAGCCGGACACCGGCGAGCAGGCCCTGGAAATCACCGACATGCTGGTGCGTTCCAACGCGGTTGACGTGATCATCGTCGACTCCGTGGCTGCTCTGGTGCCGAAGGCTGAAATCGAAGGCGAAATGGGTGACATGCACGTGGGCCTGCAAGCCCGTCTGATGTCTCAGGCGCTGCGTAAAATCACCGGTAACATCAAGAACGCCAACTGCCTGGTGATCTTCATCAACCAGATCCGTATGAAAATCGGCGTGATGTTCGGCAGCCCGGAAACCACCACCGGTGGTAACGCGTTGAAGTTCTACGCATCGGTTCGTCTGGACATCCGCCGTACTGGCGCGGTGAAAGAAGGTGATGAAGTCGTCGGTAGCGAAACCCGCGTCAAGGTTGTGAAGAACAAGGTGGCTTCGCCGTTCCGTCAGGCCGAGTTCCAGATTCTTTACGGCAAGGGCATCTACCTCAACGGTGAGATGATCGACCTGGGTGTTCTGCACGGCTTCGTCGAGAAATCCGGTGCATGGTATGCCTACGAAGGCACCAAGATCGGTCAGGGCAAGGCCAACTCGGCCAAGTTCCTGGCGGACAATCCGGAGATCGCCGCGAAACTTGAGAAGCAACTGCGCGACAAGTTGCTGACCCCAGCACCGGACGTCAAAGCATCGCCAGTCAAAGAGACGGCTGATGACCTGGCTGACGCTGATATCTGATTGATCCGATGACCGCCGTACTCGATACACTCGTCGCGGTGCGGCGAACCGCAATGGACCTGCTCGCGCGACGCGAGCACGGTCGAGTCGAGCTGACGCGTAAACTGCGTCAGCGCGGCGCCCTCCCTGAAATGATCGACACAGCACTTGACCGCTTGACGGAAGAGGGCCTGTTGTCCGAATCCCGTTACCTCGAAAGCTTTGTTTCCTACCGTGCCCGTTCCGGTTATGGCCCTTTGCGAATTCGCGAAGAGTTGAGCCAGCGCGGCCTGCAACGTACCGACGTCGAATTGGCGTTACGCGAGAGCGGTATCAACTGGCAGGAACAACTGGAGGACACCTGGCGGCGCAAATTTGCTGGACACCTACCGATAGACGCCCGGGAACGTGCCAAACAGGGCAGGTTCCTGAGTTATCGGGGGTACTCCATGGAAATGATCAGCCGCTTGTTCAGCGGCCGAGGGATGGACGATTAAATAAAACGGCCCGCTATTTCGATAACGGGCTTTTTTTGCTTCACGTCACCTTGAACGGCTCACGCGTGCGTTGTTGCGCCTGGGGTTTGGACTGGGCCCAGTTTTCCGGCAGGTTAATGTAATCCACCAACTCCCGCAGACGACCATGATCACGGGCGTTGAAGGTGAACGAAAGTCGCGCCAAATGGCTGAACTGCGGTTCGTCGTGCTCCTCACCGCTGTAGGCGTGCTGATGGAAATGATCGCTCAGGCACAGGTCGGCGAATGCCTCCTGCATGTGTTCAAGCGCCCGGTCGCTGAGTTTGTGGTTCATGCGAATCACGAACTGATGCTTGAGCCAGCGGCTGGAGTGGAAGTTGCTGTAGAACTGATTGATCTGCTCCACTGCCTCTTCGGCACTGTAGACCAGACTCAACAGCTTCATGTCGGTTGGCAGGATGTAGCGGTTTTCCTCCAGTTGATGATGAATGAAGTCCAGCGCACCTTGCCAGAACTTGCCGCCCGGCGCATCCAGTAGCACCACAGGCACCAATGGGCTTTTGCCAGTCTGAATCAGGGTCAGCACTTCCAGCGCTTCATCCAGCGTACCGAAACCGCCCGGGCACAGGACCAGCGCATCGGCTTCCTTGACGAAGAACAGCTTGCGGGTAAAGAAAAAGTGGAAGGGCAGTAGATTCCCGGTGCCATTGACCGTGGGATTGGCATGCTGCTCGAAGGGCAGGGTGATGTTGAATCCCAAGCTGTGTTCCAGGCCGGCACCTTCATGGGCCGCCGCCATGATGCCGCCGCCGGCACCGGTGATGACCATCATGTCCGAGCGCGCCAGGGCGGCGCCAAGCTCCCGGGCCAAACCGTACAGTGGGTGTTCTATCGGCGTGCGGGCCGAGCCGAAAACGGTGACTTTGCGTCGCCCCTTGAATTGCTCCAGCACACGGAAGGCATGCTCGAGTTCGCGCAGGGCTTGCAGGGTGATCTTGGCATTCCAGCGGTTGTGATCTTCCTGGGCCATGCGCAGCACAGTCAGGATCATGTCGCGGTAAATCGGGATGTTGGGGCTGTTGGGTGAAACCAGGTTGAGTTGTTCTTCGACCTTGCTGGTGAGGTCGTGGCCGCTTTCTTGAAAATGACGGCTCAGGAGGTCATTCGGTTGGTAAGGCATTCAACTTCTCCTTCTGCACAGAACCCTTGGCCCGACAAAACAGTCGTCGGCGCCGCGACACCCCTTGTGTCGCTGTCTGCCCAAGCCCTTGCCTGGGCGCTCCACCTGACTCGTTTGCAATCGAGCCATCCATACGGGCTCTGCTTATCCCTTGAATGAAAGAAACGTTTGCACAATAAGACACGCAATGGGCAGCCCCTTTTCTGCCCTGAAAAAATCAACGTGAACACTATGAATTTAGACCCTCGCAACGATTTGCGCTGCTTGATCATTGCGCCGCAAAGTCTTTCCTGGCAACCGCTTATTGACGATTTGCAAGGTGCTTTCACCGCTCGTCTGAACGCAAGCCGTATGTCCTGCGCTCTGATTTACTAAGTTACAGGCGTGACACGACAACTTTGCGTCAATGGCATGACGCAACGTTCAAGCAGTTCAGGGATTTTTCGCGTGATCAACAGCGATCAATGCGTGCAAGGAGGCGGGAAACCATGCCCAGAGTCACTCTGGAAATCGATGCGCAACTGTATCGATTGCTGAAGTTATCAGCCGAGACCAATCATTTGAGTCTCGAAGAGGAGTGTTGCCGACGTCTGGAGGGCGGGGAGCGACGTTCGCGCTACTTGCAGGCGCTGTTGGCAGAACTGCGCGCCGAGGATGAACAGCGGCGCGCTACTTCCCGATAGTTACTTCTTCTTCGTCGGGGTCGCTTTCGGGCAATCCGATTCCTGGAAGCTTGCGGAGCCGACCGGGCGGTTGGTCTTCACTTCGGTAAAGTCGTAACGCATGATCGCGCCTTTGGCCATCAGCTTGCGGAACCCGTCGTTTCTGCAGACGGAGGCGCCAAGCTGGAAGTACACGGCTTTCGGATCGGCGCGCATCTTGTCGGCGTGGCTGCTTTGAACGCTCAGATGGTTGATCAGCTGTTTGCCTTCGACGGTATAACCCTGATCCTGAATGTCTTCGTTGATCGCCCGTGGCGTGCCGACGCTGCTTTGTACGGCGACGTTTCGCAGCTCTCTGTTGAGATTCTGCTCACTCAAGGACGCAGCCTGAGCACTGAAGGACGACGCCAGCAAAACGGCAGCGGTGGGAACGATAAGGCGCAGCATGAAACTCTCCTGGTTCAGTGACTGGTGGTTCGACCAGCCACGTGACTGTGCGTTCAGTGGCGGCGAATTATAGGGGAGGTGGCCTGGTCGGTACAGGCTTGCGCCGGTCGCTCTGGTAAACTGCTGGCCTTTATTGCCTTGCCGAGTGCCGTTTGTGTCGAGTTTTCCTGTCTGCCGGTGTTGCTCACGATGAACCACGCCCCCAACGCCGTAGCCCGCTTGCGTGATCAGCGAGAGGAAGAGGGCATCAAGCCGATTCAGGCCCGTGGTTGGCGAGCAACCCGTTGCCGTGCCTGCCGTGTGATCGAGAGCCACTGCCTATGCGCCTGGCGTCCGCGGGTCGACACCCGTAGCGGCGTGTGCCTGATCATGACCAATAAAGAAGTGTTCAAACCAAGCAATACCGGTTGGCTGATTGCCGATGTGGTGCGCGACAACCATGCGTTCATCTGGTCACGCACGGAAATCGATGAACAACTGCTGGCGCTGTTGGCCGACCCGCAATGGCAACCGTACCTGGTGTTTCCAGGCGAGTACGTCGAGCCCGAGCGAGTTACCCACAGCGTCGAGGTCGATAGCACCAAACGGCCGCTGTTCATTCTGCTGGACGCCACCTGGACCGAAGCCCGGAAGATTTTCCGCAAAAGTCCCTATTTTGATGCGTTTCCGATTCTGAGCCTGCTTCCTGAGAAGCTTTCACGGTATCGATTGCGCAGATCCACTCGCAGCGAGCACCTGTGCACGGCCGAAGTGGCGGCGCTGTGCCTTGATCTTGCGGGTGATACAGACGCTGCTTTGGCGCTGGACGCTTATTTTGATGTATTCAGCCAGCATTACCTGGACGCTAAACATCAGCTGGATATGAATGTTGCAACACCGGCCCATGCCGAGTTGATGCCCTTTGTACAACACGCGGCGCCTGTCATCTGCTGAGCATCGCCCATACTGCTAAGAACCAGGTCGCTGGCAGAGCCATGCAACTTGACCACCCCGGTTTCGCTGGGCATGCTTGGCGCCGATTAGGGCGCGGCCAAAGTTTGAAACGCTGCTTTTTTTACGTAATTGGCGTTGAACGTGCCCTGTTGGTGCCGCTGCGTGGCTGCACCTCGAGTTGTTTTGGCGAGGCCTGAAATGCATCAGGCGTCCCATAAAAAAACAGGATCATTTGAAAAATGGCCACATACGAAATCCTGATTGCCGATGACCACCCTCTTTTTCGTAGCGCCCTGCATCAAGCGTTGACCCTGGGCCTGGGCCCGGATGTCCGTCTGGTGGAAGTGGCGAGCATTGCCGAGCTGGAAAGCCGTCTGACCGAAAAGGCCGACTGGGATCTGGTATTGCTGGACCTGAACATGCCGGGGGCTTACGGTTTTTCCGGGTTGGTGCTGTTGCGTGGGCAGTATCCGCAGATTCCGGTGGTAATGGTGTCGGCTCAGGAAGAAGCGTCGATCATGGTCAAGTCCCGTGAATTTGGCGCCAGCGGTTTCATTCCCAAGTCCAGTGATTTGAGCGTCATTCAGAAAGCCGTACGCGCGGTGTTGGATGGCGACGTTTTCTGGCCGCCCCAGGCTTTCGAAGCGGTTAGTGTTTCCGACGAAGCCAAGGCCGCCAGCGAAGGCCTTGCCAGCCTGACACCCCAGCAGTTCCGTGTGTTGACCATGGTTTGTGAAGGTTTGCTGAACAAGCAGATTGCTTACGAGTTGAGCGTTTCCGAAGCCACGATTAAGGCCCATGTCACGGCCATTTTCCGTAAGCTGAATGTACGGACCCGGACTCAGGCAGCGCTGCTCTTGCAACAACTTGAGTCAATTTCGAGCAGCTAAGGGGCTACATGTTCACGCTTTTTTGACTTTGCTTAATTTAGCTTTCCCACTCCTTTTTGGTCAGTTGCCAACTTTATGTCACCTTTCAAAGGCCAGACCGGCCTCAAACGCATCCTCAACGCCTCTGGTTACTCTCTGGACGGCCTGCGCGCGGCCTTCACCGGTGAAGCGGCCTTCCGGCAATTGGTGCTGCTTAATGCCATCCTGATTCCACTGTCGTTCTTCCTGAACGTCAGTCGTGTCGAGCAGGCGCTGTTGATTGCAGTCTGTCTGTTGGCGTTGATCGTCGAATTGCTCAACTCGGCGGTGGAAGCGGCCATCGACCGCATTTCCCTTGAATTGCACCCGCTGTCCAAGAATGCCAAGGACATGGGCAGCGCCGCTCAATTGGTGGCCTTGAGCATGATCGCGCTGGTGTGGGCGGTGATTCTGCTTTAAGCGATGGTGGGCAGGACGATCTCGTCGCTGCGCTGAACCCCGGCGGTGAATGCGCGGCACAGGTCAAGGAATTCGCGCATGGCCGATGTCTGATATTTCTGTTTGTGCCAGATGAAATAGAACTGCCGCGCCAGATCCAGATCCGGTGTTTCCACGGGCACCAGACTGCCGCGGCGGAATGCATCGCGCAGCGCCAGGCGCGAAATGCAGCCAATCCCCAACCCCGACTCCACCGCGCGCTTGATCGCTTCGGTGTGTTCCAGCTCCAGGCGAATGTTCAGCGCGCTGCGATGGTGTCGCATGGCCTGGTCGAACGTCAGCCGTGTGCCCGAGCCTTGCTCGCGGAGAATCCACGCCTCATGACTCAGCTCCTCCATGGTCGCGATGCCACGTTTGGCCAGCGGATGCTGGGGCGCACAGAACACCACCAGCTCATCTTCGACCCAGCTCTGTACTTCGATGTCCGGATGACTGCAGTCGCCTTCGATTAGACCCAGATCAATTTCATAGTGCGCGACCTGTTGCACGATGTTGGCAGTGTTCTGCACATGCAGCTTCACCTGGCTTTCCGGATGGCGCTGCATGAAGCTGCCGATCAGCAGGGTTGCCAGGTAATTGCCGATGGTCAGGGTCGCGCCGACCGCCAGGGAGCCGAAACCGGACTTGCCGTTGAGCAAGTCTTCGATCTCCTTGGCCTGGTCGAGCAGGGCCACCGCCTGCGGCAACAGTTGTTTGCCGAGGGCGTTGAGGCTCAGCCGTTTGCCGGCGCGATCGAACAGCTGGCAGCTGCACTGACGCTCTAGCTCGGTGATCGAGGTGCTCGCCGCCGATTGCGAAAGGTTGAGCGTCAGGGCAGCACGGGATACGCTTTCCTGCTGGGCGACGGCGACGAATACTTGAAGTTGACGGAGAGTAAATCGCATATCGATATAACCGATAACCCTTATCTTAATAATCCATTTAACAGATATTGTCGCTGCCATTAGAATGCGATGCAATTGCGCACATCATCGGCGCAGGCAAATCTCCAGGAGTCCCACGTACATGAGCAACATGAACCACGAGCGTGTCCTCAGTGTTCACCACTGGAACGACACTCTGTTCAGCTTCAAGTGCACCCGCGATCCGGGCCTGCGCTTCGAGAACGGTCAGTTCGTGATGATCGGCCTGCAACAGCCTAACGGCCGCCCGCTTATGCGTGCTTACTCGATTGCCAGCCCGAACTGGGAAGAGCATCTCGAGTTCTTCAGCATCAAGGTGCCTGATGGCCCGCTGACTTCCCAGTTGCAGCATCTGAAGGAAGGCGACGAGATCATCATCAGCAAAAAGCCTACCGGCACCCTGGTGCTGGATGACTTGAAGCCTGGCAAACATTTGTACCTGCTCAGCACCGGTACCGGTCTGGCGCCGTTCATGAGCGTCATCCAGGACCCGGAAACCTACGAGCGTTTCGAAAAAGTGATCCTGTGCCACGGCGTGCGTTACGTCAATGAAGTCGCTTACCGCGAGTTCATCACCGAGCACCTGCCGCAGAACGAGTTCTTCGGCGAGGCCCTGCGTGACAAGTTGATCTACTACCCGACCGTGACCCGCGAGCCGTTCGAAAACGAAGGCCGCCTGACCGACCTGATGCGCAGCGGCAAGCTGTTCAGCGACATCGGTCTGCCACCGATCAACCCGCAGGACGACCGCGCTATGCTGTGCGGTAGCCCGAGCATGCTCGACGAGACCAGCGAAGTGTTGAACAGCTTCGGCCTGAAAGTTTCGCCGCGGATGCGCGAGCCGGGTGATTACCTGATCGAGCGTGCGTTCGTCGAGAAGTAAGACGTTGTTTGGGTGACGCAGAGCGTCACTGGATGCATTCCCACGCGGAGCGTGGGAACGATCAGCCCCCATTGCCTGTGCAGGCAATGGGGGCTTTTTTATACTCGACAGCTCCTACCGGTTGGATACGGGAATGACTTCGAGGACGCGGATAAGGCCAGGCGTAGGGTAATGCCAGCGCACATCCACATCCCAGAACTGCGCGCCGTATTCCCTTTCCGGTGCAGGAATCTGGTACGCCGGGCGTGGGTCTTGTGCCAGGCATTGCTCGATCAGCTCGACCAAGGGCTCATCAAGCCGCTGAGCGTGGCCATGAGCCTGTTGCAGTGCTGAGTCTGTCCACTGCACGGGAATCAGCGATGGCGGGGCGCTGGCGATGCTGTTGGACGCTGTGTCGATGATATCGGCGTAGGGCACGTAGGGTTTGATGTCGAGAACCGGCGTCCCGTCGAGTAGGTCGATGCCGGAGATCCACAGCCGATTGGCTTCGACTTTGTCCAGTTTGACCACCGATTGACCGATGCCATTGGGCCGGTGCGTCGCCCGAGTGGCGAACACGCCCATGGATTTGTTACCGCCCAGACGCGGCGGGCGGACTTTGAGGCGTGGCTTTTCTTCCAGCGCTTGATGGAACAGGAACAACAGCCACACATGGCTGACCTGCTCCAGCCCCTGCACCGCATCACCCTGATCGAACGGCGCCACCAGCTCCAGTACGCCCCGAGCGGCCGGGGCCAGCTGCGGCTGGCGCGGAATGGCGAACTTCTCCTTGAAGCAGGAGCGCACGAAGCCGATGGGGGAAACGCTGTAGGTCATGGTTTGGGGATCGAGGAGGGGTGTGGGCGGGCATGATAACCCGATGAGCCTCAAGTCTGGTGGTGGCAGAGCCGGCCTCATCGCGGGCAAGCCACGCTCCCACAGGGTTCTCGAGTGAACACAAATTTTGTGTACGGCATAAAACCTGTGGGAGCGTGGCTTGCCCGCGATAGCCGCACCGCCAATCTCAGAGACTAAATCCGCCATCCAAAGGAATAATATTCCCAGTCATATACGCCCCAGCCGTACTCGCCAAACTGATTGCCAACGCCGCCATTTCCTCCTCCCGCCCCCAACGCTTCATCGGAATCAACGCCGTATCCTCCGCCAACGCCTGCTCATCATTCCCAATATGCTGAGTCATCTTGCTCGGAAAACGTCCCGGTGCAATCACATTGACGTTGATGTGCTGGCTCACCAGCTCCCGCGCCAGAATCCGCGACAGTTGATGCAGGGCAGCCTTGCTCGGGCCGTAGGCATACGCCTGTTCGCCAAAGGAAGAAATCCCGGCCACCGAACCAATGTTGATGATCCGTGCCGGATTCGCCGGCGAGCCAGCCTTGCGCAGCAACGGCAGAAATTGCTGAATGCAGTTGAACACCGAGGTCACGTTGAGCTGCATGACCTTTTCCCAGCCCTTGACCGGGTAACTCTCCAGCGGCGCGCCCCAGGTGGTGCCGGCATTGTTCACCAGAATATCCAGCTGACCGATCTGTTCACTCAGGTGCGCAGCCAATTGCTGGACACCTTCTTCTTGGGCCAGGTTGGCAGCTACCGCGTGACAAGTCCCGAAAGCGCTCAGTTCATCGGCGGTTTGCTGACAGGCGTCGGCATCGCGGGCACACACATACACAGTGGCGCCAGCCTCGACATAAGCCTTGGCGATCATTTTGCCGATACCGCGGGTGCCGCCGGTCACCAGAGCGGTGCGACCTGCGAGAGAAAAGTAAGGGTGCATGGGGCGAGTCCTGAGAGCTGAGGGTCACTACACCCTAGTCGTCAGCCGCCAGAAGCGGAGCCACTATTTTTGCGAGGAATGAGGGTCTATATAGCCTTGAGCGGCCACGGCCCGTGTAGGGGCACAGCTTGCTGGCGAAGGCGTTTTGAAGATCGCCTTCGCGGGCAAGCCTCGCTCCTTGGGACCGTGGCGTTCGTGGGCGATTTACTGCGGGCGAACGCGCAGGGTCAGGCCTTTGAGGAAGTTGCGAAGCAACTGGTCGCCGCAAGTGCGGTAGTTGGTGTGGCCGAACTTGCGGAACAGCGCGCTCAGCTCAGGCTTGGATACCGGGAACTCGGCAGCCTTGAGGATGGCGTGCATGTCGTCCTCTTTCAGCTCGAAGGCCACACGCAGCTTCTTCAGGATGATGTTGTTGGTCACGGGCACTTCGATCGGCTGCGGCGGACGGCTTTCGTCCTTGCCACGCTTGAAGATCACCAGGCCATCGAGGAAATGCGCCATGACCTCGTCCGGGCAGCGTACGAAGCCTTCCTCGTCTTCCTCTTTCTTGTCGAGGTAGGTCAGCAAGTCTTCCAGGGACACGTCCATGCCACCGATCTTGATGATTTCGATGACTTTCTTGTCGCTGATGTCGAGCATGTAGCGCACGCTGCGCAGTACGTCGTTATGAATCATGGTGTGCAGTCCTGATATTCAGCAGTGGGCGCCGCATAAACAGCGGCGCCAAAATGTGTGGCGGCGTGAAAAGTCTTAGAACTTCTCTTTGCCGGACAGGTAACGCCATTGCCCCAACGGCACTTTGCCGATGGACACGCCGCCGATGCGGATGCGGCGGATGGCGACGACCTTCAGGCCAACGGCCTGGCAAAACAGGGCGATCACGCCCGGTTGCGGGTTCTTCATCGCAAAGCGCAGGCGGTTCTCGTTCTGCCAGCTGGCCTTGACCGGCGGCAGTTCCTTACCTTTGTAGGTGAGGCCGTGGTTCAAGCGGTTGAGGCCGTGAGCCACCATGTCGCCTTCAACTTCGACCACATACTCTTGCTCGATCTTGGCGGAGTCTGCGGTGAGTTTGCGCAGGATCTTCCAGTCCTGGGTGAACACCAGCAGACCGCTGGCGTTGGCCTGCAGATCGGTACTGGCGGTCAGGCGCAGGAAGTGGCCCTTGAGCGGACGTTTGCCGTAGCGGTGTTCTTCGCTCAGGGTCTCGGCGCTGATGGTCGCCATGGCCGTTTCCGCGTCCATGCCCGCAGGCACATTGAACAGGATGGTCACTGGCTCCGGCGCTGTGGCCTTGGCTTCGGGGTCGAGCTCGACTTTTTGGGTGTCGACCTTGAACTGCGGCTCATCGATGACTTCGCCGTCCACGGTGACCCAGCCGCCCTCGATGAACAGCTCAGCCTCCCGACGGGAACAGCCGACGAGTTCGATGAGGCGTTTGGAGAGACGAATCGGGTCAGTCATGACAGGGCCGTAACAAAAAAGGGGTGGGCATTGTACCTGCTGGGCGCCGGTTAATCCCGGCTCCATTTGCACCGTGTGGCTTTTTGTGGGAGCTGGCTTGCCTGCGATGGCATCGCTGCGACCTGACAGACAGACCGCGTCGTCTGCATCGCAGGCAAGCCAGCTCCCACATTGCTCTATGTCGGGTCAGCCATTAACCATTACGCGTCAGTTGTTGAGACTGACGCAAACGCATGTGCAACAACGGATAGGGCTGGCCCATGCCGTCGTGCTCGGAGCGACCGATCACCTCAAACCCCTGCTTGAAATAAAACCCCAAGGCCTGCGGGTTCTGTTCGTTGACGTCCAGCTCATCGGCGTTCAGGTGTTCCAGGGCATAGCGCAGCAATTGCTTGCCCAGGCCTTTGCCGCGATGGTCCGGGTCGATGAACAGCATTTCGATCTTGCCCGCCGCCACGCCGGCGAATCCGGTGATGCGCTGGCGCGAGTCTTTGGTGCAGATCAGCATCACCGCGTCGAGGTAGCGGGTCAGCACCAGATTCTTCAGCAGGTCGATGTAGCTGTCGGGCAGAAAGTCATGGGTGGCGCGCACCGAGGCTTCCCACACTTGGGTGAGTTCTTCGTAGTCGCTCTGTTTCGGTGTGTGAATGACCGAGTGTTGGCGCATGCCCGCTTGCCCCTCTTCCGTGGATGACGCGAGTTCTTTCTCTCACAAAACGATAGACGTAAAAAAGCCCCGCATCTCGTCAAGAGAGCGGGGCTTTTTGTATTTTTTGCGTTTAGATCTGTTCAGCCCACAGGTCGTATTCGTCGGCGTCGGTCACTTTGCACCAGACTTTGTCGCCCGGCTTCAAGTTGCTGCCGTTGTCGATGAACACGTTGCCGTCGATTTCCGGGGCATCGAAGAAGCAGCGGCCAACGGCGCCTTGCTCGTCGACTTCATCGACCAGCACTTCGATTTCACGGCCGATGCGCATTTGCAGGCGCGCCGAGCTGATGGCCTGCTGGTGCGCCATGAAGCGGTCCCAACGGTCTTGCTTGACGTCGTCCGGCACGATGGCCGCGTCCAGCAGGTTGGCCGGTGCGCCTTCGACCGGCGAGTACTGGAAGCAGCCAACGCGGTCCAGCTGGGCTTCGGTCAGCCAGTTCAGCAGGTACTGGAAGTCTTCTTCGGTTTCGCCAGGGAAGCCGACGATGAAGGTCGAACGGATGATCAGGTCCGGGCAGATCTCGCGCCAGTTCTTGATCCGCGCCAGGGTCTTGTCTTCGAAGGCCGGGCGTTTCATGGCTTTCAGGACTTTCGGGCTGGCGTGCTGGAACGGGATGTCCAGGTACGGCAGGATCTTTCCGGCGGCCATCAGCGGGATCAGCTCGTCGACGTGCGGGTACGGGTAAACGTAGTGCAGGCGAACCCAGACGCCGAGGGTGCTCAGGGCTTCGCAGAGTTCGGTCATGCGGGTTTTCACCGGCGCGCCATTCCAGAAACCGGTGCGGTATTTCACGTCGACGCCGTAGGCGCTGGTGTCCTGGGAAATCACCAACAGCTCTTTGACGCCGGCCTTGACCAGGCGCTGGGCCTCATCGAGCACGTCACCGACCGGGCGGCTGACCAGCTTGCCGCGCATCGACGGGATGATGCAGAAGCTGCAGCTGTGGTTGCAGCCTTCGGAAATCTTCAGGTAGGCGTAGTGGCGCGGGGTCAGTTTGATCCCTTGCGGTGGCACCAGGTCGATCAGCGGGTTGTGATCCTGACGCGGCGGCACGGCGTCGTGCACGGCGTTGACCACTTGCTCGTACTGCTGCGGACCGGTCACGGCCAGCACGCTCGGGTGTACGTTGCGGATGTTGCCTTCTTCGACGCCCATGCAGCCGGTCACGATGACCTTGCCGTTTTCCTTGATGGCTTCGCCGATCACTTCAAGGGACTCAGCCTTGGCCGAGTCGATGAAGCCGCAAGTGTTGACCACCACGACGTCGGCGTCCTGATAGGTGGACACAACGTCATAGCCTTCCATGCGCAGCTGGGTAAGGATGCGCTCGGAGTCGACCAGTGCTTTCGGGCAACCCAGGGATACGAAGCCAACCTTTGGATTGGCCGGCGCAGGAGTGGTGGACATGTCTAACCTCGGTGTTTTGGGACGCCTCCAGCCGAGAACGGCAAGGCGACAGACGGGCGTTTGGTACGCCTCTGATCAAAAAGTGCGCAATTCTAGCGATGGCAGCGGCACTTGACCAGCTTTATGCAGGGAAATACGACAAGTGCTGCGCTATGCTTCGCGCCTTTAGGCTTTACCGATTTTCTACAGTCAATAAAACGTCTGTAACAATAAGTAAAACAGCGCATGCTGCACGGCAAAGCATAGTGCTTCTTCCAAGAAGTCCGGGTCTGGTAACAGGAGTGGTGGATGGGTCAGGCAAGTAGTCAGGCGGCGGGTGCCGAGCATTCGGCGGCGAAGCCGATCGGCATGCTGGTCGCGGCGGTCGGGGTGGTTTATGGCGATATCGGCACGAGCCCGTTGTATACCCTCAAAGAAGTGTTTTCCGGTGGCTATGGCGTGCCCGTCAACCATGACGGCGTGCTGGGCATTCTGGCGCTGATCTTCTGGTCGCTGATCTGGGTCGTCTCAATCAAATACATGATGTTCGTGCTGCGTGCCGACAACCAGGGCGAAGGCGGGATCATGGCCTTGACCGCCCTGGCCCGACGGGCAGCGGCGGGGCATCCAAAATTGCGTACGTTGCTGGTGGTCTGCGGGCTGATCGGCGCGGCGCTGTTCTATGGCGACAGCATGATCACGCCGGCGATTTCCGTTCTCTCGGCGATTGAAGGCCTGGGGCTGGCATTCGAGGGTATCGACCATTGGGTGGTGCCGCTGTCGTCGATCGTGCTGGTGGCGTTGTTCCTGATTCAGCGCCACGGTACGGCGCGGATCGGCATTCTGTTCGGGCCGATCATGGTCACCTGGTTTCTGGTGCTGGGCGCACTGGGTGTGTATGGCATCAGCCAGCATCCGGAAGTGTTGCAGGCGATAAACCCGGTGTGGGGCGTACGCTTCTTCATGGTCCATCCGGGCATGGGGATCGCGATTCTGGGCGCTGTGGTGCTGGCATTGACTGGTGCCGAGGCGCTGTACGCCGACATGGGCCACTTCGGTCGCAAGCCGATCGCCCGTGCCTGGTTCATTCTGGTGCTGCCGGCGCTGGTGCTGAACTACTTCGGGCAAGGTGCGTTGCTGCTCGGTGATCCGGAAGCCGCCCGTAACCCGTTCTATTTGTTGGCTCCAAGCTGGGCGTTGATTCCGTTGGTGGGATTGTCGACGATGGCCACGGTAATTGCCTCGCAAGCGGTCATCTCCGGTGCGTTCTCCCTGACTCGTCAGGCGATCCAGCTCGGCTACATTCCGCGCATGCACATCCAGCACACGTCCAGTGCCGAGCAAGGCCAGATCTATATCGGCGCGGTGAACTGGGCGCTGATGGTTGGCGTGATCCTGCTGGTGCTGGGCTTCGAATCCTCCGGCGCGTTGGCCTCGGCCTATGGCGTGGCGGTGACCGGGACCATGCTGATGACCACCATCCTGGTGTCGGCGGTGATGTTGCTGTTGTGGAAATGGCCACCGGTTCTTGCTGTTCCGGTGTTGCTCGGCTTCCTGTTGGTGGATGGTCTTTACTTCGCCGCCAACGTGCCGAAAATCATTCAGGGCGGTGCGTTCCCGGTGATCGCCGGTATCGCGTTGTTCGTGTTGATGACCACCTGGAAACGCGGCAAGCAACTGCTGGTGGATCGCCTGGACGAGGGTGGGCTGCCGCTGCCGATCTTCATCAGCAGTATCCGCGTGCAACCGCCGCATCGGGTCCAGGGCACCGCCGTGTTCCTGACCGCCCGCCCGGACGCCGTGCCCCACGCGCTGTTGCACAACCTGCTGCATAACCAGGTGCTGCACGAGCAAGTAGTGTTGCTGACAGTCGTGTACGAAGACATCCCGCGCGTCCCGCCACAACGGCGTTTCGACGTCGATTCCTACGGTGAAGGGTTCTTCCGGGTGATCCTGCACTTCGGCTTCACCGACGAGCCGGACGTGCCTGAGGCCTTGAAACTGTGCCATCTGGATGACCTGAATTTCAGCCCGATGCGCACGACCTACTTCCTCAGCCGCGAGACGGTCATCGCCTCCAAACTCGAAGGCATGGCCCGCTGGCGCGAGGCGTTGTTCGCCTTCATGTTGAAGAATGCCAACGGCAACCTGCGGTTCTTCAATTTGCCGCTGAACCGGGTGATTGAGTTGGGTACGCAAGTCGAGATGTAAGCCCCATGAAAAAGCCCCCGTTGCCGTGAAGGTAGCGGGGGCTTTTTATTGACTGCCATTTGATCCCAATCCCCGAATCCAACGAAGAACCCTGTGGGAGCGGGCTTGCCCGCGATGACGGCAGCAGATCCAACATTGATGTGGCAGACATACCGCTATCGCGGGCAAGCCCGCTCCCACAGGTATTTGAGTGTCTGCTGGAACGTGGTTTTTCCGTCCCTGTGTCTTTACTGGCTTTCAGGCAGCTCTTCTTCAGATTCGGTCTTTGTCCGGGCAGGTCGCGGCGTCAGCACCTTCACCACATCATCAATCACTGCCTTGGACATAGCCGTCAAGTAATGCGCGGCCCAAGCGTGGCGGTCGGTGTCTTTTGCGTAGGCTGCATCCTCGGTAAATGATTTGACGAGGAACAGCAGGTCGGAGGCTTGTGACAATGCATCAACGATGGGGACGCCGGCGCGGACGTTGAACAACGCTTGATCCGAGCAGTAGATGAGTGGGGTGAGGCCGATGGTTTTTAGTTCTGATTGATTGTTCATGGTCAACTTCCTTGATTTTGAGAGCTGCCGCATCCGATACCAAGCGAATGGGTGGCAGCTGTGCGCAGGTTGGTAAACCGGGGAATCAAGGAAACCGGCACGCTCGAAAGCGTCCCACGCACAGCTGCCATATTGCAGGATTACAGGCCAAAAAACGCCTGCAATCGTGTCGGGTGCGCTGTTGCGCCTTATTCCACCGGGTTACCAAGCCCGATCGCTGAATGGTCAGCGACGTCCGGAGAGTATCCCGTCGAAGAAAAGCGCAGCAAGGCATCAAAGTGCCCAAACGCACCCAATTGGCAAGATTAGGAGTTTGCCTACAAGGTCTGCGGGCGTCATCTGATATTGCGAGATCTTTTAGTAAACGAAACTAAACATGCCCGGTGAGCTTGAAAAACGCAGCTTGGTAAATTCGCGTTGTTTGCAGCTTGCTGTATGTCGAGTTCGACGCAATGCTCTGCGTGGAGCTGTGTCTTCAAAGTTGCATGATTGTGAAGAGAGATAGGTATGACGGCATCATTAGAGCGTGCTGACCAAGCGATATCGATGCCTGCGATAGTCAGGGGCTTCAGCGCGAGACTCAAGGAGATTTCCAGCCGTGCCACTGAGCGCCTGGTCATTTTCAAAGATAATCGGCCAGCAGCGGTCATCATCAATGTCGATGTGTATCAGGAAATGCTCGACGAGCTTAAGGATCTTCGTGTTGAAGCAGCAGCTGGGGAGCGATTGATTTGTTTTGATCAGGCCAGGGCAGTTAGTCACGACGATATGCGGGCACGGTACGCCAGGAAAGACTAAGAGCTCGCGGGCGGTAGACGCATCCGCATAGGCGATACGCGGATCCTGTGGGAGCGGGCTTGCTCGCGAAGACGGACTAACACTCAACATTGACGTCGACTGACATACCGCTTTCGCGAGCAAGCCCGCTCCCACAGGGGATCTGCGGTGTTCGGTTAAATTGCACTCACATGAAAAAAGCCCCTGCAACCATAAGGCAGCGGGGGCTTTTTTGTGAGCGCGGCTCAGATCACTCCTGAGCCGCCGTCTCTTTCGCTTGACGCTTCTCGATCACATCCACCAATCGCTTTGCCAGCGCCGGGTAGTTCTCATCAAAGTGATGGCCGCCAGGCAGTTTCATCGCTTCGCCCACGGCGGTCTTGTCGGTGCAGCCGCTCTCGTCGACTTCTTCCTCGCCGTAGATGCATACCACTTTTGCAGGCGGCAGCTTGGCCATTTCCGGGCCGGTGGCGGCTTCTTTGCCGGCGTTGCCGAGCCAGCCTTCGACTTCGATTTCGAAGCTGCCGGTGCGGGCGAAGGCCAGCAGGATGATTGCGTCGACGCGCTGCTGTTCCGCTTCCGGCAGGCGGTTGTAGATGGCGGGCAATACGTCGGCGCCGAACGAGTAGCCGGTCAGGATGAAGCGTTTGGTGCCCCATTTCTGACGGTAGTGCTGCATCAGTTCGGTCAGGTCCAGGGCGCTTTGTTCCGGGCTCTTGTGCTGCCAGTAGTAGCGCAGGGTGTCGATGCCGACCACCGGGTAGCCGATCTTCGCCATCTCGCCGGCCACGTCTCGGTCCAGGTCGCGCCAGCCGCCGTCGCCGGAGAGGAACAGGGTGACGGTGTCCTTGGCTTGACCGGCCGGGACTTCGACCACCGGGATCTGCAGGCCGCCAGCGGCTTTATCGCCACCGACGAGGATTTTGCGCAGTTCGTTGTTCAGCACTTGCGGCAGGTTGATGTCGTAGTCGCTGATGCTGGTTTCGGCGTTGGGCTGGTCGCGCACGAAGCCGGCGCTGGTGTCGTCCGGGTTGTCGTTCCAGGCCACTAGCCAGTGACCGTGGGCGGAAGTTTTCGGCAGCAGGTGAGTGCAGCCGGGTTTTTCCAGGGCAAGGTCAACGGAAATGGCCTGGGCCTTGTCGTCCTTCTGCTCCGCCAGCCAGCGCCACGCCAGCACCGCGCCAGGGCCGATGCCGCTGACCAGGGTGGCTGGGCCATTGAGTTGCCTGAGGCCGGCTTGCAGGGCGCGACCTTGCTGGATGCAGTCCTTGGGCAGGATCACCTGGACGATCTGCGCCGAGCCGCTGCGGCTCAGGGTCATCAATTGCTTGTCGCTGAGCTTCTGGTCTTCATTGACCGCCACCAGCACCTGGGCGCGTGGCGTGGTGCCGGGGATGACGCGGGTCATCGCGGCGCCGTCGGCCGGCGTCAGCAGTTCGAGGGTCGGTTCCGGTGCCGGGCGTTTGAGGTACCAGTAACCGCCACCGACCATCAGGGCCAGCACTACCAGTGTGGCCAGTACGTACCGCAGGGAGCGTTGAATCATCAGCGTTTCACCAATCCAGTCAAGCCGCCCGCAATCAGGGCGGCAGTGTCGGCCAGCGCAACTAGCGGATCGAGTCCGGCGGGCACGGCCATATAACGGGGTTCCCAGTCGGGCTGGAACTTGTCTTTGAAGCGGCGCAAACCTTGGAAGTTGTACAGCTGCTCACCACGGCGGAATACCATCGAGCCCAGGCGCTGGGTCAGTGGTGCACCGCGCCGGGGTTGTAACCCCGACAACGGCACCATGCCCAGGCTGAAACGCGCGTATCCATGATTTTTATAATGTTGAATCAAGCCGACCATCATGAACTCCATGGTCAGCTTGGGGGCGTCGGGGTGTGCGCGCATCAGGTCGAGGCTGGCCAGTTCATGGCCGTAGGTCTCGAGCAGGTTGGCGAACGCCACCGGGCGCCCTTCGAAACGAATCACCGCGACGCGGAAGTGCTTGAGGTAGTCATCGCTGAAACGCCCGAGCGAGAAGCCTTTCTCGCGCACATTCTTGCCGCTCAGCCAGGCATCGGAAATCACCTTGAGCTCGTCCATCGGCGCTTGCCCCGGCTCATGGATCTCCAGCGACAGCCCGTCACGGGTGCCACGGTTCCAGGTGTAGCGCAGGTCCTTCATCTCTTTGCCCTTGGCTTCGAGATCAAAGCGGTGCAGATCGACCCGGGCTTCTTCGCCGAGCTTGATCGCGGTCAGGCCGATGTCCATGTAGTACGGAAGGTTTTCGGCACGCACTTGATAAAACACAGGGCGGGCGTGGTGGATATCGCACAGATCGCGGAACTGCCAAATCATTTCCGCCCGTTGCTGGGTCGGGCCGATCGGGTCATACAACGCCACCAGGCTGCGACCACGGCGGGCGTACATCAGAAACGCCTCGTCGTTGGGATGAAACAGCAGCGCCTTGTCACCGGTCAGGGCCAAGCCACCATCCGGTTGGGACGAGGCCATGAGAATCTTTACCGCGCGGTCCAGTTCATCGGGCGTTGGCAGATGGATCACCGGGCGCGCGGTGCGCAGCAGCCAGGTCAGGGACACCACCACCAGCAGGACCGCGGCGCCGAGCAGCGAGCGCAGGCCACGCGGGGCATCGGCGTCGAGGGTGAACTGCCACCAGAGTTGATGGCTGTAGGGAACGTCCTGATAGGCGAACAGCAGCAACCAGATCGACGCGCCCAGTACGCAAAGGCTGGCCACCAGATACAGCGGCGAAAATGGCACTTCGGTCAGGCGACTGGGGCGATAGAACGAGCGCCGGAAAACCCCCAGCAAACTCGCCGTCAGGGTCATCAGGCAAGCCTCTTCCCAGTCGAAGCCTTTAAGCAGAGAGAGCAGGGCGCCGACCAACAACAGAATGGTGGTCAGCATCCACGCAGCTGACAGGCGGCGACGCAGCCCCTGAGCCAGCAACAGGCAGAGCACGCCCACCAGGCTGGCGCCGAAGTGCGAGGCGTCGACCAATCGATGGGGAATCAGAAAACCGATGTGTTCAAGGCGGGTATCGATCTCTGGCGTCACGCCGGAAAACAGCAGCACCACGCCGGACAGGAACACCAGCACCGCCAGAATCGGCGCGGCCATGCCAGAGGCAGCACGCAAGGACTGGCGCGATTGAAACAGGCGCTGGCCTTCGTTGACCAGCAGCAGTACGCACGCCACCAGCAGCGGCAACACCACGTAGATCAGACGGTAGAGCAGCAGGGCGGCGGCCAGTGGCGCGGCACCGAGTTTGTCGGCGAAGGCGGCGAGCAAAATCGCCTCGAACACCCCGACACCGCCCGGCACATGGCTGAGCACGCCAGCGGCCAGGGCCAATAGATAGACCAGCAGGAACGCACCGAAGGGCGGCGCTTCCGGCAGCAACAGATAGAGCACGGTCGCGGCGGCGGCCACGTCCAGGGCGGTGATGACCAGTTGCAGGAACGTCAGGCGGCGACCCGGCAGGCGCAAGGTGCGGCGGCCGACCTTGACCAGCAGGTTGTCGGGGTAAGGCTGTTCCGGCAAGCGACGACGGTAGATGCCGATGGCCAGCACCGTGGAGAGCAGCAGCACGGCCACTGCAATCGCACCCAGCAATGTTTCGGAGAAGCCCAGGGCCACCGAGGCGGCGGGCAGGTTGCTGAGGGTGGCGAGGGCGGCCAGTGGCGGAAGGGCGCAGCCGAGCGAGAGGCTGGCGAACAAGGTCATGTGCGCGACTTCCGAAGCCCCCACACCATGACGTGCATATAAACGGTAGCGAACCGAGCCGCCTGACAGCAGCGAAAGGCCGATGGCATTGCCAATGGCAAATGCGGTGAAGCCGCCCAATGCCAACATTCGCGGTGCCAGCGTCACGCCGGCATAACGGCTGGCCGACCATTCGTAACCCAGCAGAATGACGAAGCCGATGACGGTCGCGCCGAGCGCACCCAGCAAGGCCGGTTTCGGCACGTCCAGAATCGAGTCGTGCAGTGCGTACAGATCGAGTTCGCTCAGCAGGCGACGGCAAGCAATCAGCGCGATGGCGAACAACAGCAAAGTGACCGCCAGACCGATGGGGTGACGGTATTTGCTGATTCGATCCAGCAAGCGCAGACGCTCGGCTTTGATCGGTTGTGTCGCTGTGACGGTGTCTTGTGGATCAGACGAGTTGGCGCGCATCAATCACCTCTTGGATTGTGCGCGACAGGATGGGGGTATCCAGCCAAGTTACCAATCCCTGTAGAAAAAAATAATCACAAATATTAACGCCTCTCACCGGATGGGCGATGGCGCGTCATCAGTCGCAGAGGGTTCCGTCTGCGGTTCAGCCTGCGCTGAACTCACAGTCTGACGACCCCCGAACGGCTCGCTGCACAGTGACAGATCATTGTTGCGAAAGGACTTTTTCAACAGATACAAAAAAGGCCACTCTTTCGAGTAGCCTTTTTTGATGTTTGGTTGCGGGAGCCGGATTTGAACCGACGACCTTCGGGTTATGAGCCCGACGAGCTACCAGACTGCTCCATCCCGCGTCTGTGTGGCGGCATTCTACAGGCGAACGCCGGAGTGTCAACCGTTAATCCCAGTATGGCTCAAATAAGTGTAAAACGAGGGCGAGCGGTGGCAGGGGAGACCTAAGTTTCGGAATCAGAACGATTTCTTGTTTCTGTGCGGTTAGGCAGAAATCGCTGATTTTTTATAAAACAGGCGCGCACAAAAAAGGCCACTCTTTCGAGTAGCCTTTTTTGATGTTTGGTTGCGGGAGCCGGATTTGAACCGACGACCTTCGGGTTATGAGCCCGACGAGCTACCAGACTGCTCCATCCCGCGTCTGTGTGTCGGCATTCTACAGAGGATCGCAGGGCTGTCAACCTTCAATCTCGGTAAAACCTGTTCCTGTTCAAGCGCTTAGGTGAAAAAAGGAGTGGCAAATCGGTCTGAAACGCAGGCAGGGCAAGGCTTTTGGCTCTATCGAGAGGGGGCTTTCGATTGAGAAAATAAATTCATGCGTGCTTTTCCTACATAGGAAAAAGAACATTCAGAGTACTGGTGCTATATACAGGTGTCAGTGAGATACTGCCGGTACGACTCACCCACACATCGTTTCTTCGCCATGAACACTGCTTTTATATGACGCAGCGAAAAATCATCCACGTCGATTGTGACTGTTTCTACGCCGCCATCGAGATGCGTGACGACCCGCGCCTGGCCGGTAAGCCATTGGCGGTGGGCGGCTCGGCCGATCGGCGTGGGGTGATTGCCACCTGTAACTATGAAGCACGGGCTTATGGCGTACGCTCGGCCATGTCTTCCGGACATGCCTTGAAACTCTGTCCGGACCTGACCATCGTCAAACCGCGCATGGATGCCTATCGAGAAGCATCGAAGGAAATTCATACGATCTTTCGTGATTACACCGACCTGATCGAGCCGCTTTCCCTGGATGAGGCCTACCTCGACGTGTCGGACAGCGCGCATTTCGGCGGCAGCGCCACGCGAATCGCCCAGGACATTCGCCGCCGGGTCTCCAATCAGTTGCACATCACTGTGTCGGCTGGTGTGGCGCCGAACAAGTTTCTCGCCAAAATCGCCAGCGACTGGAAGAAGCCTAACGGCTTATTCGTGATCACCCCGGATCAGGTGGAAGACTTTGTCAGTGGTTTGCCAGTGAGCAAGCTGCACGGGGTTGGCAAAGTGACCGCCGACAAGCTGGGCAAGCTCGGCATCGTCGATTGCTCGCATTTGCGTGAATGGGACAAATTGGCACTGGTGCGTGAATTCGGCAGCTTCGGCGAGCGGCTCTGGAGCCTGGCCCGTGGGATCGATGAGCGGTTGGTGCACAACGACAGTCGCCGGCAGTCGATCAGCGTCGAAAACACTTACGACGCGGACCTGCCGGATCTGGTGAGTTGTCTGGATAAATTGCCCGAGTTGCTGGAGTCGCTGAATGGCCGCATGGCGCGGATCGACAGCAGCTATCGACCGGGAAAGCCGTTCGTCAAAGTGAAATTCCATGATTTTACCCAGACTACGTTGGAGCAGGCCGGGGCAGGGCGGGATCTGGGGAGTTATCAGTTGTTGCTGACCCAGGCGTTTAACCGTGGTGGGAAACCGGTGCGGTTATTGGGGATCGGGGTGAGGTTGGAGGATTTGCGGGGCGGGTTTGAGCAGATGGAGTTGTTTGAGCGGTAGTTTTGCAGTGAATGTAATGGCGTCATCGCGGGCAAGCCGGGACTGTCAGAAATTTTGTGTTCGGGCATAACATGTTGAAAAGGAGCATGTATGCCGACCAAAAAGAAACCGGCCTCGGAGGCCAAAACCCAGCTTCCTTCGATTCCGAAGGAGCTGATCGATCAGTTCGTTAAAGGCCCAATGAGCGCCGAGGCGATTCAGGACGCATCCATGGCGTTCAAAAAGGCGCTTATCGAGCGAGCCCTTGGCGCGGAGCTGGGTCACCACCTTGGCTACCCTCAGGGCGCGGAGCGCCCTGAGGAGTCGAGTAACCAGCGCAACGGCAAAAGCAGCAAGACCGTGCTGACCGATGATGGCCCGCTGCGTCTGGACATTCCTCGGGATCGCGATGGCAGCTTCGCGCCAATGCTGATCCCCAAGCATGAGCGTCGGTTCACGGGCTTCGACGACAAAATCATTGCCATGTACGCCCGTGGCATGACCGTCCGAGAGATCCGGGCATTCCTTTCGGAGCAGTACGGGACCGATGTTTCCCATGATTTCATCAGCTCGGTCACTGACGCAGTGTTGGAGGAAGTGACTGCCTGGCAACAACGCCCGCTTGAGCCGATGTATCCGGTGATTTTCTTCGATGCGCTGCGGGTCAAAATCCGTGAGGAAGGACTGGTTCGCAACAAGGCCATCTACCTGGCTCTGGGCGTGCTGCCGGACGGCACCCGAGACATTTTGGGCATCTGGATTGAGACCACTGAGGGGGCCAAGTTCTGGATGAAGGTCTTCAACGACCTCAAGACCCGTGGCGTTGAGGATGTATTGATCGCGGTAACTGACGGCCTTAAAGGCATGCCAGAAGCCTTGAGTGCGGTGTTTCCGACGACGACCTTGCAGACCTGCATCGTGCACCTGATCCGTAACAGTCTTGATTACGCCTCCTGGGACAAGCGCCGCGAGTTGGCCAAAGCCCTCAAGCCGGTTTATCAGGCGCTTAACGTTGAAGCTGCCGAGCAAGCTCTGGACGCATTTGAAACGGGGCCTTGGGGCAAACAATACCCAACAGTCGTAGCCGCTTGGAGACGTGCCTGGGATCGAGTCATCCCGTTTTTTGTCTTCCCGCCTGCCATCCGAAAAGTGATCTACACCACTAACGCCATCGAGAGCATCAATGCTCAGTTGCGCAAGATCATCAAGACAAGAGGCCACTTCCCGACTGATGATGCAGCGACGAAGCTGATCTGGCTGGCACTGCAAAACATCACGGCCAATTGGGGCAGCGCAGCGCACGACTGGAAGAGCGCAATGAATCAGTTTGCGATTCTTTATGGCGATCGATTTACCAGGTCAAACTGGTGAAATGAGGGCTTGCCTTATGGCAGGCCGTTACCGGCCCGCACACAAAAAATCTGACACTCCCGGCAAGCCCGCTCCCACAGGTACTGCATCGTCCTTGTGGGAGCGGGCTTGCTCGCGAAACTTTTAGGCTTTTAATTCGGTCCTGGATCCGCCACCAGTCGCCCGGCATCCTTGGTCAATGACTTGAGGAATTCGGTCTGCAACTCAGGATCGTTGCGGGTCAGTTCGATCAAGCTCTGTTCCAACTCGCTGGCTTCTTCTTCCAGACCCAATTCCGACAGGCGCTTGACCCGGTGTACCCACTGGCTCACTTCGTCATCTTCGAGATCGTCGTAAATCAGCCCGTGAGCTTCGAGCAGCTTGCCGCGCAAGTTGCTGCTGATCGCCAGGGACGAGTCAGTGTGCACATCGTCCTTGTTGTCTTCGACACTGATCTGCAGCTTACCCAGATGATTGAGGTCATGCTCGGCGAACGGGCTATCCAGCAGATTCAGGCGCAACACGCCGTTACGATCGGTGCTCAGATCAAACGTGTTCTTGCCGGCCTTGACCTGCACCGGACGTTCGCTCCATGGCAGGCTCGAATATTCCGTGCGCTTGTCGCGCTGGACTTCGTCGATGCCCGCCAGGTTCTGCTGTGCGCGACCGTGAGACTGCACGTTCATGAACGGGTTGAGCCCGGCGAAACCATAGCCGAGCCAGTCCTTCGTCACGCTGTCCGGCAGATTGCCGAGGGTGAACACGTTGACGACGTTCGCACCGACACCGGCCACCACGGCCACCGCGCCCAGCGGGATCTCGTAGACCTCCCTCCAGGGTTGGTAAGGCGTATAGCGATCATAGCGGCGCGTGACTTCGAACTCGGTGACTTCGAAGGTCTTCTGCTCGTGGATTTTCACCCGACGTTGCGGCAGCTCAAGCACCTTAGGCTCGCCGACATCGATCTGCAGGCTGTGATCGAGCAGTTTGCGCTCGACCCGTTCCTCGTGCTCGCTGCGTTGTGACATCTGATTGGCACAGCCGCTGACCAGCAGCGCGCCGCACAGGGCGGCGCCACCGAGGCCTAAGGTGTTTCGCTTGAACATGACGTCTCTATCTGGTGTCAGCGGCGGATGCGGGCCTGGAGGAAAGACAACACGTCAGCGACCGGCAGCGCTTGCGCCTCGGCCTCTGTGCGGCTCTTGTATTCCAGATTGCCGTCGGCGAGGCCGCGGTCACTGACCACGATCCGGTGTGGAATGCCAATCAGCTCCATGTCCGCGAACTTGATGCCCGGGCTGGTTTTCTTGTCGCGGTCGTCCAGCAGCACGTCGAAGCCGGCGGCAGTCAGTTCTGCGTAGAGCTTGTCGGTGGCTTCGCGAACCTGTTCGGTTTCGTAGCGCAGCGGTACCAGGGCAATCTGGAACGGGGCCAGAGCATCGCTCCAGATAATCCCGTTCTCGTCGTTGTTCTGTTCGATGGCGGCAGCCACCACGCGGGACACGCCAATGCCATAGCAGCCCATTTCCAGGGTGACCGGCTTGCCGTTCTCGCCCAGCACTTCGCACTTCATCGCTTTGCTGTACTTGTTGCCCAGCTGGAAGATGTGCCCGACTTCGATGCCGCGCTTGATTTCCAGGGTGCCTTTACCGTCAGGGCTTGGATCGCCCGCCACGACGTTGCGCAGGTCGGCAACCGTCGGAACCGGCAGATCACGCTCCCAGTTCACACCGAAGTAGTGCTTGTCGTCGATGTTGGCACCAATGCCGAAGTCGCTCATCAGCTCGACGGAACGGTCGATGATGATCGGCAGTGGCAGGTTCAACGGGCCAAGGGAGCCGGCGCCGGCGCCAATGGCGTCGCGCAGTTCGGCTTCGGAAGCCATGACCAGCGGGCTGGCAACGCCAGGCTGGTTGGCGGCCTTGATTTCGTTCAGCTCGTGGTCGCCACGGATGATCAGGGCAATCAGCTTGCCTTTCTCTTCAGCGTGCACCACCAGGGTCTTGATGGTTTTTTCGATTGGCAGGTTGAAGCCTTCGACCAGTTGCGCAATGGTCTTGGCGTTCGGCGTGTCGACCAGGCGCAGTTCTTCGGCAGGTGCGGCACGAGAGGTTTCGCGCGGTACGGCTTCGGCCTTTTCGATATTCGCAGCGTAGTCGGAACCGTTGCTGAAGACGATGTCATCTTCGCCGGATTCGGCCAGTACGTGGAACTCGTGGGAGCCGGCACCACCGATCGAGCCGTTGTCGGCTTCAACCGGACGGAACTTCAGGCCCAGGCGAGTGAACACATTGCAGTACGCCTGGTGCATGCGGTCGTAGGTGATCTGCAGCGAAGGCTGATCAGCGTGGAACGAATAGGCGTCCTTCATGATGAACTCGCGGCCGCGCATCAAACCGAAGCGTGGGCGGATTTCGTCACGGAATTTGGTCTGGATCTGATACAGGTTGATCGGCAGCTGTTTGTAGCTGCTCAGCTCGTTACGCATCAGGTCGGTGATGACTTCTTCGTGAGTCGGGCCGGCACAGAAGTCGCGACCGTGGCGATCCTTGAAGCGCAGCAATTCAGGGCCGTACTCTTCCCAGCGACCGGATTCCTGCCACAGCTCAGCCGGTTGGGTGCTCGGCATCAACACTTCGAGAGAGCCGGCGGCGTTCATTTCTTCACGCACGATGGCTTCAACCTTGCGCATCACTCGCAAGCCCATGGGCAGCCAGGTGTACAGGCCCGAGGCGAGTTTGCGGATCATGCCGGCGCGCAGCATCAGCTGATGGCTGATGACGACCGCGTCGGAAGGCGTTTCTTTCTGTGTGGCGAGCAAAAATTGACTGGTGCGCATGGTTGGCCGTTGTCGGTTGCTGATGACGAGAAATGACGGAACATTGTACGGGCGAGATCTGCTGGCGTACAGGAGTGCGGCCGGCTGTCTGGCGGGAGGGCGAAAATCTGCTCGCCCTCCCGCGATGCTTCCTGCGTAAAGAGCCTACGATTCTTCCGCAACCTGGGTCGGAACCGGTTCCGGTGTCGGACCGGCTCGGCGGTTTTCCTGGAACCAGTGCAAGGCGATCAACAACAAGGTCGGAACGCCCAGCAGGGCGGTGATCAGGAAGAAGTTGTGATAACCGAATTTCTCCACCATGACCCCTGAGTAGCCTCCGATCAGGCGAGGCAGCAAGAGCATGATCGAGCTGAGCAGGGCGTACTGGGTGGCGGAGAATTTGAGATTGGTCAGGCTCGACAGGTAAGCGACAAATGCCGAAGTCGCCAGGCCCGAACTGAAGTTATCCAGTGAGATGGTGGCGATCAGCATCTGCAGATCGGCACCCATATCCGTGAGCATCAGGAACAGCAGGTTGGTACCGGCCGATGCAACGCCGCCAATGAACAGGATAGGCAGGATGCCGAAGCGCACGATCAGCAGGCCGCCCATGCCGGCACCGACCAGCGTCATGATCAGGCCGAATATCTTGCTGACGCTGGCAATCTGATCCTTGGTGAACCCTTGGTCGATGTAGAACACGTTGGCCATCACGCCCATCACCGTATCGGACATCCGATAGGTGGCGATCAGCCCGAGCAGCAGCAGGGCTTGCCAGCGGTAACGCAGGATGAAGTCGTTGACCGGCGTCAGCACCGGGGCCAAGCCACGGCGACCCATGGCCGACAAGCACAGGCCGGTCAGCGTGATATAGAGGATCGCCCGCAGGAACGCGCGGTCTTCGAGCAGCAGGTCGAGCACGCTGGCGCCTTCGAACAGTACGCTGGCGAAGTCAGTGTTGTAGAGCTGGGTGAACATGGCCGGTACGGACACCAGCAGCACGATCAGCACGAACACCGACGCCAATTGGTGCACAAAGCTATAGCGTCCGGCCTGCAATTGAGTACGCAGGGGCACCGGCGGTTCGCGCATGAACAGGGTGGTCAGCAACGCCGGGACCATCAAGACGCCGAACAGCACGTAGGTGCCGGTCCACGCCGCATGCTTGTAGTTGAAACCGGTGGAGCCGAAGCCTTCGGCGAAGAACAGTGCGCCGGCCGTCGCCAGCAGGGCTGCGACCCGATAACCGGCCATGTAGCTGGCCGCCAGCGCGGCTTGGCGGGTTTCGTCGGCGATTTCCAGGCGATAAGCATCGACAGCGATGTCTTGCGTCGCCGAGGCGAAGGCGACGACCACGGCAATGGCGATCAGCCAGGACAGGTGCTTTTGCGGGTCGCAGAATCCCATGCCGATCAGGCCGAGGATCACCAGCGCCTGGGCCAGTACCAGCCAGGAGCGTCGTCGACCGAGCTTGCCGAGCAGTGGCAGGCGCCATTGGTCGAGCAACGGGGACCAGACCCATTTAAAGGCATAGGCCAGACCGATCAGGCTTGCGTAGCCAATGGTTTCGCGGGCAACACCGGCCTCGCGCAGCCAGACTGAAAGCGTCGAAAACACCAGCATGTAAGGCAGGCCGGCGGCGAAACCAAGCAGCAACAGCACGAGGGTCGAGGGGCTGGCATAGGCGGCGAGCGCGGCGCGCCAGGTTTTACGGGGCATGGGCTGGAGTCTGCCTCAAGAATTACGGAAACAAAGCGCGCACTCTAACCGCTGTGCTCTACCGGGCGCCACCCATGGCGCTGAATATCAACACGATTGTTCAGGATACTGATGCCTTCCATGCGCAATCGGGCCCGTTGTTCATCCCCCGAAGGGCTGCCCACGGGCAGACTGATCCGACCGCCGGCACCTAGCACACGGTGCCAGGGCAATTTAGTGTCGCCGGGCAATTGGCTGAGTGTTCGCCCGACCCAGCGGGCAGCACGACCCAGTCCCGCGAGTTCGGCGAGCTGGCCATAGCTCACGACTTTGCCTTCGGGCACTTGTGCCAAGGTCAGGTAGAGCGCCGTGCGTCGGATTTGCGCCGCGCTTTCGGTTTCAGCGTTTGAGTCGGTCACGTCCCGGGCTTCCTGAAAAAATGCGCATTGACCGTCTGTAGAGTAAATCCTGGATCGCCCATTGAGAAATGAACTCAATAGAAAAAGTCGGGTCAGTCCTTGCTAGGGCCTTATTCCTATGGATAATGCCGACTTTTTTTCGCAAAGTTGAGCCTTCGATTCGCTTATGTTGTCTAGAACCTTGCTGTGCCTCGCTGTCGTCAGTGCTTCCACTCCCTTGCTCGCCGATACCGTCTGGTTGAAGAACGGTGACAAGTTGAGCGGCAAAATCACCGTGTTCGATGGTGGCAAACTGCTGATTCAGACCGAGTATGCTGGCTCAGTCCCGATCGACTGGAAGCAGGTCAAAACCCTGGAGAGTGATCAGCAACTGTTGGTCAAACAGGATGCCTACACCGGGGAGAAGGCCAAGGCGCTACACGCGGCAGAAGACGGCAAGGTCACCCTGGCCAACGGCGATGGCCCCAAGACCGTGGAGCTGGCCAGTATCCAGCAGATGCTCAAGCCTAAGCCTGTCGTCGAGGATTTGGTGTGGAAGGGTAATATCGATGCAGCGCTGGATTATCAGCGGGCCGAGAAAGACACCGACGATTACGATATCGACTTCAAGACCACTGCGCGCCATGGCAGATGGCGACACACCGCAGAAGGTGAGTACAACCGCGAATTTCAGGATGACGTGGTCACTACCGACAACTGGCGGGGCGAATACTCGCTCGACCGTTTCCTGACCGAAAAATGGTTCTGGCAGGGGCGCGCAGTCTATAAGCGCGACAAGGTCGAAGAGCTCGCCCGCCAGCGCACAGTCGGTACCGGCCCCGGTTACCAATTCTGGGACGACGAGCTGGGCGCATTCTCGCTGGGCTCGCTGGTCAACCGCACGGACTATGAGTTCAGCGATGGCAGCAAGGAAAACTTCTACTCCCTGGCGATGAAGTGGGATTACAACCGCTACCTGATCGGCAAGAGGGTGGAGTTCTTCACCAATGGCGAAGTGGGCAAGCCGTTGTCGGGCGTGGCCGACTACGCGCTCGATGCCGAGATGGGCTTGCGCTACAAGGTGACCGAATGGGCATCGCTTAACCTGAAGGCCGAGAGAGACATTATTAGCGGCACCGACGATGCTGATTTGGACAAGACCCGCTACACCGCTGGGTTTGGCGTGGCCTGGTAAGACGCAAAAAATCGCAGCCATGGGCTGCGATTTTTTTTGCCTGCAAAACAGACAGGCACAAAAAAGCCCCGCTTTTGAGGGCGGGGCTTTTTACTAAAGCAAGTACAAGTTAGATAACTTGAACTTCTTCAGCTTGCATGCCTTTCTGACCGCGGGTAGCGATGAAAGAAACCTGTTGGCCTTCTTTCAGGCTTTTGAAGCCGTCGGATTGGATAGCTTTGAAGTGAACGAACAGGTCGTCACCGGATTGTGGAGTGATGAAGCCGAAGCCTTTTTCATCGTTGAACCACTTAACGGTACCAGTTTGGCGATTAGACATGGTGTAACTCCTTGAACAAAGATAACTGCGACGCAGGAAGAACCCTGGCCGAGACTGAGTGCAAAGAGCAGGAAAAATTCTTGTAGATGGTTGGATCGAAATTCAACATATCGTGTAGAGATTCTCAGTGACACAAGCAGCACAGTGGCGCCACCTTAACCCTTTTTCCGGAACGTGCCAATGCTTCCTGCGAAGGTTTCTCTGTTTTCATGACTGACGGTGCATCGAATGGCGCTGAAGACCCGGAATTCACGGGGGATCGTCGAGAATTGTCTCCCGGACTTTGAACCCGGCGCGCCTGCCCGGTAAGATGCCGGACAGAATTTTTCCACCTCGCTATTCAGGACACCCGCCATGAGCATCAAATCGGACAAGTGGATTCGCCGCATGGCGCAGGAACACGGCATGATCGAGCCTTTCGTCGAGCGCCAGGTGCGCGGCAGAGACGATAGCCGTGTGATCTCCTACGGCGTGTCCAGCTACGGCTACGATGTGCGTTGCACCAATCACTTCAAGGTGTTTACCAACATCAATTCGGCGATCGTCGACCCGAAAAACTTCGATGCTGGCAGCTTCGTCGACATCCACAGCGACGTGTGCATCATTCCGCCGAACTCCTTCGCTCTGGCCAGCACCGTCGAATACTTCCGCATCCCGCGTAACGTATTGACCATTTGCCTGGGTAAAAGCACCTACGCGCGTTGCGGCATCATCGTCAACGTCACGCCGCTCGAGCCTGAGTGGGAAGGTCATGTGACCCTGGAGTTCTCCAACACCACCAATCTGCCGGCGAAAATCTACGCGAACGAAGGCGTGGCGCAGATGTTGTTCCTTGAGTCGGACGAAGCGTGCGAAGTCTCCTACAAGGACCGTGGCGGCAAGTACCAGGGCCAGCGTGGCGTAACCCTGCCGCGTACCTGAGTCAGCCGTCTGACAAACCGTTGGAATTCCTGAGCGGGCGTACACTCTATGGAATGTACTGCTCTGATTCGCGCAAGGCGGATAGGGCCATCGCTCAGGAGTGCTTCATGAAGATCGATCCGCGAATAAGTGCCGAACTGGCAAGGCTTGAGCCCAATCAGGTTGGCGTGCTGGCCTGGTCCTTGTTGGCACATCCGCCAGTCAGCATGGCAGGGGGCATCCCCCATCAGCCTGACCCCGACACCCCCAACGAAGATCCGACAGAGCCCGGTGAGCCCACCCTGCCGGATGAGCCGCCTCCCGCGCCTGTGGTCTGATATCTGTTAGCGAAATCCGTTTTTGTAGGAGCGAGCGGTGCGGCGATCCGACTTGCCCGCGATGAAGGCAACTCGGTCTATAGGATGACCGCGTTATCGTTCTTCGCGGGCAAGCCTCGCTCCAACAGGATGGTGGGTTACTTGAGGTTGCCACTGAGGAACTGCTTCAGTCGCTCACTCTTCGGATTGCCCAGTACGTCTTCCGGCGCACCTTCTTCCTCCACCAGCCCCTGGTGCAGGAACAGCACCTGGCTCGATACCTTGCGAGCGAAGCTCATTTCGTGGGTGACCATGATCATGGTCCGGCCTTCTTCGGCCAGGCCCTGGATGACTTTGAGCACTTCGCCGACCAGTTCCGGGTCTAGCGCCGAGGTCGGTTCGTCGAACAGCATGACTTCCGGTTCCATGGCCAGTGCGCGGGCAATGGCTACCCGTTGTTGCTGGCCGCCCGAAAGGAAGGCCGGGTACTGATCCGCCACGCGTGGCGCCAGGCCAACCTTGTCGAGGTAACGTCGGGCACGGTCTTCGGCCTCTTTCTTGCTGCAACCGAGTACCCGGCGCGGGGCCATGGTGATGTTTTCCAGCACCGTCATGTGGCTCCACAGGTTGAAGTGCTGGAACACCATGGCCAAGCGGGTGCGGATCCGTTGCAGCTCATCGGCGTCGGCCACGTGCATGCCGTGGCGATCCTTGATCATGCGGATGTTCTGGCCGTCCAGGCTCATGGCGCCGTCGTTGGGTTGTTCGAGAAAGTTGATGCAGCGCAAAAAGGTGCTTTTGCCCGAGCCGCTGGCGCCGATCAGGCTGATGACGTCGCCGGTTTTGGCCTTGAGCGAAACGCCTTTGAGCACCTGATGATCGCCATAGCTTTTATGCAGGCCTTCAATGGTCAGTTTGTACATGGGGCATGCGTCCTCAAGGCGAAAGTAGGTAGCCGCTGCGATAGGCTTCGGTGCCCGCGACGTGGGCGATCACCATACCGGCAGTTGCCATGCGCCGCAGCGAACGGGCGTACATCAGCCCGGCGGCGGTGCAATGAACAGGGGTGACACGATCATTGATCGGGTCGATGATTTCGGCGATCAGTTGCCCGGCCTCCAGGTATTCCCCGGGCAGGGCCGTGAACACCAGCAGCCCGCCCACCGGTGTCGCCACCGGTTCGACGCCGGCCAGCGGTGTGGCCGGGTAGGGCAGATCCGGTAATGGCGCCGGCTCACCGACAATTGCGCCGAAATGAATCAGATAATCGATCAGCGCCTGGCAGTCGAGGCTGGCCAATGGGTGATTGACGTCACCCTGGCCGCGCAATTCGACGGTGACTGAAAAACTGCCCAGCGGAATCTCGAACTGCTCGCCGAAGCGCTCTTTCAACTGCCACCACAGCAGGGTGAAGCATTCATCGAACGACTGGCCGCCAGAGTCGGTGGCCAGCAGGCTGGCTTCGGAACCAATGTAGCGCGCCAGCGGCTCGACCTGCGGCCAAGCCTCGGGCGTGGTGTAAAGGTGCGCCACGGCTTCGAAATCGCAATGCAGGTCCAGCACCATGTCTGCATCGCAGGCCAGCCGTTGCAGGGTCAGGCGCTGGGATTGCAGTTGAGTGCCTGCGGTCTGCCGCGCCAAAGCCTTGCGCAGGCTGTCGCGGATCAGTTCGAGGTTGCGTTGCGGATCGTCGCCGAGCAGGCCTTCGATCTCGTAGCCGACTTCTTCACTCAAGTCGACGAACCAGCGATTGAAGTTCTGCCCGCTTTCCAGCTCGTAGCGGCCCAGTGGAACGTCCATCAACACTTGTTCCAGGCCGACCGGGTTGGCCACGGGCACCAGCACGATTTCACTGCGCAGCCGGCCGACGGCTTCCAGCTCCGCCAGACGTTGCTTGAGGTGCCAGGCTACCAACATGCCGGGCAATTCGTCGGCATGCAGGGAGGACTGGATGTAAATCTTGCCTTTGGCCGACGGCGAGCCGAAGTGGAAGCTGTGAATCTGTCGCACGGTCCCCGGCAGCGGGGCCAGCAGGTCATGAATCTGGTGGCGCATGTACGAGTTGTCCTAATGAGTCGGCCCGAGGAAGGCCAGCCATCGGCGTTCGGCGAGGCGGAACAGGCCGACCAGCGCAAAGGTAACGGTCAGGTAGATCAGCGCGGCGATGCCGAACGACTGGAATGTCAGGAAGGTCGCAGAGTTCGCGTCGCGAGCGACTTTCAATACATCCGGGATGGTCGCGGTAAACGCTACGGTGGTCGAGTGCAGCATCAGAATCACTTCGTTGCTGTAATAAGGCAACGAGCGACGCAGGGCCGACGGCATGATCACGTAGGCGTAGAGCTTCCAGCCTGACAGACCGTAAGCCTTGGCGGCTTCGACTTCACCGTGCGCCATGCTGCGAATCGCCCCGGCGAAGATCTCCGTGGTGTAGGCGCAGGTGTTCAGGGCGAAGGCCAGGATCGTGCAGTTCATCGCATCGCGAAAGAACGCATCGAGGACTGGCTGGGCACGCACGGCCGCCAGGCTGTAGATGCCGGTGTAGCAAATCAGCAGCTGGATATACAGCGGCGTGCCCCGGAACAGGTAGGTGTAAAACTGCACCGGCCAGCGGATGTAGACCTTGGGCGAAACCCTGGCGATGGACAGCGGGATCGACACCACAAAACCGATGAAGATCGACGCGCTGAGCAGCCACATGGTCATGGCCAGGCCAGTGATGTTGTAGCCGTCGGTATAAAGGAAGGGTCTCCAATATTCCTGCAAGAGTTCGATCATCGTACGGCCTCCCGGGAACCGGCGGCGTAGCGGCGTTCGAGCCAGCGCAGGACGACGTTGGAGGCACTGGTGATCACCAGGTAAATCAATGCGGCCAGCACCAGGAAGTAGAACAGTTGATAAGTACTTTTACCGGCGTCCTGCGCGGCCTTGACCAGGTCGGCGAGGCCGATGATCGAGACCAGCGCAGTGGCCTTGAGCATCACCATCCAGTTGTTACCGATGCCCGGCAGGGCGAAGCGCATCATTTGCGGGAACACCACGATCCAGAACCGCTGGCCACGTTTGAGGCCGTAGGCGATAGCGGCTTCGACCTGACCCCGTGGCACGGCGAGAATCGCCCCGCGGAACGTTTCGGTGAAGTAGGCGCCATAAATGAAGCCCAGGGTAATGACCCCGGCGCTGAACGGGTTGATCTCGATGTATTCCCATTCCATGAAATCGGTAAACGAGGTCAGCCAGGTTTGCAGGCTGTAGAAGATCAGCAGCATCAGCACCAGGTCGGGCACCCCGCGAATCAGTGTGGTATAGCACTGGGCCAATATCCGCAGCAGTTTGACTTTTGACAGCTTGGCACTGGCGCCCAGCAGGCCGAGCAACACAGCCACCAGCAGCGACAACACCGATAATTTGATGGTCATCCAGGTGCCTTCCATCAGCAACGGACCGAAGCCCTGGAGGCTGAAGGCTGAGAGCCCCAGATTTTGTAATAGGTTTTCAAACATAAATCAGCAACCTGATCGGGTGAAAAAAGCGCCCATCGCGAGATGGGCGCCGGGCATTATTTGCCGCTGTACAGATTCAGATCGCCAAAGTGTTTCTTCTGAATGGTGGCGTAGGTGCCATCGTCGTGTAACGCTTTGATACCTTTATTCAAAAGCTCTTTGAGGTCTTTGTTACCTTTAGAGATACCGATAGCTGTTTTCGACGGCAGCAATTCACTGTCGACCGGCTTGCTGACTTCGTAGCCTTCGCCTTTTGGCGACTTCAAGAAGCCCAGTTCGGCTTGCAGCATGTCCTGGATTGCCGCGTCGAGACGGCCGGAAGTCAGGTCGGAATACACCTGATCCTGGTTCTGATAGGCCTGGGTTTTCACGCCCGCCTTGTCCAGCACGGCCTTGGCGTAGGCTTCCTGGATGGTGCCTTGCTCGTAGCCGACGGTTTTGCCCTTCAGCGACGCAACATCTTCGCTCAGACCGGAACCTTTCTTGAACACATAAGCGGTTGGGCCGGAGAACAGCTCGTCGGAGAAGTCGATGACTTTTTCGCGGGCCGGGGTGACGGTCATCGAAGAGATCACACCGTCGAATTTATTGGCCTTGAGGCCCGGAATCATGCCGTCGAAATCGCTTTCGACCCATTTGCACTTGACCTTCAGCTCGGCGCAGATCGCATTGCCCAGATCGATGTCGAAGCCTACCAGGCTGCCGTCGGCTGCTTTGGATTCGAACGGCGCGTAAGAAGGGTCAACGCCAAAACGCAATTCTTTGTATTCCTTGGCCAGCGCGGAGCCGGCAGCCATGCACAACGCCAGTGCAGAAAGGGTCAGCAATGCTTTTTTCATTATTCAATCCCTAAGAACCAATATGAGCGCTTGTGGCGCAGAAGTACTGTTACTGGAAAGCGTCAGACCTATTCAAAGTAGCAATTTCCGAACCAGAGTCCCGAACAAGCGTTTAAAAGGTAATACAAGAAGTGGCAAAGCGCGATCTGTGCACGAAAATGGGCATCGTCAGATTCCCGCGCCTGGATGGTGCGCAGTGTGGTGAGGAAGCTTGCCCTAATGCGACGAAAATCCTGTGGGAGCGTGGCTTGCCCGCGAAGAATGCCCCGCGGTTTTTCAGGTATTTCGCGTTATCGTTCTTCGCGGGCAAGCCACGCTCCCACAGGTTCTGCGCCTTAACTTACTGGCATTAGCCACAGGAATCGGATCAGGCGAGCAAATCCTGCAACGTCGCCAAGCTGTCAGCGTCCTCCACCGACTTGTCCTGCCGCCAACGCAGCATCCTCGGAAACCGCACCGCAATCCCGCTCTTGTGCCGCTTCGACAGGGCAATGCCCTCGAACCCCAGTTCAAACACCAGGGTCGGCTTCACACTACTCACCGGTCCGAATTTTTCCACAGTGGTCTTGCGTACGATGCTGTCGACCTGCCGTATTTCTTCGTCAGTCAACCCGGAGTAAGCCTTGGCGAAAGGCACCAGTGTTCGCTCGCGGGCAGAGGGTGGGCCGTCCCACACAGCGAAGGTGTAATCAGTGTAGAGACTGGCCCGGCGCCCATGGCCCTGCTGGGCATAGATCAGCACCGCATCGACGCTGAACGGGTCGACTTTCCATTTCCACCACACGCCCATGTCCTTGGTCCGCCCGACGCCATACAGCGCATCGCGGGCCTTGAGCATCATGCCTTCGACGCCCAGTCTGCGGGAGGCTTCTCGTTGGCGGGCGAGGTCAAACCAGTCTTCACCGGTCAGCACGGGCGAGCTCAGTAACACTGGGTTTGCGCAGGTGAGGATGAGTTGCTCCAGCTGAGTGCGGCGCGTGGCCTGAGTCTGGTTACGCCAATCCTCACCCTGCCACTCCAGCAGGTCATAGGCCAGGATGACCACGGGCACTTCATCGAGGATTTTCTTGCTCAGCGTTCTACGGCCGATCCGCTGTTGCAACAGGGCGAAGGGTTGTACGGCGGGTGACGATGGCGATTGCGGGTCGAAGGTGTCGTTGATGCCCGGTTGTGCAGCTTTCCAGGCGACGATTTCACCGTCGATCACCGTGCCATCGGGCAAACCGTGAACCAGGCTGTCCAATTCGGGGAAGCGTTCGCTTACCAGCTCTTCACCTCGTGACCAGATCCACAAGCGCCCCTCGCGCTTGACCACTTGAGCGCGGATGCCGTCCCACTTCCATTCCACTTGCCACTGACTGGCCGCTCCGAGCAGGGCTTCAAACTGCTCGACCGGGTGCGACAACGCATGGGCGAGGAAAAACGGGTACGGTTGGCCACCCCGTTGGGCATGCTCATTGGGTGATTCGGGAGCGATCAGCTTCAGGTAACTGGCGGCGCTTGGGCGGTTAGACAGATCGGTGTAACCCACCAGCCGCTGGGCCACGCGTTTGCTGTCGAGCCCGGCCATGGCCGCCAAGGCGCGGGTGACCAGCAATTTCGAAACTCCGACACGGAAACTGCCAGTGATCAATTTGATGCACAGCATCAGACTCTGGCGATCCAGTTGCGCCCACAGGGCCGGCAAGCATTCGGCGAGGGTCTGCGGGGCGGCGTTACGCAGCGGCAGCAGTTTGTTTTCGATCCACACCGCCAGCCCGTCGGTAGAGGTGTGGAGCGTTTCGGGCAGCACCAGTGAAATGGTTTCCGCCAGATCACCGACGGCCTGATAACTTTCTTCGAACAACCAGGGCGAGAGCCCGGAAAACGCGGTTGCCATTTCCCGCAGCATTCGTACCGGCACCAATTGCCGAGGTCGTCCACCGGACAGAAAGTACACCGCCCAGGCGGCATCTTCAGGCGCGGCTTGGGCGAAATAGTTCTGCATCGCCGTCAGTTTGGCGTTGCTCGAGGTGGTGGCATCGAGTTCGGCATACAAGTCGGCGAAGGCTTTCATGCCAGCACCTCGGCGCTCTCGGGTTCGAGAACGGTGGCGTCTTCATCATCGCCGTATTCGGTGCTGAAACTCATGGCATCAAGGCCTTGTTCGCGCAGTTGACGCACCAGTACCCCGATCGAACCATGGGTGACGATCACGCGTTCGGCTCCGGTTTGTTCGATGGCCCAGAGCAGGCCGGGCCAGTCGGCGTGATCGGACAGCACGAAGCCGCGGTCCACGCCGCGCCGGCGTCGTGTGCCGCGCAAGCGCATCCAGCCACTGGCGAAGCCATCGCTGTAGTCACCGAAACGCCGTACCCAAGGGCTGGCACCCGCCGAGGGCGGCGCGAGGACCAAGGCTTTGCGCATCATCGGGTCATGTTTTTTCACTTCGCCGGAATAGATCGTTGGCGGTAAATAAATGCCGCTCTCGCGATAAATCCGATTGATGGGTTCAACCGCGCCGTGTACCAGAATGGGGCCGAGGCTGGCATCGATGCCGTGGAGAATCCGCTGAGCCTTGCCGAAGGAATAGCAGAACAGCACGCTGGCCTTGTCGGCTGCAGCATTGGCTCGCCACCATTGATTGATTTCGGCAAAGATTTGCGTCTGGGGTTGCCAACGGTAAATCGGCAGACCGAACGTCGATTCGGTGATGAACGTGTGGCAGCGCACCGGTTCGAACGGCGCACAGGTGCCGTCGGGCTCGGTTTTGTAATCCCCCGAGGCGACCCAGACTTGCCCCTCGTATTCCAGACGCACTTGGGCTGAGCCGAGCACGTGGCCTGCAGGGTGCAAACTCAGCTTTACGCCGCGGTGCAGCAATGGCTCGCCATAGGGCAGCGTTTGCAGGTTGATGTCTTGGCCCAGGCGCGCGCGCAGAATGCCCGCACCCGGTGCCGCCGCCAGATAATGTTGATTGCCACGGCGAGCATGGTCGCCATGGGCGTGGGTGATGACTGACCGTTCTACCGCCTGCCATGGATCGATATAGAAATCCCCGAGCGGGCAGTACAAACCTTCAGGACGCGCGATAACAAGGTCCATATTGTTACCCAAATGGAGTGGCCTGCTAGCTAGGAGGTTTGCGCGAGACGAGAAGTTCTATTTATTTTCAAGGAAGAATGGACGCGTTAATCAGGCCGCTTTCGCGAGCAAGCCAGTTAAGGTTTCTAGAACGAAACATCGCACCTGTGGCGAGGGAGCTTGCTCCCGCTGGGGCGCGTAGCGGCCCCGAATCTGCCACCGCGCAGATCCAGTTAGAACACAGGCGTCTGTTTTGCGACTGCTTCGCAGCCGAGCGGGAGCAAGCTCCCTCGCCACAATGGATTTTCAGCATCAATGGGACCGGCAGCATGCTTTCGCGAGCAAGCCCGGTCCCACTTGAGGTTACTTGCCAGGCGTCAGCGTCAGCCGCGTCTTGCCATACACCTTGTCAAAGTTCTGCGGCTGCATCGGCAGGCTCATGTATTGCCCCTTGAGCCATGGATCGACGCTGTCGAGATAGTGCGGGCTGGCCGGGTTGCCGGATTGACCGGTACCGTTCTGGCCCATCAGCGGTTCGGCCTGGCCGAAATCGACGATAAAGCGCATGGCTGGCGCCAGCGTGGTGTTGAAGTCCTGGCCCCAGGTGAACGCGGCGGTGTTGAGCGTGGTGTGGTCGCCGCCGGCCGCCAGTGGACCGCGTACGGTCTGGCCACTGGCGTTCTTCCACTCGTAGCGATGCAGTTTGCCCCACTGCCAGGCTTTGTGATCGCCACCCAACTGGCTGTCACCCGCGCTGATCGCGGCCGCCAGGCTGCGGGCGAGAATCGTCGTTTTGTCTTCTTTCTGCGGGGTGCGCAGGTCGTCCCAGAACGGACTGTCCTCACGGCCCAGCAGATGATCGGCCTGCGCCGCGTAAGACAACTTGCCGTTGCCGATAAAGGCTTTCCACGCCGGGCTGCTTTCCGGGCCCAGTTCGTCGAGGAAAATCTGCTTGGTGCTTTCCTGCAGGAACAGCTCGTAGATCGCCGCGTCGGCGGAGGTCGCGCTGAGTTTGCCGTCGAAAGCCATCAAGCGCGTGTAGGCCTCGCGAGCCTTGCCACGATCGCCAACTGGCAGCGCTTCGATGGCTTGCTTGAGTGGCTGGGACATGCCTGGCGCTTCAAACATCTTCTTCAGTTTGGCGGCAAAGGTGGTGGTCTGGTCGTATTGCATGGCGATCAGGCTGCGTGTGTCGTGTTTGCCCACGCCCGCCAGTTCGGCCATGCGTTCGCCGCGCTCCGGCGCCGACCAGGAATTGGACAGTTGCATGCCGTAGCCATGGGGAATGACCCGCTGGTTGGCGGTGCCGAGCCAGCCTTGAGCCGGGTCCTGGTCATACGGATGGAGCATCGGGTCGGCGTAACCGTCCCAGTCGTAGCGACCTTCCCAACCCGGCGATGGCAGCAAGCCTTCGCCTTCGCGACGGTTCGGGTAGCGACCGGTGACTTGCCAACCGATGTTGCTGGCATCGGCAAACACCAGATTCAGCGCAATGGCGCGTATTTCACGGCTGGCGTCCGAGGCTTTCTCGACGCTCTGCGCTCGGGACAGGTCGAAAAAGGCATCCAGGGTTTTGTCGTCGGTGAAGTTCGGCGTCTGCAAGGCCAGGCCGAAACCATTGGCCAACGCGGTGCCTTGGGCACTGTTGAGCAACGGCCCGTGGCGGGTTTCGTACACCGCTTCGCGAATCGGCTTCTGGCCTTTGACGAAGTAGGTTTCGTTACGCACGATCGCCGGCTGCCATTTGCCGCCCACTTCGTAGGAAAGGCCATTGCCCTGACGTTTGATTTTTTCCAGGAACAGATCCTGGTTGTCGCCCATGACCGTGGTCATGCTCCACGCCACTTTGCCGTTGAAACCACCGAGCACCATCGGTAACCCGGCAATGGTCACGCCGGACGCCTGGTATTTCGGCGCGCGAATCTGCACGTAACTGAACAGCGCCGGCACGCCCAGCGGCCCATGACTGTCGCTGGCCAGCAGGCTTTTGCCGCTGCGGCTGCGTTGCGGGGCGATCGCCCAGTTGTTCGAAGACGTGGCGCCCAGCAGGTTCAGGTCGGACAGTTGGCCGGTGGCTTTGCTGATTTCGCTCAGCCCCGGGATTTGCCCGTTGAGTTTGATGCCCTGGAGTTTTTCGGCTTCAGCGACCGGCAGTTTTTCGTCAGGGGCGGACGGCGCAAGCCACGCCAGCTTGTCGGTACTGACCGTCTGGGCCAGCATCAATGAGGAAATTTCTTCCGGCAGGTTCGCCGATTGACTGAAATTCAGCAGGCAGAAAATCAGCGCCGAATCTTCCGGTTTCCAGTATTCGGGCTTGTAGCCAGTGGCCGCGAGATCGGCAGGCAGTTTGTCGCGGTAGCGGAACAGGTAGGCGTTGACCCCACGGGCATAGACTTCAAAGAAACGTTTGAGACGCGGCGAAGAGGCCTTGTACAGCTCACCCGCGCTTTTCTTCAGATTGACTGCACGCATGTAGCGGTCGGCATCGAGCAGGTCCGCACCGGACATCTCCGCCAGACGGCCCTGGGCCAGCAAACGCAGGGTGACCATTTGGCTGATGCGGTCGCTGGCGTGCACGTAGCCGAGGGTGAACAGCGCATCGTGGAAGCTATTGCTCTCGATCAGCGGCATGCCCATGGCGTTGCGGCGAATTGAAACGTTCTGCGCCAGGCCCTTGAGCGGTTGCACGCCGGAGGTCGGCGGGAGGGTGTCTTGAGCGTTCCAGGTCTGACAACCGGTCAGGCTTAAAACACCGGCCACTGCAGCGGCAACGCCGAACCGGGGAAGAAAATGTGTGAGGGCTGGCGAGGCCATGGCAAAGCTCCTGCGGGGGTAGAGGCGCAATAAAGGCGCTACGTTAGTGAGCAGGAGATGGCCGCGCAAGCGGCGGCGGTTTATTTCTTTATGGTGATCGTTCCCACGCTCTGCGTGTGAATGCAGCCCGTGACGCTCTGCGTCACATCTAGAGCCGAACGCGGAGCGTCCGTTGAGGCATTCCCACGCGGAGCATGGGAACGATCAGAGTGCGGTGCCTCAGGATTTAGGCGGGTTGACCTTGGCCACCAGCGCATACGCCTTCACCGTCGCCGGGCGGTTCTGGATGTGGTTGAACCAGCGCAGCACGTTGGGGAAGTCTTCCAGGTTCTGGCTCTGCCACTTGTGAGAAACGATCCACGGGTAGATCGCCATGTCGGCAATGCTGTATTCGCTGCCGGCGACAAATTCATTGTTCGCCAGTTGCTTATCCAGTACTCCATAAAGGCGGGCGGTTTCGTCGATGTAGCGTTTGATCGCGTAGGGGATTTTTTCTGGCGCGAACTGGCTGAAGTGATGATTCTGCCCGGCCATCGGCCCCAGGCCGCCCATCTGCCAAAACAGCCATTGCAGCGCTTGCTGGCGCCCGCGCAGATCCTTGGGCAAAAGCTTGCCGGTTTTCTCCGCCAGGTACAGCAGAATCGCCCCCGACTCGAACAATGCCAACGGTTCACCGCCATCGACCGGCTCATGATCGACGATGGCCGGGATTTTGTTGTTTGGCGAGATCTTCAGGAATTCGGGTTTGAACTGGTCGTTCTGGCTGATGTTAATCGGGTAAACGTTGTACGGCAGGCCTGCTTCTTCCAGGAATATCGAAATCTTGTGGCCGTTGGGGGTGGTCCAGTAATACAGGTCGATCATGAAGTACTCCATTATCAAGAGACATCGTCAGGTACGGACAGCGACCGTCGGCATCAGGTCGTCCTGTTTGCGTTTGATGGCTTGCCAGTAGCAAGAGGTGATGCTGAAGTGCGGGGAATTCAATGCCCCGGCAGGAGAAAAGTCGGCATGGAGCTCAAGACAAACGCGGCGCTGATCATCATCGATCAACAAAAAGGCATCCTGCATCCCAAGTTGGGCCGCCGAAACAACCCTCAGGCCGAAGAGCGCATCCTGGAATTGCTGGGGCATTGGCGCCGAACCGGGCGGCCGGTGATTCATGTGCAGCACCTGTCCCGCTCAGAGGATTCAGTGTTCTGGCCGCAGCAATCGGGGGTGGAATTTCAGGAGCGTTTTCAACCCATGACCGGCGAGCAAGTGATTCAGAAACACGTGCCGGATGCCTTTTGTTCGACGGGGCTGGAGGCGCGTTTACGGGAGGCGGGGATCGATCAGTTGATCATCGTCGGCGTGGCGACCCACAACTCGGTGGAGTCCACGGCGCGAACGGCCGGCAACCTGGGGTTTGAAGCGTGGGTTGCTGAGGATGCGTGCTTTACCTTCGACAAGGCGGATTTTTTTGGTAACGCCCATTCAGCCGAGGAAGTGCATGCGATGTCGCTGGGTAATTTGCAGGGTGAGTATGCAACTGTCATCAGTACCGCAAAAATTCTGCAGGCCGACTAAAAAACCTGTGGGAGCGGGCTTGCCCGCGATAGCGGTGTGTCAGACATCGGGGATGTTGAATGTGCCGCCGCCATCGCGGGCAAGCCCGCTCCCACAGTAGATTTGTGTCGTACGCGCAATCTATGCACGACGATAACCTTGTGGGAGCGGGCTTGCCCGCGATAGCGATTCAACAGGCGAAAAAGATATCCGCCCGAAGCCTCAAGCGCCGTGGCACTTCTTGAATTTCTTGCCATTGCCGCATGGGCAAGGATCGTTGCGGCCGACGTCTTTCAGGGCGTTGCGCACCGGTTCCTGGTGGGCGTGGCCGCAGTTCGGGCCGTGGACATGGCCATGGTCGTGATCATGGTGGTCGTGATGGTCATGATCGTGGTTGCAGTCAGGGCCATGGACATGAGGTTGCTGAGTCATCGGGGTCACTCCGGAATTAAATCGGCGGCGATTATCACGCCATTGCGCGCCAGGTGCACGTAGTGCGCGATGAATAAACCGGTTTCCAGCTCACCTTCCAGACGATAGGGGATCGGTTGGTCGGGTTTTTTCAGCAGTTTCACCAGGTCCCGGACTTTCGGCCACAGGTTGGTGCGGATCGGCACTTTTAAATAAGCGCTGCGATTGGGACCGACCGTGAACCAGTGTTCGTGCTCGCCTTCGGTCAGCAGTATGTCCCCGAGGTGAATGCGATATTCCAGGGCACGCACCGTCAGGTCCTGGTCATTGGGATTGTCGACGCGAAAGTGCAGCAGGAACTTCTGTTCCAGTAGTTTGGCCCGGACCACCTCGACCTTGACTAGATGAACCTGCGGCTCCGGCAGATCGTCGCTGAACCACGACGCACAGCCGCCGAGCCCCAGAAACAGGAGCAGGGTGAGCAGCTGTAATGCGCGCCGCCGGGTGTTCATGGTCGTGTTCTCCCTTGTAGCAGCTGCTACAGCTGCTACAGCTGCTACGGCCGAACGCAGCCTTTGGCAGCTGCTACAGGGATCAACTCAAGCGCCAAAGTAACTTGCGCAGCACTTCTTGAACTTCTGCCCGCTGGCGCACGGGCACGCATCGTTACGCCCGGCCTTGAGTAATACGGTGGGGTCGATGAAATACCAATGGCCGGCGTTCTGTACGAATGACGAACGTTCGCGGTGGCTGTGTTCGCCGCTGCTGTCGTGCCAGCGAGCGGTGAAGGTGACGAAAGCGTGCTCCGGCTGTCCGCCGAAGACCTCGGCGCTTTCCACCTCCAGGCCCAGCCAGGTGCTTTGGGCGCTCCAGTCGCTGATCGACTGGCGGTCCAGGCCGGCCTGTTGTGCGGGCAGGGTGGTCGCCACCAGATAGTCGATCAGCCCCAGTACATAGGCGCTGTAGCGCGAACGCATCAAGACTTCGGCGCTGGGGGCGGGGTGGCCGGCGTGGTAATGGCCACAGCAGGCATCGAGTAGTGTGCCGCTACCGCAAGGGCAAATGGATGTACTCATTGCGTTACCACCAATATTTCCCGAAGTTTTCCGGATTGGCCCAGAAGCGTGAGTTCAGCCAGTCGGGCACCTGTTTATAGTCAAGCAGATCGTAGGTAAACAGGGTCAGCACTTGATCGTCGCGCTGGAAGCGTTCGCTGGCTTGCAGCGCCAGGGAGAAAAAGTCCGTCTCCTGCCAACCGCACGCCGGCAAGTCGGCCAGCACCGCAATGCGACTGGCATTGAGGTTGCGTATCCCGCCAAGCAGATTCAGGCCGTCGCGCTTGGGCAAGTGTTCGAGGCAATCGAGCATCAGCGCCAGATCAAACCGCTGTGCTGCCAGTTCGGCGGGCAGTGGCCCGGGCGCAGCAAAAGCGACGAGGCTGTCCGGGTGCGCGAGCTTGAATGCCTCAAGCGCGGGGAATTCGCTGGCGCCAATCAGCAACAGACGCACCGGGGCGTAACGATCAAGCAAAGCGGCCAACGCCTGCTGGGGCGTGCGCGAAGAAATACCTGCAATCATCGAAGATCCTCAATCAGAGCGCCAAGACTAGCTTGCCCCAACGTCCGGGCCTAGCGTTCCGTCTCGCGGGTTTAGCCAAAAAGCGCCGATCTTCCGTGAACACGGGGCAAAACAGCAATGGCCTATTGCTGGCGGAGATTAAAAGACGGGTCTTTACTCCCTAGAATCGGTTTTAAGCCGATCCCTCAGGAGAAGAACTAGATGAGCATAATTCGGACAGCATTACCCTTGGTTCTGCTAACCAGTGTGTTGACTGGTTGCGCAGGTTTACAGAAAACCGACTGGCCGACCTGTGCGGGTGTCGGCGGTGTCATCGGTGCAGGGCTCGGCGCGACCGAAAGCTCGGCATGGGCGGGGTATGGCGCGCTGCTGGTCGGCGGCACGGCAGCGGCCTATTGCTGGGTGCATGGCGATGGCGATGAAGACGGCGATGGCGTGCCGGACAGCCGCGACAAGTGCCCGGGTACACCTAAAGGCGTGCGGGTCGATGCCGACGGTTGCCCTCCACCAGCGCCTGCGCCGGTGGTCGAGGAGACGGCGGTGGTCAAGGAAGAAGTCATCGTTATCCGTGATGTGCACTTCCAGTTCGACTCGGCCAAGCTCACCCCGGCCGATAAAGACGTACTCAACACCATTGCCACGCGCCTGAAACAGGAATCCTCCAGCGCCCAACTGACCGTGACCGGGCATACCGACAGTGTCGGCAGTGATGCCTACAATCAGAAACTGTCGGATAGACGCGCCCATTCAGTGGTGGAATACCTGATATCCCAAGGCGTGCCACGCAGCAGCTTCGTGTCCGTGACCGGTGCCGGTGAAAGCCAGCCGGTGGCTGATAACAAAACCGCTGACGGCCGTGCGTTGAACCGTCGCACGGAAATCAAAATCAACCGCTAGCCCTCTCGCATTCCGCGGCTTGTACAGTCGCGGATGCGGGTCTTTACTCCTGTGTGACCGGTATGGGCCGGTGACACAGGAGCATTCACAATGAGCGTTCTCACAAGGACCGTTTTGCCGGTTCTGCTGCTTGGCAGTCTTCTGACCGGTTGTGCGACTCACAGCGATGGCACCGCCCCCCTCAATCAACGTACCTGGCCGATCTGCAGCGTCATTGGCGGACTGGTCGGCGGCGGTTTGGGGGCAATGGAAAGTAGTGCCTGGGCAGCGGGTGGCGCGGCGCTCGGGATTCTGACCGGTGGCCTGATCTGTTATGCCCAGGATGGCGATGAAGACGATGATGGCGTCTTCGATCGACGTGATCGCTGCCCTGATACGCCAGCCGATACGCCAGTCGAACATCACGGTTGCCCACTGCCGCAATACCCGGCCAGCGTGAAGCCTGTTGAACCTCCGGTATCCGAAGTCATCACCCTGAACGGCAACGTGCTGTTCGCTTACAACCAATCCGAGCTGATGCCCGAAGCGCGCAGTGAATTGGATTCGCTGATGGTCAAATTGCAGAACACCGATGTGGTGAGCATTAAAGTCATCGGTCATACCGACAGCCAGGGTTCGGACGCCTATAACCAGAAACTGTCGGAACGTCGTGCCAGCAGCGTGGCGGCCTACCTGCTGAGTCAGGGGCTGGCGCCGAACAAACTCACCAGCGAAGGCCGGGGCGAAAGCCAGCCGGTGGCCGATAACGACACGGAAGAAGGGCGGGCACAAAACCGTCGTGTGGAATTGCACATCAATCGCTGAGCCCTGTGATAGAGCCGTCGGATATCGATTCAGGTTGGTCCGACGGCCAATTCGCGACCTTCGGGAAGAATTTTTTGTTGCACTCTGGCTTATCCCGCGTGTAAGCCGTTACTGTGCGCGCAAAGAATAATTCTCAACGAGGCAGCGTATGAAGGTGTTTTGGGGGCTGGGGAAGTTGTTGACCCTGCTGTTCTGGTTGGTGGCGCTGGTCAATCTGCTCATACCGTTTGTTCATCCCTTTCACCTGCTGATCAATTTTGCAGGCAGTGTGTTGGCAGGGCTCCATCTTTTGGAGTTGGTGTTCTGCAACCGTAGCCTCAAAGGTCGAGCCCACCCTTGGCGTGATCGTCTGAAGATTGTCTTTTTCGGCGTTTTCCACCTGCAAACCATTCCGGCCCCGGCCGCTTCGAAGGCCTCCCATGCGTAAACTCTGTCTGCTCGCTGCACTTATCAGCCCATTGGCCTGCGCGCAGGTGGTGAGCGTCGAAACCAACTCGCTGATGCGCTTGCCCAACACCGCCAGTACCTTGCAACTGGAGCGGCTGGAAGTCGCCGATTATGGCACCTTGCTGATTCCCTCGAACGTGACCGAAGTGACGGTCGGTGAGCTGCACCTGGGACGCGATGCGCGGATTGCCATTGTGCCGGGCGAACAGGCTCTGGCATTGAAGGTCAGCCGGGCCGAGTTGGCTGAAGGCAGCCAGATCACTGCACGGGGCGCGCCGGGGACATACCTCAAGGCCGCTCGCTCCGGGCGCAATCTGGATTTGCAGATCAAAGTGTTGAACGCGCCGCAATTGTCGGTCGACGCTCGCGGTGGCGCAGGTGCTCCAGGTTTTGTCGGCCTTGATGGGGCTAATGGTCAAGCACCGGGTTGTACCTGGGGCCAGGCCGGTCGCGGCGCCGATGGCAGCAATGGCAGCGACGGCCAGCCGGGCGCACCTGGGGCGCTGGTGCGGCTGGAAGTGCCGCGTGATTACCCGACGGAGCAGATCAAGGTCGAGGTTGCGGGCGGGGTTGGTGGCGCGGCAGGGCCGGGGGGTAAACCTGGAGCGGGCGGCAAGGCCAAGGGCTGCGTCGTCTATAAAGCCGATGGCGGCAAGAGCGGCCGCCCCGGTGTCGACGGCCAGCCAGGGCCTGCGGGAGTGGCGGGTTCGGTGACGATTCAGCGGTTGTAAGCCCTCAAGCGATCGTTCCCACGCTCTGCGTGGGAACGCAGCCCGTGACGCTCCGCGTCACTGGACGCAGAGCGTCCCTTGAGGCATTCCCACGCAGAGCGTGGGAACGATCACGGCCGAGCCGCAGCAATCGCCACCAGCACCAACCCGACCATCAGGTTAATCCCCACCAACCGACGAATCTTACCCAGCACCGCCGCGCCCGTCGGCCAGTCCTGAGCCGCCACCGCCGTGCGCAGTTCCGGCAGCAGCAACGCCTGAATCCGGATAAACAGCGCCGTCATCACTACATACAATCCCATCATCACTTGCACATACCGCGGCGCCGCTTCAAATCCGGCGAACTGCAGATGAATCATGCCCACGCCGCTGATCGGCAAAAGCACCACCGCGATCCAGACCCAGCGGAAAAAAACCTGAAACACTTCCACCCACAGCGTCAACCGGGCAGGGCCTTCCAGCGCCTTCATCGCCGCGGGCCGCAAGACCATCCAGGCGAAAAACATGCCGCCGACCCACACCAGGGCGGCCAGGACATGCAGGGTATAAACGATGCCAAAAGGTGTCATTGAGGTACTCCGTTCTGCGCGGGATTGATTAGCGGGGTATGATAGCGGCCGATCCGAACCACTGAAAATTTATCCAGCCTTTTTTGATGATCAGCACTGAACTCAAAACCACGATCCAGGGCGCCTATTCGCGTTTTCTCGAAGCCAAGAGCCTCAAGCCGCGCTACGGCCAACGCCTGATGATCGCCGAAATTGCCAAGGTCCTCGGTGACATCGACACCGACGACGAAGGCCGGCGCAGTGGCGACCCCGCGATTGTCGCGGTGGAAGCCGGCACTGGTACCGGCAAAACCGTGGCCTACAGCCTGGCGGCCATCCCGACCGCGAAGGCCGCCGGCAAGCGTCTGGTGATTGCCACGGCCACCGTCGCCCTGCAAGAGCAGATCGTCTACAAGGATTTGCCCGACCTGATGCGCAACAGCGGGCTGAATTTCAGCTTCGCCCTGGCCAAGGGCCGGGGGCGCTACATGTGCCTGTCCAAGCTGGATATGTTGCTCCAGGAAGGTCACGCGCAGACTGCCACGGCACAGCTGTTCGAAGAAGAAGGCTTCAAGATCGAGGTCGATGAGGCCAGCCAGAAGCTGTTCACCAGCATGATCGAGAAGCTCGCCGGCAATAAGTGGGACGGCGACCGCGACAGTTGGTCGACGGCGCTGGAAGACGCTGACTGGGCGCGCCTGACCACCGATCACAGCCAGTGCACCAACCGTCATTGCCCGAACTTCGGCCAGTGCGCCTTCTACAAGGCCCGCGAAGGCATGGGCAAGGTCGACGTGATCGTCACCAACCACGACATGGTGCTGGCCGACCTGGCCCTGGGCGGCGGCGCGGTACTACCAGATCCGCGCGACACCATCTATGTGTTCGACGAAGGCCACCACCTGCCGGACAAGGCCATCGGCCATTTCGCCCATTACACGCGTCTGCGGTCCACCGCCGACTGGCTGGAAACCACCGCCAAGAACCTCACCAAACTGCTGGCCCAGCACCCGCTGCCGGGCGATCTGGGCAAGTTGATCGAGCAAGTGCCGGAGCTGGCCCGGGAAATCAAGACCCAGCAGCAGTTCATGTTCAGCGCCTGCGAGCAAGCCGCCGACTTCAAGCCCGGCGAAGACGTTGAAGGTCGCGAGCGCCCACGTCACCGTTTCGTCGGCGGGGTGATTCCCGAGCACATGCGCGAAATGGGCATCGAGCTGAAGAAGGGCTTTGCCCGCCTGACCGACCTGTTCACCCGGCTCACCGATCTGCTCAAGGAAGGCATGGACGGCGAGGTCAATATCGGCATCGCCAGCAACCAGGCCGAAGAGTGGTATCCGCTGTTCGGCAGCCTGTTGTCGCGTTCTTCGGGCAATTGGGAGCTGTGGACCGCCTTCACCGTCGAAGACCCGGAAGACAACCCGCCCATGGCCCGTTGGCTGACCCTGGCCGAAAGCGGTTCGCTGTTCGACATCGAGGTCAATGCCAGCCCGATCCTCGCGGCGGACATGCTCCGGCGCAACTTGTGGAACGTGGCTTACGGGGCGCTGGTGACATCGGCGACCCTGACCGCTCTCGGCACTTTCGACCGTTTCCGCATGCGTGCCGGCCTGCCTAAAACAGCCGTGACCGCGGTGGTCCCGAGCCCGTTCCATCACGCCGACGCCGGCGTGCTGCGGGTGCCGGACCTGAAAGCCGACCCGCGTGACGCGCCGGCCCACACCGCGGCGATCATCCGCGACCTGCCGCAACTGGTAGAAGGTTCACGTGGCACCCTGGTGCTGTTCTCCTCACGTAAACAGATGCAGGACGTGTTCGACGGCCTGGATCGCGACTGGCGCAAGCAAGTGTTCATTCAAGGCAACCTGTCGAAGCAGGAAACCCTGAACAAGCACAAGGCGCGGGTTGATGGCGGGGATTCGAGCGTGCTGTTCGGCCTGGCGAGTTTCGCCGAAGGCGTGGATTTGCCTGGTGCCTACTGCGAACACGTGGTGATCGCCAAGATTCCGTTCTCGGTGCCCGACGATCCGGTCGAAGCGGCTCTGGCGGAATGGATCGAGGCCCGCGGCGGTAATCCGTTCATGGAGATTTCCGTGCCCGACGCCTCGCTGAAACTGGTCCAGGCCTGCGGTCGCTTGCTGCGAACCGAAGAAGACCGCGGCACCATCACTTTGCTCGACCGTCGTTTGGTCACGCAGCGATACGGCAAAGCTATTCTCAATGCGTTGCCGCCATTTCGTCGTGAAATTTCCTGATGCACCGGTGGGCAAATTTGCCCACCGCGTTGTCTACCTCACTGCCACTGCCTTTCCACTGGCCCATTGATGGTCGTTAGGGAGAACCACGTTCCTATGATTCGCCGTTCGTTGCCCGCTGTTTTTGCCTTGATGTTCGCAGCTCCTTTGCTGGCGGCCCCTGCCGGCCAGCAGACGCTGTTCAACTTTGTGCGTCCCGCCGACGTGGTTCAGGTGGCGACCCAGGACGCCAGCCTCCCGCAATCCAACGCGGAGCAAACAGCCGAAGGCGAAGTGCTGCGCCGCGTGACCTTCAACCCGGTCGCCCAGCCGACCTTGCGCCTGACGCCGCAGACCGGTGCCTGGGACTGGTCGCAGTCGGGTGTCATGAGCTTGCGGATCCAGAGCGCGATGAACTGGGCCGTGACCTTGTACGTGAAAATTCAGAGCAACGACGGCAAGACCTTGGTCAGCCGTGTCGATCTGCCGGCCGGCCCTGCGCAAACCCTGTTGGTGCCACTGCAGCCGAGTACACCTTTGAGCCAGGGCATGAAAGCCGGCCCGCCGATGCCGATCAATTTCGAAGGCCAGCGTGTATTGCTGACCAGCAGCACCGGTGAGCTGGACCGCAGCCAAGTGGTGTCGGTGACCTTGTCGATGGATCAGCCGAAAGTCGCTCAAAGTATCCTGCTCGAACGCTTCGGCGTGCAGGACGGCGAGGCTGTCACCAAGGCGGCTTATGGCGGTCTGGTGGATGCCTACGGTCAATCGACCCGGGCCAAATGGCCGGAGAAGGTCAGCAACGACGAACAACTGAAATCCGCCGCGGCCAAAGAACAGCAACAATTGAAAACCTGGTTGGCCGAGCGCGAGAAGGCCTCGCTGGACAAGTTCGGCGGCTGGACCAAAGGCCCGGCGTTCAAGGCCAGCGGCTTTTTCCGCACCGAAAAGCGTGACGGCCGCTGGTACCTGGTGACCCCGGAAGGGCATCCGTTCTATTCCCTCGGCGTCAACACCGTGACTCCGAGTGTCAACCAGACCTACGTCGCCGGTCGTGAGTGGATGTTCGAATCCCTGCCCAAACCCGACGAGCCCCTTGCCAGCTATTATGGCGAAGACGACAACCGTGGCGGCAATGGCGCCGATCAGGGCCGAGCCTACAACGCCGGTCGCTGGTACGACTTCTATGGGGCCAATCTGCAGCGTCTTTATGGCGAGCCTTGCGCACCGGGCAGCGACACCAAGGCCGGTGTCGCCGAAGCGGCCAAGGCTGACGCGGTTGAGGCGACGGCTGATAAGAACGCCGGGCAATCGGTCATTCCTGCGGCTACCGAATCCACCGCTGGTGTTGCCGAAGCAGCCAAGACCGGCGCGGTTGAAGCATCGGTCGAAAAAACGGCCGCCGAACCCTGCAAAGTGGTTTTCGACGAAAAACGCTGGGCCAGTCATACCCTCGATCGCCTGCAAGCCTGGGGTTTCAATACCATTGGCAATTGGAGCGCACCGGTGTTTGGCAACACTGACCGGGTACCGTATACCTTGCCGCTGTCGATCGTCGGCGATTACGCCAGCATCAGCACCGGCACCGATTGGTGGGGCGGCATGCCCGACCCGTTCGATCCGCGATTCGCCATGGCCACCGAACGCGCCGTGGCCATCGCCGCCCGCGACCATCGCGACGATCCCTGGCTGATCGGTTACTTCGCCGACAACGAACTGGCCTGGGCCGGTCCCGGCGATGACCCGAAGGCCCGTTACGCGCTGGCCTACGGCACTTTGAAAATGACCACCGATGTGCCGGCCAAACGTGCCTTTCTCAAACAGCTGCGTGACAAGTACCGCAACCAGGCGGGCCTTTCCAAGGCATGGGGCATTGATCTGCCGGCCTGGGAATTGATGGAAGACCCGGGCTTCGTGCCACCGCAGCCGAGTGCCGAATACCCGGAAATCGAAGCCGACTTCAAATACTTCCAGAAGGTCTTTGCCGACACCTACTTCAAAACCGTCTCCGACTCGCTCAAATGGCATGCGCCGAACCAGTTGTTGTTGGGTGGCCGTTTTGCCGTCAGCACCCCGGAAGCCGTCGAGTCCTGCGCGCAATACTGCGATGTGTTGAGCTTCAATATGTACACCCTGCAACCGCAGGATGGTTACGACTTCATCAGACTGCGCAACCTGGACAAGCCGGTGCTGATCACCGAATTCAATTTCGGATCAAAGGATCGCGGCCCGTTCTGGGGCGGCGTGACACAACTGGCGAAAGAAGAAGACCGCGGCCCGGCCTACGCCAACTTCCTCAAACAGGCGATGAGCGAACCGTCGATTGTCGGGGTGCATTGGTTCCAGTACCTCGATCAACCGGTGACCGGTCGCCTGCTGGATGGCGAGAACGGTCACTTCGGGCTGGTGGGTATTACTGACCTGCCGTTCCAGGGTTTTGTCGACACTGTGCGCAAAAGCAACTTGCAGACTGTCGATCAACTCGGCAAAGAGGCCGAGAAGGCCAGGGCTGAGGCGGTAAAACCCGCCGAGATCCATGAGGGCGGGGGTGGCAAGCAAGGCGCTGGTCATGCGGGCGGGCATTCAGGTAATGGTCATTGAGTCTGATACACCACAAACCCTGTGGCGAGGGGGCTTGCCCCGTTCGACTGCGAAGCGGTCGCAAAGCCTGAATTTGCGGTTTATCTGTAGAGACATGGGGGCCGCTTCGCGACCCAACGGGGGCAAGCCCCCTCGCCACAGGGATCGCACCATCGATGTCTGCGGCATTCTCAGGGCCGGGCGACCGCCCGGCCCGACCCTGTTCCCAAAACCCTCAAGGGCTGGAACAATGCGGGCCACTTTGTAGAGCGTTTATCCGGGAGAGTTGCGGGTGCAGATTCAGGGTCATTACGAGCTTAAGTTCGAAGCGGTGCGCGAAGCTTTTGCCGCGCTGTTCGACGATCCTCAGGAGCGTGGCGCGGCGTTGTGCATCCGGATTGGCGGTGAAACCGTTCTCGACCTCTGGGGCGGTACCGCCGATAAGGACGGCACCGAAGCCTGGCACAGCGACACCATTGCCAACCTGTTTTCCTGCACCAAGACTTTCACCGCCGTGACCGCGCTGCAACTGGTGGCCGAAGGCAAACTGCAACTGGATGCCCCGGTCGCCCGCTACTGGCCCGAGTTCGCTGCCGCCGGCAAAGAATCCGTGACCCTGCGCCACTTGCTCTGCCATCAGGCCGGGCTGCCTGCGCTGCGCGAGTTGCTGGCCCCTGAAGCACTTTATGACTGGCAGACCATGGTCGATGCCCTGGCTGCCGAAGCGCCATGGTGGACGCCGGGTGAAGGTCACGGTTATGCGGCGATCACCTATGGCTGGCTGGTCGGTGAGTTGCTGCGTCGCGCCGACGGTCGTGGGCCCGGCGAATCCATCGTGGCACGGGTCGCGAAGCCTTTGGGGCTGGACTTCCACGTCGGCCTCGCCGACAAAGAGTTCCATCGCGTGGCGCACATCGCCCGTGGCAAGGGCAACCTCGGCGATGCCGCGGCCCAGCGCTTGCTGCAAGTGACCATGCGCGAACCGACGGCCATGAGCACCCGGGCCTTCACCAACCCGCCGTCTATAATGACCAGCACCAACAAACCGGAATGGCGACGCATGCAGCAGCCCGCTGCCAATGGCCATGGCAATGCCCGCAGCCTGGCCGGGTTCTACGCCGGTCTGCTCGACGGCAGCCTGCTGGAAAGCGAAATGCTCGACGAGCTGACCCGCGAGCACAGCGTCGGCGAAGACAAGACTTTATTGACCCGGACCCGCTTCGGCCTGGGTTGCATGCTCGATCAACCGGACGTACCCAACGCCACCTACGGCCTCGGCCCACGGGCGTTCGGTCACCCGGGCGCCGGCGGCTCCATCGGTTTTGCTGACCCGGAATACGATGTGGCCTTCGGCTTTGTGACAAATACCCTGGGGCCGTACGTCTTGATGGATCCACGAGCCCAACAGCTTGTGCGAGTACTGGCCACTTGTCTGTAAATCACACTTAAGGGGGCCAGGGCCGGAACCCGAAAGTCTTTGTGGTTTCAAAGCGCTGTTTATCCGGGCTAACCCGGTCTGATTCTTCATTACTTCATTTTGTGGATATCCAATGTCGTCCAATAAAACTCTCGCCCTGGCCCTGTGCTTCGCTATCACCGGTTGCGCACAAACCCCACAAAATGACGCAGACGGCGGCAGCTGGTGGCCGTTCGGCTCTTCCGACAAGGTGGGGACCAAAGAGCCGGCCCCGGCCCCGCTGAAACCTGCTGCAACAGCCCCCGTCGCCAAGGCTGACAGTGCATCCCCTTGGTACTGGCCGTTCGGTTCTGATGACGCTGCCGACAAAGTGGCCAAACTGGACGTGAAACCGGAAGTTAAACCTGAAGCCAAGCCGGTCGTTGCAGCCAAGGCTGAAGCCGATGCCGGTGGCAATTGGTGGTGGCCGTTCGGCGGCAAGGAGCAGAGCACCGCCAAAGCCGTGCCGATGCCCGATCCGAAAGTCACTCAAGCCTGGCTCGACGACTACGAACCGCGCCTGCGTGAGGCGATCAAGGACAGCAACCTGAAACTTGAGCGCCGCGAAAACGTGCTGGTCGTCACGGCACCGGTAGACGGCTCGTTCAACCCTGATCGTCCGGCCATGCTGCTGCCGGTGACCCTCGGCCCGTTCACCCGAGTCGCGAAAATCCTCGAAGTCGATCCAAAGACTGCCGTGCTGGTACTCGGTCACAGTGATACCTCGGGCGCCGCTCCGGCCAACGTGAAGCTGAGCCAGGAACGTGCCCAGGCAGTGGCGGCGATCTTCCGTCTCAGCGGTCTGCAGCGTGATCGCCTGATGCTGCGCGGCATGGGTGGTGAGGCTCCGCGTGCCGCCAACGACAGTTCTGAAGGTCGTGCCTTGAACCGTCGCGTCGAGCTGTTGGTGACGCCGGCAAATACCATGGTCGCGTTGCTGAGCAAGTACAACATGCCGGCTCCGGCACCAGTGAAAACGATGGTCGCTGCGCAAGACATCAAGCCTGTGGCCAAGCCTGTGACCCCGGCACCTGCTGCGAAGAAAGCGGCTGTGCCGGCGACGAAAAAGGCACCGGCCAAGAAAGCGGCTGCCAAGGCTCCAGCCAAAAAAGCAATAGTGAAAAAGACTGCGCCAGCTAAAGCTGCCGCCGACACCAAGAAAGTCGTCGCCGCCGACGCCACAAAGCAGTGATTCGTTAACCAAAAGGAATGCGCCATGACCCGGCCCTTGGCAGATATGCGTCGCGACTACACCCGAGATGGCCTGACCGAGGCGCAAGCCCCGGCCGAGCCGTTCGCGCTGTTCCATCAGTGGTTTGCCGATGCGGTGAATACCGAGCAGGTGCCGGTGGAGGCGAATGCCATGACGCTGGCCACCGTCGATCAGGACGGTCGGCCGCATTGCCGCATCCTGCTGCTCAAGGGCCTGGACGAGCAGGGCTTCACCTTCTTCACCAACTATGAAAGCGACAAGGGGCAGCAACTGGCAGCCAATCCATTTGCGGCCATGACGTTCTTCTGGCCGGCCCTGGAGCGCCAGGTACGCATCGAAGGGCGGGTGGTGAAGGTCACGCCTGAAGAGTCCGACGCTTATTATCAGGTTCGTCCTCTGGGCAGCCGTCTCGGTGCCTGGGCCTCGCCCCAGAGCCGGGTGATCGCCGATCGCGGCGAACTGGAAGCGCTGCTCAAGAACACCGAGCAACGTTTCAGCGACACCCAGCCTCACTGCCCCGAGCACTGGGGCGGTTATCGCTTGCTACCCGAGCGCATCGAATTCTGGCAGGGCCGTCCGAGCCGTCTGCACGATCGCCTCAACTACCGCTTGCAGGGCGCCGACTGGGTTCGTGAACGCCTGGCGCCGTAAACAGCCTACCGATCGGGATACCCTGCCGCAGCGGCCTCAAGCCACTGAGGCAGGTCCCGCCGCTTGATCTTCTGCGTTTGAGCGTTTGCCAGTTGCTGGAGCATAAAGGCTCTTTTCTGTTCGTCTTTACCCGCCAGTGACAACGCCAGGTCGCGGTCCATCCAGCGTTTGATCCGCACGTACAGCCACCCATGGAAGTACAAGCCGGCGACGGTCGTGACGACAATGATGAAGTAATCCATGAAAATCCTTGGGTCAGCGGCGCAGATTTTGTAATTTGACGCTACTGTGTGCTGAGTTCGAAAAAGCGCCTGTATCGGGCCTGAATGAAACCAATTTTATCCGGGCAATGCCGTGACAGGCGTCAAGCTGCGGAGTTTAATGGATACCTGTCCTATGGAGTTTGATGCTATGCGTAAGTCTGTTCTGCTGGTTGCTTCCTTTTCCACGATGGCGATGTTGCTCTCCGGTTGCCAATCGAGCCTGACCGGTGACTCCTACTCCCGTGACGAAGCGCGTCGTGTGCAGACGATTCGCATGGGTACCATCGAAGCCCTGCGTCCGGTGAAAATCGAAGGCACCAAAACCCCGATCGGCAGCGCCGCCGGTGCAGTCGTGGGCGGTGTCGGCGGTAGCGCCATCGGCGGCGGTCGCGGCAGCATCGTCGCAGCGGTCATCGGCGCCGTCGCCGGCGGCCTGGTGGGCTCGGCTGCCGAAGAAGGCCTGACCCGTACTCAAGGCGTCGAAATCACCGTGCGCGAAGACGATGGCAGCATGCGCGCCTACGTGCAGCAAGTTCAGCCGAACGAAGTATTCCGTGTGGGTGAGCGGGTGCGGATTGCCACTGTGGATGGGACTAGCCGCGTTTCGCACTGAGTGGGAATGTAAGGTGAAAGAAAACCCCGATCAGGTGACTGGTCGGGGTTTTCTTTTTGGCTGTGGGGTTTCTGATCATTCCCACGCTCCGCGTGGGAATGCATCTCGTGACGCTCCGCGTCACCAGTGCGCAGGACTCGAGTCTAGCGTCGCCAGCGGAACGCAGAGCGTCCCCGGCGGCATTCCCACGCGGAGCGTGGGGACGATCAATAAACTCAGTTTTTTTATCAAAGGCTTCAATTTTGTAGATCATAGGGGGGCTTGTTACCAGGCTTCACTGTAATCAAACGCAATTTGATAGTCGTAAGTGGTCAAGACGATGTCGTGTTGAAAAAAAGGCTGAATTGTAGCGACCCATTTTTCAATTACATTGAAACCGCCATTATTGATGTTGTTTTCCACCGGGATACCCAAGGCATTCAATACTGACTCATCATCGCCTAAGTCTTTGGACGATTCCTCGCCTTGGCAGAGTTGGGTTTGTTTGTCGTACCACTCCAGTCTCAGTTTTAATCCCATCATTACCTCACAAATATTTTTTCTTGATGCTTCTTTCATCTTTCGGGTCTTCGCGCCGTTCACCTGTAATGGGGTCAAACGCTCCTAAGTGGGCTCCATCACTTGCGCGGTATACCTCCAATTCTCCGTGCATCGAATCCCACTCGTAAATTCTCCTGCCCTTGGCATCTGTCCAACGTTCTCGAAGCCCACCACCTCCTTGTATAGGATTCATTTTTTTTGCTTTTTTCAGGCCGGGAAACGCGGTGATTTGTTCTGTTTTCGGAGGTTTATGATAGCTATGCCCCGCTGATGGTAGGCCTTTACGTGAAGTGTTAACTACGATGTATAACGGCCCAACCCCCGAATCCGCCGGAAACACAAGAATGAAATCCTTGTACTCAGGCGGGTACACCGGATTCACGATGATGCTGTCAGCTGCCTTAGTCGGCGGATAAACCCAGATATGCGGTGCTTGCGGTGCGGCTTCCAAAGCGGGGATGCCGAGGACGTTTGAACCGTCCTCGACCGGTGTCCAGATCAGCTCGATGCCGTCCCCAAGATCAGCCACCTGCTGATTGCCGCGCAAGGTGAATTGCACGACATCGACCATCTCCCAGTCACGGTTTTTACCGGTGTAGAAACCGTATCCCTTGAGACTGCCGTCAGCCTGCTGCTCGACTCTGAGGCGCACGCGAGTGCGTGCCTGTTTGAGGGATCGCAGTTGATCTTCGGTGTAGAGCGAGCTGTCGCCAAGACTCGACGGTATGACCAAGCCCACCAGACCTGCCAAGGTGGCTGCAGCGGTGCTGGCGGCGACGGCGGGCAGTGCGGCAAACGCTGAGCCACCCAGGGCGAAGCTGCCGAAACCTGCCGGAATGGCAGTGCCACTGATTTTCTTGAGCGGGATACCACCGCTTTCATCGACCTCGCGAGCACCCAGCAGAACCAGCTCGCCATAGTCTTTCAGGCTGTCAGTCGGAACAACGCCGGAAGGATTCGTGTAGTCGATGATTGCATCGGGCAGTTTGCAGGACTTGGCGAACACGCATCCCGCGCGGACAACATCGTCCTTTTTCGCTGTGACGTGAAGGCTGTCTTCGAAGGCCAGCTGCCTGGCCAGCATGGCGTCGTAGGCGTTTTGTCTGGCGTCACGCTGGGCCAATTCGGTGGCCGTCATATAGCGATGAGTGACGTGATGCCCATCGCCCGACGGCGGGTTTTGCACCCTTGGGATGTCCTTGTTGCCAGCCACTGATTGTCCTTTCATTCGTCCATCGGCAACCCCCGAAAGAGGGGCTGCACGACGTTAACGAACGTGACGAATCGTGGCTGTAGGACGAATCCTGAAGATTACAGGGATTGTTCTCCGGGTTTCAGGGCCGGCAGCGCAGCGCTCTTGCGACTCGCCGCCGCCGTCACCGCATAACCGATCAATGCCGCCAGAATCGAACCGGTCAGAATCCCCATGCGATCCATCCCGGCGTATTCACTGGTGCCGGGCACGAAGGCCAGGGAACCGACGAACAGGCTCATGGTGAAACCGATGCCGCAGAGGATCGCCACGCCCAGCACCTGACCCCAGTTGGCGCCTTGGGGCAGGGTGGCGATGCCGATTTTCACCGCCAGCCAGGTCAGGCCGTAGACACCGATGGTCTTGCCCAGCAGCAGGCCGACGGCGATACCCATCGGTACGTGATGGGTGAAGCTTTCGACGGTCACGCCGCTCAGGGACAGGCCGGCGTTGGCGAAGGCGAACAGCGGCAGGATGCCGTAGGCCACCCACGGATGCAGGGCATGTTCCAGGGTCAGCAGCGGCGAAGGCTCGGCGTTTTTCGTGCGCAGGGGAATGCAGAAGGCCAGGGTCACGCCGGCCAGCGTGGCGTGCACGCCGCTCTTGAGCACGCAGACCCAGAGGATCAGCCCGATGATCATGTACGGCCCGAGTTTAACCACGCCAAGTCGGTTCATCCCGATCAAGGCCGCGATGCAGGTCGCAGCCAATGCCAGGGACAAGGTCGACAGCGCGCCGGAATAGAAGATCGCGATGATGATGATCGCGCCCAGGTCATCGATGATCGCCAGGGTCATGAGGAACAGTTTCAGCGACACCGGCACGCGTTTACCCAGCAAGGCCAGTACGCCAAGGGCGAAGGCAATATCGGTGGCGGTCGGGATCGCCCAGCCCCCCAAGGCGGACGGGTTGTCGCGGTTGAGGAACCAGTAGATCAGCGCCGGCACCACCATGCCGCCAATCGCCGCCGCGCCGGGCAGGACGATTTGCGACGGTTTAGACAGTTGGCCGTCGAGGACTTCGCGTTTCACTTCCAGGCCGATCAGCAGGAAGAACAGGGCCATCAGGCCGTCGTTGATCCACAGCAGCAGCGGCTTGGCGATTTTCAGTGCGCCGATTTGAGCCACCACGGGGGTGTCCAGCAGCCCGCTATAGAGCCACGACAGCGAGGAATTGTTGATGATCAGGGCGAGGGCCGCCGCGGCGATCAATAACAGACCGCTGGCAGCTTCCAACTGAAAGAAACGCGTGAACGTGCTACGCAGAGGCAAGGTCGCTCTCCATCGATGAATTCAAAAGGTGGCACACCCTAACCCGTACCGTTAGTTGTTAAAACAAAAGTTATATTCTTTTTTGTTATATGTCGTGACAACGCGGACGGTCAGCAAAGGCCTGAGCCTAGCAGTTGCCGGACGTATTGGACCTCAGCTGTATCTGTGCATGATGTAGGTTCTTTCCTAAGCTTGTGGGCTGAGCCTTGCGACAAGGCCGACTCTTTGCCTGATTCAACGAGAAAACCATCATGAGCGACAACCGACAGTGGGCCCGCGAAGCCATCCGGATCATCGAAGCCGACTTCCAGCGCAGCGCCGACACCCACCTGATCCCCTTGCCGCTGCCGGGGTTGCCGGGCATCGAGTTGTATTTCAAGGATGAGTCGAGCCATCCCACCGGCAGCCTGAAACACCGGTTGGCGCGTTCGTTGTTCCTCTACGCCCTGTGTAACGGCTGGCTCAAACCCGGTGCGCCGGTGATCGAAGCCTCCAGCGGTTCGACGGCGATTTCCGAGGCGTACTTCGCCCGCCTGCTGGGGTTGCCGTTCATTGCGGTGATGCCTGCGACCACGTCCAAGGAAAAGATCGCGCAGATCGCTTTCTATGGTGGCAAGAGCCATCTGGTGGACGATCCGACGCAGATCTACGCCGAATCCGAACGCCTGGCTCGCGAACACGACGGGCACTTCATCGACCAGTTCACCTACGCCGAGCGTGCCACCGACTGGCGGGCGAACAACAACATCGCCGAATCGATCTTCCAGCAGATGCGCTTCGAGCAGCACCCGGAACCGAGCTGGCTGATTTCCAGCCCCGGCACCGGCGGCACTACCGCGACGCTCGGCCGCTACGTGCGCTATCGCCAGCATTGCACCCGCGTGCTGTGCGCCGATGCCGAGCGTTCGGTGTTCTTCGATTATTACCAGACCGGCGATGCCAGCCTGCGCCTGGATTGCGGTTCACGGATTGAAGGCATTGGCCGGCCGCGGGTGGAAGCGTCGTTCCTGCCCAAGGTGATCGATGCGATGGTCAAAGTGCCGGACGCGTTGTCGCTGGCGGCCATGCATTACCTGGCGCAGCGTTTGGGGCGACGAGTCGGCGGATCGAGCGGCACCAACCTGATCGGTGCCTTGATGGCAGCCCACCAGATGCTGGCGGCGGGGGAGTCGGGGTCGATCGTGGCGATTCTGTGCGACGGCGGCGAGCGCTATGCCGATACCTATTACGATCAGGCCTGGCTCAAGGCCCAGGGGTATGAGTTGAGCGGTTTGATGGATGCCGTGGCGGCGAGTGTCGAGCGCGGCGAGCCGCTGCCGGCCAGCGTGTTGCGCGCCAATATCTAAGATCTTTCAGACGCTGAAGACCCTTGTGGGAGCCGGGCTTGCCCGCGATGACGGATTCAAATTCAACAGAAATGTTGACTGATCCACCGCTATCGCGGGCAAGCCCGGCTCCCACAGGTTTTGTGTTGTTCGGTGATCTGCGTGTCAGGCCTCGAGGCCAAGAATGTCACGGGCCACCGCTTCGGCAATCCGAATACCATCGACACCCGCCGACAGAATCCCGCCCGCATAACCCGCGCCTTCACCGGCCGGGAACAAGCCCTTCACGTTCAGGCTCTGCATCGACTCGTTACGGGTAATCCGCAGCGGCGATGACGTGCGCGTCTCGATCCCAGTCAATACGGCGTCGTGCAGCGAGTAGCCACGAATCTGCTTCTCGAACGCCGGCAGGGCTTCGCGAATGGCTTCGATGGCAAACGCCGGCAAGGCCAGGGCCAAATCACCCAAGGCAACGCCCGGCTTGTAGGACGGTTCGACGCTGCCCAATTCAGTGGATGGCTTGCCTGCAATGAAGTCACCGACCAATTGCGCTGGCGCTTCGTAATTGCTGCCGCCCAGCACAAAGGCGTGGGATTCCAGGCGTTCCTGCAACTCGATGCCGGCCAGCGGGCCGCCCGGGTAATCGACTTCCGGGGTGATGCCGACGACGATCCCGGAGTTGGCGTTGCGCTCGTTACGCGAGTACTGACTCATGCCGTTGGTGACCACGCGATTCGGCTCGGAGGTCGCCGCCACCACGGTGCCGCCCGGGCACATGCAGAAGCTGTAGACCGAACGACCGTTACTGGCGTGGTGCACCAGTTTGTAGTCGGCAGCACCGAGTTTCGGGTGTCCGGCGTATTTGCCCAGGCGCGCGCGGTCGATCAGCGATTGTGGGTGCTCAATGCGGAAACCCACCGAGAACGGCTTGGCTTCCATGTACACGCCACGACCGTGGAGCATGCGGAAGGTGTCCCGGGCGCTGTGGCCGAGGGCCAGAATCACGTGTTTCGAATGGATCTGCTCGCCGCCATTGAGCTCGACGCCAACCAGTTGGCCATCGTCGATCAACACATCGGTGACGCGCTGCTGGAAGCGCACTTCGCCGCCCATGGCGCGAATCTGCTCGCGCATGTTTTCGACTACACCGGTCAGACGGAACGTACCGATGTGCGGTTTGCTGACGTAGAGGATTTCTTCCGGCGCGCCGGCCTTGACGAACTCGTGCAAGACTTTGCGACCGATGAATTTCGGGTCCTTGATCTGGCTGTAGAGCTTGCCGTCGGAGAACGTACCCGCGCCGCCTTCGCCGAACTGAACGTTGGACTCGGGGTTAAGCACGCTTTTGCGCCACAGGCCCCAGGTGTCCTTGGTGCGCTGACGCACTTCGGTGCCACGTTCGAGGATGATCGGCTTGAAGCCCATTTGCGCCAGCAGCAGCCCGGCGAAGATCCCGCACGGGCCGAACCCGACCACGATCGGGCGCTGGCTCAGGTCGGCCGGCGCCTGGCCGACCACTTTATAGCTGACATCCGGCGCCACGTTGACGTTACGGTCATCGGCGAATGTGTGCAGCACCGACGCCTCATCGCGAACGTTGAGGTCGATGGTGTAGATGAAGCACAGTTCGGAGGACTTTTTGCGCGCATCGTAGCTGCGCTTGAACAAGGTGAAATCGAGCAGGTCATCACTGGCGATGCCCAGGCGCTGCACGATGGCAGGGCGAAGGTCTTCTTCGGGATGGTCGATCGGCAACTTGAGTTCGGTGATTCGTAACATGGCGGGATCCGGTTCGCGGGGCGCACAACTGCGCCAGGGCGTTTGAAGCCCGCGATTATAAGCCTCAAAGGATGATTCCAGTGAGGCTAAAACGATCAGTCGTTACGCGATCCGCCGAAATACCCACAGCCGCGTTGCACCTGGCCGTCGATGCGCAGCTCGGCGCTCATGTGCTGCACGCTGCCGGTGCTGCTATCGACGCAACGTTGCGGGGCGACCCAGAGTTCGATGCGTTGATTATTGGCTTCGCTGCTGAGGTTGAAGCGGCCATCGCCCAGTTGCTCTTCAACGTACGGCAGGGCCAAGGGCGGCTGGCCGGCGCGGTCGATGACCATGCCTTTGCCACTGACTTTGACGTTCCATTCAGGGCCATGGCCGGCGGCGCGCAGGATCAGCTGTTTGAAATTGGGATCGTCACACGCCGTGCCCGAGCGCTCGACGCGGTACAGCTGCGCCAGATCGAGCCGACTCTCGGCACCACTGGCAACGATCCGGCCTCGCACGTCAGCAAACAACTTGCCCTGATCATCGGCCAGGGTCGCGGCCTCTTGCAGGACGCTGGTGCCGCCGGTGTCGTTGACCACATAACTGCGCTGCTCATTGCACGGCTGGAACAGCAACTTGCCGTCGGCCGCCGTCAACTGGCCCTGCATGCGGGTCTGGCCCACATGGGAAGCACTTTCGCGCGGGGCATCAAGAAACTGGCAGGCGGCGAACAGCGGAAGCAGGGCAACGAGTATTAAGGAACGGGCAGCACGCATCTTTGAGTCTCCTGACAAGTGCCGCCACGTTACTCAGCCTGACCGTTCATCACAACCCTGCATGCCCTCGCTTTCCTACGGCTCGTGTTCGTTTTAGCCGACGCGGTAGGTCTGGCCGGTCTGTAAGCCTTCCACGCTTTTGGCGTAGGCCAACGCCACTTCGGCGGCGGGAACCGGTTTGAAACCACGGAAGTAGGGGGCGTAGCTACCCATGGCTTCGACCAGCACGTTCGGGCTGACCGAGTTGATGCGCAAACCGCGCGGCAGTTCGATCGCCGCGGCGCGGACGAAACTGTCCAGGGCGCCGTTGACCAGGGAGGCCGAGCTGCCGGTACGAATCGGATCGTGGCTGAGGATGCCGGTGGTGAAGGTGAATGACGCACCGTCATTGGCGAATTCCCGACCGATCAGCAACAGGTTGACCTGACCCATCAGCTTGTCCCGCAAGCCGAGCTCGAAGTCTTGGGCGGTCATGGTGGCCAGCGGCACGAAGTTGACGCTGCCGGCGGCGCAGATCAGCGCATCGAAATTGCCGGTCTGTGCGAACAGTTTGCGGATTGAGGCGCTGTCACTGATGTCGACCTGGAAATCACCGCTCTTGCGGCCGATACGAATGATTTTGTGGCGTTGGGACAGTTCATGGTCAATGGCTGAACCGACGGTGCCAGAGGCGCCAATCAAAAGAATTTTCATCGTGCTGTTCCTTAAATGGGTTGGATTTAAATTTAAGTCTAGTGTGGTTTTTTTTATTAATAAGCGTGCTAATGGGCAACCTTTGGTTTTCAAATGGAAACAATCCATGAGCGAAATGGACGATCTGGCGGCGTTCGCGGTGTTGATCGAGGCGGGCAGTTTCACCCTCGCCGCGCAGCAACTGGGGTGCAGTAAAGGGCAACTCTCCAAGCGCATCAGCCTGCTGGAAACGCGGTTTTGCGTGGTGTTGCTGCAACGCACCACGCGCCGCTTGAGCCTGACGGCGGCGGGTGCGGCGTTGTTGCCGCAAGCCCAGGCGCTGGTGGTACAAGTGGAGCGTGCGCGTCAGGCGTTGGCACGACTGAAAGACGACATGGCCGGCCCGGTGCGGATGACAGTGCCGGTTTCATTGGGGGAAACGTTCTTTGACGGCGCGCTGCTGGAATTTTCCCGGCAATACCCCGAGGTGCAGATCGAACTGGAGCTCAACAACCACTACCGCGACTTGTCCCGGGACGGTTTCGACCTGGCGATCCGCTCGGAAGTGGCCAACGACGAACGCCTGGTCGCCCGACCGCTACTGGCCTGGCACGAAATGACCTGCGCCAGCCCTGCGTACCTTGAGCGATTCGGTGAACCACTGACGCCTCAGGCCTTGGCCGAGCACCGCTGCCTGCTCAACAGTCACTACAGCGGCCGCGAAGAATGGCTTTATCACCAACAGCACGAGTTAACGCGGGTGCGCGTGTCGGGGCCGTTCGCCAGCAACCATTACAACCTGCTGAAAAAGGCTGCATTGACCGGTGCCGGCATTGCGCGTTTGCCGTCCTATCTGCTGCAAGAGGAATTGGCTGACGGGCGTTTGCGCTGGCTCCTGCGCAATTATCAGACCCGCAGCATGCCGATGTACCTGGTGCACCCGTATCAGGGTGGTTTGCCGAAGCGTACCCAAGTGCTGGCGGATTATTTGATGGGTTGGTTCAAGCGTAGTGGCGAGGCGCTGGATCGGCTTTAGCCAACCACACAAATCCTGTGGGAGCGGGCTTGCCCGCGAATGCAATCTGACATTCAACATTGATGGTGGCTGACCCACCGCTTTCGCGAGCAAGCCCGCTCGCACATTTGGATCTTCATTTGTCTGGAGGTCTGAGGTCGGCATCAGCGGGCGTAACGCCGGGCAATCAGATGATCAATCGACAGCTTGCCCGGCCCGGTCGCCATCAAGTAGAGCAACACCGCAGCCCAAGTGCCGTGAGTCGGATAGGCATCGGGGTACACGAACAACTGAATAGTCAGCGTCATACCCAGCAGTGCCAGCGCCGAAAAACGTGTAGCGAAGCCAATCAGGATCAGCATCGGAAAGAAATGCTCGGCAAAGGCTGCCAGGTGCGCCGCCAGTTCCGGAGAGAGCAATGGCAGGTGATATTCGCTCTGGAACAACGGGATGGTCGAGTCCGCCAGCCTTGGTACGCCGAGTTGAAACGTGCCGTCGATCAAGTCGATGGCCAGGCCTTCCACCTTGGTTTGCCCGGACTTCCAGAACACCGCGGCAATGGAAAAACGCGCGATAAAGGCGATCAGGCTATGGGGGATTTTTTCCAGCCGCTTGATGGCGCGGACGATGGGGTTCTGATGGGTGTTCATGGCGATACCTTGTGGTGTAAACGGGTAATGGCGTTGTGGCTGATCAGCAGCGCCAGGGTTTGGCTGAGGTCGAAGGCGGGCGCTGTCTCTAACGCTTGGGCCAGGGATTGGCCATTTCGCAGGTTCTGAATGAAGGTGCTGGCGCCGTGGTCGATGGCGAAAACCTCAACCTCCAGACCATTGCGCAACACCAGCGCGTTTTGCCCGTGGCCAAGGTCGATCCCGGCCAGCGTCGCGTCCTGTTGATGCGCGGCCCAGATCGCAACCACGGCAAAAGCTGAAGTCAGCAGATTCAGAGAGGGATGAAACCCGACCGTCAGCGCGCTCAGCGCCTGCGGGTCCGACAGCGCGGCGGCAATCTGTTCATGGCGCAAGGGCTGCGCATCGGCGGCGTGATAGGCCTGAACGCGCAGGCGCTCCAGCCGCGCCATATCTCCCAGATACGGCACGCTGGCTGCCGGTTCAAAGCGGTCGATGAACCCGGCGAAGTCCTTGCCGTAATCGTTGATGAGTGGGCCTTGAGGCGGGTAACTCTGTACATACAGCCCCGCCATTGCCCGAAAGAACTCGTCGCCCACCAACTGCGAAACCACCGGGTAACTGTCGGCCAGGGCGTTGATCAGCGAACTCTGCACATTGTTGCGATACACCGCGAAACGGCTGGCGGGATCGGAACCATTGGCGCTGAACAAACCCTCGGGGCAGGACTGTTGCGGATCGAGCAGGGCGGCGGCAAACGCGGCTTGAGTGCTCATGATCGGCCCCCCGCGCAATGCAGTAACTCATCAGCCTGACGGGCTTCGGCATGCAGCACGCTGAAGGCCGGCAACTGGTTGTCGCGCTCGATCAGCGTGGCGATCGGGCCGACTCGCTCCAGCACTTGCGTGTAAAGCGCCCACACCGCGTTATCGATGGGCGCACCGTGATCGTCGATCAGCAAACGGTCGCCGAGGCTGTCGGTGTCTTCGGCAAACCCGGCCAGATGAATCTCTCCCGCCGCATGCAGCGGCAGCGCGTCGATGTAGGCCAGCGGATTTCTTTGGTGATTGATGCAGGAAACGTAGACGTTGTTGACGTCCAGCAGCAGGCCGCAGCCAGTGCGATGAATGACCTCGCTGATGAAGTCGGCTTCATCGATTGTCGAGCGCTGGAACGCCAGATACGTCGCCGGGTTCTCGAGCAGCATTGGGCGTTTGAGGGCGTTCTGCACCTGATCGATGTGCTCGCAGACACGGTTCAGCGTCGGCGCATCATAGGCCAGGGGCAGCAGGTCATTGAGGAACACCGGGCCATGGCTGGACCAGGCCAGGTGTTCGGAAAAGGACTGGGGTTGATAGCGCTCGATCAGCTCGGCAAGCCTTTGCAGGTGCTGACTATCCAGCGGACCTTCGGCGCCAATGGACAGGCCAACGCCGTGCAGCGACAGCGGATACTGCTCGCGGATCAACCCCAGAAAATGATGAAACGGGCCGCCGGCCACCATGTAGTTTTCGGCGTGGACTTCGAAGAAACCGATGTCCGGTTGTGCACCGAGCACTTCACGAAAGTGCTCGGTCTTGAGCCCCAGCCCGGAGCGGGGCGGGAGCCCGGAAGATGAAGGGTTCATGGTCGACACTCAGGCTGGGTTCTGATTACGACTTGGCTTTGTAGGCTTCCAGCTGGCCGAAACCGGTTGGCGAGGTTTTGCTCATCGTGGTGGTGCAGGTGCCTTTAGGGACGAGTTTCCAGGCATTGGCCTGATGATCCATTTTGGCGGTACCGGCGCAGGTGGTGCCAGCGCCCGCGGCGCAATCGTTTTTGCCTTTCATGGCCACGCCGAAGCATTTTTCCATGTTGTCGTCAGCGGCGTGGGCAGTGGAGACAGCGGCGATGCTCAGGGCAGAACCGAGGGCCAGAACCAGGGCGGTGGCGGACAGGGTGCGGGTGGTAGCAGTCATGATGTTTCTCCGAAATTGAGCTTGGATTGGCAAGCGTTTGTGCTTGCTTACTGCTCTAGAGAAACGACAGGGCGGTGCGTTACAGCTCACTCCAAAACTTTTTCAGAAATCCTCACAGCACACGAATTCCCTGTGGGAGCGGGCTTGCTCGCGAATGCAATCTGACATTCAACATTGCGGTGACTGATCCACCGCTTTCGCGGGCAAGCCCGCTCCCACAGGGATCTTCATTGTTATTGATGTTGTGGCAGGCATAAAAAAACGGCCGCGAAGGCCGTTTTTTTTGTTTACCGCCAAGGCTTAGCCGCCGAGGTACGCTTCGCGCACTTTCGGGTCGGTCAGCAGCGCTTCACCGGTCCCTGTCATCACCACCCGGCCGTTCTCCAGAACGTACGCACGGTCCGCGATTTTCAGGGCCTGGTTGGCGTTCTGCTCAACCAGAAACACCGTCACACCGTCCTTGCGCAGTTGTTCGATGATGTCGAAGATCTGCTGGATGATGATCGGTGCCAGGCCCAGCGATGGCTCGTCGAGCAGCAACAGCTTGGGCTTGCTCATCAGCGCGCGACCGATGGCGAGCATTTGCTGTTCGCCACCAGACATGGTGCCGCCGCGTTGGGCGAAGCGTTCTTTCAGGCGTGGGAAAAGTCCGAGGACCTTGTCCATCTGTTCCTGATAATCGCCCTTGTCGGTGAAGAATCCGCCCATGGCGAGATTCTCTTCCACGGTCAGACGGGCAAACACCCGACGACCTTCCGGGACCACGGCGATGCTTTTACGCATGATGTGCGACGAGTCCTGGCCGACGAGCTCCTCGCCCATGTAGCGGATGCTGCCGCTGTGGGCTTGCGGCGAACCGCAGAGGGTCATCAGCAGGGTCGACTTGCCGGCACCGTTGGCGCCGATCAGGGTCACGATCTCGCCCTGGCGGACTTCGACGTTGACGCTGTGCAGCGCCTGGATCTTGCCGTAGAAGGTGGAAACGTTTTCGAACTGCAGCATTTACGCTTCCCCCAGGTAGGCTTTGATCACTTCAGGATTATCGCGGATCTGTTCCGGCGTGCCATCGGCCAGAGGCGTGCCCTGGTTGATCACGAAGATGTGGTCGGAAATGCTCATGACCAGTTTCATGTCGTGTTCGATCAGCAGCACGGTTACATCATGTTCTTCACGCAGGGTGCCGATCAGTGCCTTGAGGTCTTCGGTTTCCCGTGGGTTGAGGCCGGCGGCCGGTTCGTCGAGCATGAGGATCCGCGGACGGGTCATCATGCAGCGAGCGATTTCCAGACGACGTTGCTGACCGTAGGCCAGGGTGCCGGCCGGACGGTTGGCGAACTCCTTGAGGTTGACCTTTTCCAGCCAGTACTCGGCGTACTCCATGGCCTCGCGTTCGCTTCTGCGGAACGCCGGGGTCTTGAACAGGCCGGCCAGGAAGTTGGTGTTCAGGTGACGGTGTTGCGCGATCAAGAGGTTCTCGACCGCCGTCATGTCCTTGAACAGCCGCACGTTCTGGAAGGTGCGCACCACGCCTTTTAGGGCGATCTTGTGGCCCGGCAGGCCCTGGATCGGCTCGCCGTCCAGCACGATGCTGCCAGCGGTTGGCTGGTAGAAACCGGTCAGGCAGTTGAACACGGTGGTCTTGCCGGCACCGTTGGGGCCGATCATCGATACTACTTGTTTCTCTTTGACGGTCAGGGCCACGCTGTTGACCGCCAACAGGCCGCCGAAGCGCATGCTCAGGCCGCTTACATTCAGGATCTCACGGCTCATTTGCGCAGCTCCATGTGGGGGCGTTGCATCGGCAGCAGACCTTGAGGACGCCAGATCATCATCAGCACCATCAAGGCGCCGAACATCAACATGCGGTATTCACTGAACTCACGCATCATTTCCGGCAACAGGATCATCACCGTGGCGGCGAGGACGACGCCCAGTTGCGAGCCCATGCCGCCCAGCACCACGATGGCGAGGATGGTCGCCGACTCGATGAAGGTGAAGGACTCCGGTGTCACCAGGCCTTGGCGCGCGGCGAAGAAGCTACCGGCGAAACCGGCGAAGCAGGCACCCAGGGTGAAGGCCGACAGCTTGATGACCGTAGGATTGAGACCCAGCGCACGGCAGGCGATTTCGTCTTCACGCAGCGCTTCCCAGGCACGGCCCAGGGGCATGCGCAACAAGCGGTTGATGACGAACAACGCGAACAACGCCAGGAACAACGCCACCAGGTAAAGGAAAATCACCTTGTTGATCGAGTTGTACTCCAGGCCGAAGTACTCGTGGAACGTCTGCAGGCCTTCGGCGGCTTTGCGTTCGAAGGTCAGGCCGAAGAACGTCGGTTTCTCGATGTTGCTGATGCCGTTCGGGCCGCCGGTGAGGTCGGTCAGGTTACGCAGGAACAGACGGATGATTTCACCGAAACCCAGGGTCACGATTGCCAGGTAGTCACCGCGCAAACGCAGCACCGGGAAACCGAGCAGGAAGCCAAACGTGGCCGCCATCATCCCGGCGATTGGCAGGCAGATCCAGAAGCTCAGGCCATAGTAGTGCGACAGCAGCGCATAGCTGTAGGCGCCCACGGCGTAGAAGCCGACGTAACCGAGGTCGAGCAGGCCGGCCAGGCCGACCACGATGTTCAGGCCCAGGCCGAGCATCACGTAGATCAGCACCAGGGTGGCGATGTCCACCGCCCCGCGGGAGCCGAAGAACGGCCAAACCAGAGAACCGATGATCAACGCAATGATGATCCAGCGTTGAGTCGTCGGCAGGGTCAGGAAGTGACTGGCCTTGGCTGGCATCACCGGCAGGTTGGGCGAGGCTTTCCAGGCCGAACTGATCTGCTGGTCGAACAGCACCCGCAGGAACATCAGCACCGAGCACACGGCGATGGTGATCAGCGTTGCAGTGCTGGTGCCATGGACTTCGAGGTTGATGCCGACAATGGTCAGTTTCAGACCCAGTACCGGGTAGGCAACAGCCCACACCAGCAAGGCGCTGAACAACGCCTGTTTAAGATTCCTAGTCATACTTTCTCAACCTCCGGACGGCCCAACAGGCCGGTTGGCCGGAACAACAACACCAGAACCAATAGACCGAACGCCACGACGTCCTTGTACTGGTCGCCGAAGATATCGGCACCGAAGGCTTCCGCCACCCCAAGCACCAGCCCGCCGAGCATCGCGCCGGGGATGCTGCCGATACCACCCAATACTGCGGCGGTGAAGGCCTTGAGGCCGACCAGGAAACCGGCGTTCGGGTTGATCACGCCGTATTGCATGCTCAGCAGCACGGCCGCGATGGCCGCCAGTGCGGCACCGATGACGAAGGTCAGGGCGATGATGTTGTTGGTGTTGATACCCAAGAGGTTGGCCATCTTGATGTCTTCGGCACAGGCGCGGCAGGCGCGACCCAGGCGAGAGCGGGAGATGAACAGCGTCAGGCCGAGCATGGCGACCAGGGTCACCACGAACACCACGATTTGCATGTAGGAAATCAGCACTTCATGTGCGCCACCCGGCCCGATGGCGAAGTTGCCAGGGATCAGGTTGGAGATGGATTTGTCCTTGGAGTCTTGCGAAAGCAGAACCGTGTTCTGCAGGAAGATCGACATGCCGATGGCGGAGATCAGCGGGATCAGACGGTTGCTGCCGCGCAGGGGGCGGTAGGCGATCCGTTCGATGCTGTAACCGTAGGCGCTGGTAACGACGATGGTCGCGATGAAAGCTGCGGTCATCAACAGCGGGACACTGTCGAGTCCCATCATGGCCAGCCCGGCGATGGCGATGAACGCCACGTAAGAGCCGATCATGTACACCTCGCCGTGGGCGAAGTTGATCATTCCAATGATGCCGTAAACCATCGTATAGCCGATGGCGATCAGGGCATACGTGCTGCCAACGGTCAGACCGTTAACCAGCTGTTGGAAGAAGTGATAGATGTCAGGCATTACAGCGCTCCTAAAAACCTGATACGCATTTCACTGGTGGAGTCATTTTCCCGCTCGAGCCCCGTGGATCTGCACCCACTTCGAATTCGAGGTTTGCCAGCGAACCGCTGATGACGGTTTTGAGATTTTCAGGTGGGGAGACTGGCGGATCACGCCAGCGCGGCCCAATACGTTCGTAAAACAAAGCCCACGGCACGCCGTGGGCTTTATTGGCAGTCAGTCAGGCCAAGGCCTTACTGAGGCGAAACTTCGGTTTTAGGTTTGCCGAAGTGCCACTGGTAAACCACGAATTTGAAGTCCTTCAGGTCGCCCTTGTCGTCGAAAGACAGGTCGCCGGTCGGGGTTTTGAACGTGCCCTTGTGGATAGCTTCAGCCACTTTGGTGGTGTCTTCGCTCTTGGCGGCCTTGATGCCTTCGGCGATGACTTGCACAGCCGAGTAGGCCGGGAACACGAACGGACCGCTCGGGTCTTCTTTCTTGGCTTTGAACGCATCAGCCAGGGCGATGTTGGCCGGATCCTGGTCGAAGGATTTCGGCAGGGTCACCAGCAGGCCTTCGGAAGCTTCCTTGGCGATCTGCGAAATGGAGTCGTTACCCACGCCTTCCGGACCCATGAACTTGGCTTTCAGGCCTTTTTCCTGGGATTGACGCAGGATCAGACCCAGCTCCGGGTGGTAGCCGCCGTAGTAGACGAAGTCGACGTTGGCTTGCTTGAGCTTGGAGACCATCGAAGAGAAGTCTTTGTCGCCGGCGTTGATGCCTTCGAACACGGCAACCTTGACGCCTTTCTTCTCGAGGGTCTGTTTAACGGCGCTGGCAATGCCTTCACCGTATTGCTGTTTGTCGTGCAGCACAGCAACGATTTTCGGTTTGACGAAATCGGCGATGTAGTTACCGGCAGCAGGGCCCTGGGCGCTGTCCAGGCCGATGGTGCGGAAGATCATCTTGTAGCCGCGAGTGGTGATGTCCGGGCTGGTGGCAGCCGGGGTGATCATGATCACGCCTTCGTCTTCGTAGATGTCGGACGCCGGCTGAGTGGAGCTGGAGCACAGGTGACCGACCACGAACTTGACGCCGTCGTTGACGACTTTGTTCGCAACAGCAACCGCTTGTTTTGGATCGCAAGCATCGTCGTATTCAACAGCAACGAGCTTCTTGCCGTCGACGCCGCCCTTGGCGTTGATTTGTTCGATGGCCATTTTGGAACCACTGAACTGCATGTCGCCGTATTGGGCTACAGGGCCGGTTTTAGGGCCGGCGATGCCGATCTTGATGGTGTCAGCGGCGAACGAATGGCTGGCAACCCCGGCCAGAACCATAGCGGCAAACAGTTTTGAAATCTGCTTAGTAGCCTTAGTCATAGTGCTCCACTCTTACTGTTGTAGTTTTTATAGTCCTGGCGCCGTAGCAGCAGAACCGGGTCAGATATCGTTGATATCCTCCGGAAAATGCCCCCGGCAACTGTACCGGTACAGTGTAGAGCGCCGATTGTTAGCCTGGGAAGCTGGCGCCAGGGGGCAAAACCTGAGGGTGTCGCTTTATTGAAAGAAAAAGACAGAATCAAGGCGGGATGTTAGCTGGCTAATACTTGGATTCAGCAGCATTCCCTGGCTTTTCTGCATTTCTCGATCGGTCACGCAATTGCACCCGGGTTTTTCTGGCGCACTACCGACGTTATCATTCACGTCGATTTTCTTTGCGGACAGAAACCCATGATTCAAGAACCTAGCACCCTCTATGCCAAGCTGCTTGGTGAAACCGCATCTATTACCTGGAAAGAGTTGGAGCCGTTCTTTGCCAAGGGTGCCCTATTGTGGGTCGATTCAGGCCTGGATTTGATCGCTGCAGCAGAAGCGGTGGCAACCGATGAAGGCGAGAAAGTCGCTGCCTGGCTGGCCGCCGACAAGGTCGCCAAGCTGTCTGAAACGCGGGCGCTGGATCTTTTCGAGCGCGATCCGGAGCTGTGGGCGGTGGTGGTTTCGCCGTGGATTATGATCCAGGAAAGGGCGAAGGCTTGAAGGCTTGCACTGATTTGGTGCTTTGTTTTGTCGGGCAAAAGTGTGTAGCCGAGTAGCGTGATGGCAGGTGGCCGTGGAGAAAGGCCACAGAAAGGCCGGTATAACGGTGACGTAAACGTAACGGGAACAGTTTGTTGAGCAGCCGATGGGCTGCTTAATTGTTTCTGGATGTTGGGATTTGTGGTGATGCTTATGCCGCCATCGCGGGCAAGCCCGCTCCCACAGGTACAGCGTTTTTCAAAAGAGAACGCGGTCCTTGTGGGAGCGGGCTTGCCCGCGATTGGGGTCAGCTGGGTTTAAGCGGTCTTGCCCGTATGGTTATTCAAAGAAATAACCTTGGTCTTGCCAATCCGGTGACGGTAAATCTCGCGCAGATACTTGATCGACTTTTTCACGCAGTCCCGGGACAAACGAATGTCATTGATCGAGACAAACTTGTCTTTGTCGTTGATCAGCTCGCGGTACTTCTTCTCATACATCGGTTTGATCGCGTACCAGTTGGTATCGAGGATCTTCGCCGGGTTTTCGAATTCGTTGAGCAGTTCATCGATGCGGTCTTCGTCGAAGTCTTCATTGATGATGAAGTCCAGGATCGAGTTGTCCAGCGTCTCGTCGAAGCGGTACGGGTTTTTCGCAAAGCAGCGCTTGATGAAGGCCACGATCAGGGTCAGGAAGTCGTCCGACAGGCACGGGCTCTTGGCGATCAGGGTGGTCAGCGACAGGTTGGCCGAGGCGCCGATCACCAACGCATAACGCTTGAGCGTGGTGTTGGGGAACAGGCTGTTGAGGTGGGTCTTCAACCGGTTCAGGTCCATGTAGGACAGCTTGTAGTCTTTGGGCAAGGACACAATCGACACCACCGACGAGCAGTTCTTGAAGAAGTGCAGGTCGTGCAACGCGGCCGCGTCATAACCTGAATTCTTGTACTGTTCCAGCGAGGCGCGATAGCGCTTGGACTCGATCGGCAGCAGGCTGATGCCTTCGATCGCCTGGGTAACCTTGTTGAAGTGCGGCAGGTCGATGGAGCGGAAGAACAGGTCATCAATGTTCAGGCGCTGCGGCTCTTTCTCGAACACCTTGAATTTGTCACTGCTCGGCGGCGGGGTTTCCGGCACCACGGACTCGGCGTAGGCAATCGCCACCGGGCCGGCCAGGCTCATGAACAGGTCGTTGGCGTCCAGGCGAATGGTTTCGCCGATGTCGATACCGGCGCGACGGAAATAGTTCTGGTCGTAGTCGGTGGTCACCGCCTGCGCTGTCAGAATGTTGAAGATCTGCTGCGAGATGTATTGGTTGGCGTGCTTTTCCATCGCATTGACATCAATGTTCTGGATGTTGCCGTCATCGCTTTCTTCGGCATAACGCATGATGTCGTTGGAGATCAGCATCATCGCGTTCCATGGGCGGATACGGCCCATGACGCTGGCTTCGCTGCTGTCTTCGTTGGCGAAGTTGTAGGAGAAGTCCCACTCTTCCGACAGGTACTTGCACAGCAGGCGACCGGCGTTGATGTGCAGCGCCTCGGACATTTCGCTGCGGTGATCGGAAATGTTCGGCAGTACGCAAATGCCGCTGGTGAAGATCGGCTCGAAGACGAAGGAATGGCCGCTCTTGCTGTCGTGCTCGTCCATCGGCTTGGTGTCGAACGTCTTGTTCATGTACGAGTGCTGCTGAGCCAGACCGAACTCCGAGGCCATGCCCGAACCGGTACCGCCGCCGGCACTGAAGATCGAGAAATACAGGCGCGACTGGTTGGCCTTGATCCCGCAGCTGTCGATCAGGTACGAGTGAATCATCTTCCAGTCAGGGCTGGAGAACCGTTGGGTGTCCTTGTTCAGGATGATCTTGGCCAGGTACTGACCGAGGATCGGCGCGTTACCGGCGCCTCCGGCGTGGACTTCCGACAAGTCCATGATTTTCATTTTGCTGTAGTCGCGCAAAAAGCCGCTTTTTTCGCCCTTGCGCGAGAAGCGGATGCGACCGGCGATGTCCTTGTCCAGGTCGCCGAGCATCACCAGCGGCTCGACCAGAAACACCGGTTTGCTGGCCTTGTTCGGCCCCAGGCGCAGATTATTGCGAATCCACTGCGCCGGGCTGTAGCCCTTTTCGGCGTAGCGCTTGTCCGGCGACAGACGGTCTTCGTTGTTGAATTCGTTGAGGTAGAACTTACGGGCGTTGTACACCAGCTCCGCCACGTCCAGCGCGATGTTCGAACCACAACGGCCCAGGCCAATCAGGCACACCGACGGGAATTCCTGATCGCTGTGCTGTTCGTTGTCGCCTTCCAGGTGTGGTGGGCGCGGGAACACCAGGTCGCGCAGGCCGTCGAGGTTGTCGAGGATGCGATCGGTATTGGTTTCGGTGAAGTACAGGTATTGCTGAGTCGCCAGCGGACGCGACGGGCTCAATGGCTTCGACGATGAGGGGCTGTTCGCCGCGGGGCTCAGGGTCAGGTCGGATACCGCGGTGGCCGGATTATTTTTAGAAGTCATTGTGCGCCATATACCTGGACTAGTTGGCTCGGCGACAAGTGTCATCGAGTCATCACGGAATGGGATCTCGCGTCTTTTTTGCAGCGCGAATGTGGCCCAAGCGTCAGGGCCTGGGCCTGAGCATCGCTCGGGGGAATCCTTTCCTTAATCATGATGAATCGGCCAATATTCGATGATCTTTAATCAAAGGGAGGCTAAATGATGGCAACGTTACCTGCGCTGGGGTTTGCCGGAATCGGCCTGATGGGCTTGCCAATGTGCCAGCGCCTGTTGGCGGCGGGTTATCCGCTGACGGTGTGGAACCGCAACCCCGACAAGTGCGTAGCGCTGGTCGAGGCCGGCGCACGGCAAGTGGCGACACCGGCCGAGCTGTGTCAGCACGCGGAGTTGGTGATGCTGTGTCTGGCCGATACCGCTGTTGTTCGTGAAGTGGTGTTTGGCGCGGCAGGCGTTGCCGAGGGTGGGAAAAGCGGACAGTTGCTGGTGGATTTTTCCAGCCTGGAACCCACCGCGACGCGAGAAATGGCGACCGAATTGGCCCGTATAACCGGTATGAGTTGGCTCGATGCGCCCGTGTCCGGCGGGGTGGTCGGTGCCGAGGCCGGCAGCCTGGCGATTATGGTCGGGGGCGAAGCGGCAGACCTTGCGCGCGCGCGTGCGGTGTTGTTGACCCTTGGCCAGCGCGTGACCCATATGGGTGCCGTTGGTGCGGGGCAGGTGACCAAGGCTTGCAATCAGATGATCGTCGCCTGCAATGCCTTGGTCATTGCCGAAGTGGTGGCGCTGGCCGAGCGTTCCGGGGTCGACGCGCGCCTGATCGCCGAGGCGCTGGCCGGTGGTTTCGCCGATTCAAAACCGTTGCAGATTCTCGCGCCGCAAATGGCAGAAAGCCGTTTCGAGCCGGTGAAATGGCACGTGCGCACGCTGCTCAAGGACCTCGACAGCGCCGTGAAATTCTCCCGCGAACAAGGCTCGGCCACGCCGATCAGCGGATTGGCCGCACAACTGATGCGCCTCCATGGGGGGCAGGGGTTCCTGGAAAAGGATCCATCGACGCTAGTGCAGTTGTACCGCGAGCCAGACTCAAAGGATTGACGGTGTGCATGTGCTTGCGCTGATTGATTTCGGCCAGCACTGGGCGCAACTCGGCCAGCGGCACCGGACGGCTGAGCAGGTAGCCCTGAACGAAATCGCAGCCATGGCGTTCGAGAAAATCGTATTGCTCGAAGGTTTCGACACCTTCGGTGACGACCTGCAAATGCAGGGTATGGGCCATGACGATAATGGCCTGGACGATTTCCATGTCCTGGGTGGCCTTGGGGATGTCCTGAATGAACGAGCGGTCGATCTTCAACGTATTTAATGGCAGGCGCCTGAGGTAGGCCAGGGATGAATAGCCGGTGCCGAAGTCATCGATCGACAACGAGACCCCGAGGGCACGGATCTGCCGCAGCAACACCAAGGTGTTGGTGATATTGCCCATCAGCGCATTCTCGGTGACTTCCAGTTCCAGTCGGTGTGGCGCGACTCCAAAGGCGTGCAGGGCGTGTTCGATCTCATTGGCCAGTTCCTCTCGCACAAGGTTCAGGGGCGAGCAATTCACCGCGATTTTGAGTTCTTCGCAATCGTGTCGGGACAGCTCGCCCAAGTCCTCGCAGGCCTTGCGCAGCACCCAGTTGTCCAGCTCGGCGATCAGACCGTTGGCTTCGGCAATGGTGATGAACCGATCCGGCGTGAGTAATCCGTGAACCGGATGTTGCCAGCGAATCAGCGCTTCAAGTTTGGTGACCTGGCCAATTCTCAGGTCATAGATCGGTTGGTAATACAGCATCAACCCGGTGTTTTCGCGCAGGGCGTGACGCAGTTCCTCTTCAAGCTGCAACTCCAGGGTGGCGCGGGTTTTCAGGTTTGAACTGAAAAAATGCAGGGCGTTACGACCGCAATCCTTGGACTGGTACAGCGCCAGGTCGGCGTTTTTCAGCAGTTCTTCACAGGTCTTGCCGTCTTCTGGAAACAGGCTGATGCCGATGCTGGTGGTCATGACCATGCGCCGTCCGGACAACTCGATGGGCTCCTTCATTTTCAGCATGATGCGCTGGGCCATTTGCCGCGCTTCTTCACGGTCGTACAGGGTGATGAGGATGCAGAACTCGTCGCCTCCGAAGCGCGCCACCACGTCTTCGTGACTGCGTACCGAGGACTTGATGTGGCTGGCCAGGACTTTAAGCAATTCGTCGCCGGCATCATGGCCGAGGCTGTCATTGATCCGCTTGAAGTGGTCGATGTCGAGGAACATCACCGCCAGCATGCCGCCTTCGTTGGTTTTCTCGATGAGTTTCTCGGCGAAGATCTGGTTGAAGCCTCGGCGGTTGATCAGGTTGGTCAAGGGGTCGTAGTGCGCCACTTGTTGCAGCGACATGCGCGCCTGATCCAGTTGACTGAGCAGGGCGTTGACCCGCTGCAGGTCACGCTCCTTGTGTTGCAGTTTTTTGTCCGCCCATGCAGCGCTGATGCCGCTGCCGATGATCAGCAGCGTCATAACCGCCACCGTCAGCCCCAGTTGCAGGTGATTGTTATCGTCGGGCAGCGATTGAAGGCCGCCAGCGGGCAGCGCCAGGCTAAGTGCCGCCATGCCGGTGAAATGCATGCTGACAATGCCGGCCCCGAGCACCAGGCTGGCAATGTATTTGAGCAATTGATGAAAGACGCCAGCGCCATCGCGCAGGTGACTGGACATCAGCAGGGCGGCCAGGCTGGCACCGATGGCGATCACGATGGAGAGGGCGAACAGGACAGGTTGGTAATAGATCAGCGCATTCGATCGCAGGGCGGCCATACCCACGTAGTGCATGGTCGCGATGCCCAGGCCGATCCAGACTGCGGCTCGCAGGTATCGCGGGAAACTCGGCTGAGGATGGCTGAGGGTGTACATGGCCAGCCATGAGGCGGTCAGGGCGAACAACAGCGAGAGCAGGGTAGTGGGCAGGTGGTAACGGATTTCGATCGGCACCTGGAACGCCAGCATGCTGATGAAGTGCATGGCCCAGATACCGCCTGCCAGACACCCGGCACCGACCCAGCGCCAGAGTCGTTGGGAGGCGGATTTTTCCACATGGCCGACCCGTTCGGTCATGTCCAGTGTGGCGAAACCGGCCACGCAGGCCACTAGATAGGCCAGTAACACCAGAAAAGGGTTATGGGTGCAATCGAGTATGACCTGCCCGCCCTCCGGTAGCCCGGTCATGAAATGCAAACCAAGCCACTCCATAGCATGCCCCATCTCTGAACCATCCTGGCCGGCGCAATGCGCGCTGGCGAATGCTTGCAGTATAGAGGCCTTGCATGGAGCGCAAGAGGTGGTGGCATATTAATGCCAATGTTTTTGGAATGGCTTTTAGAACGATTGGAAATAAATTGTTTTCTGGCCCTCATGGGTGGCCATGGAGGGGTATCAGGATTACGAATAATTACAGACAGCGCTGGCGGGCCTGACTAGATTGACGGTTCCGGGCTCGAATGCGTTGACAGTGAAGCCCCAATAACAATAAAGAGACGGACCCATGCAGAACTCGACCCAAGCGGCGAATGCCTGGCGCATTCTGTTCCTGCTGTTCCTGGCCAACCTGTTCAACTTCTTCGATCGCACCATTCCGGCCATCATCATCGAGCCGATCCGCATGGAGTGGCATCTCAGCGATTTTCAACTGGGGATCATCGGGACCGCATTCACCATCGTCTACGCCATTGCCGGCCTGCCTCTGGGGCGATTGGCCGATACCGGTTCGCGCAGCAAGTTGATGGGCTGGGGCCTGGCGGCATGGAGCGGGCTGACCGCGGTCAACGGGCTGGTGGGCAGTTTCTGGAGTTTCCTGGTCGTGCGCATGGGCATCGGCATCGGTGAAGCCAGTTACGCACCGGCCGCCAATTCGCTGATCGGCGATTTGTTCCCGGCTCACCGTCGGGCGCGGGCCATGGGCATTTTCATGCTTGGCCTGCCGTTGGGGTTACTGCTGGCGTTTTTCACCATCGGCTGGATGGTCAAGGCATTTGACAGCTGGCGCGCGCCGTTCTTTATTGCGGCAGTGCCGGGGCTGATCCTGGCGGTGTTTATGTTCTTCATCAAAGAGCCGAAACGCGGCGCGGCGGAAAGCGTGCAAGTGTCTCAGGAGCGCGTAGACCGGCCTATCCGTCGAGTACTGGCGGTGCCGACCTTTCTGTGGCTGGTGATGGCGGGGCTGTGCTTCAACTTCGCCACCTATGCCTGCAACTCGTTTCTGGTGCCGATGCTGCAACGTTATTTCCTGATGCCGTTGCAGGACGCCGCGGTGGCGACTGGGGTGATCGTCGGGGTGACCGGACTGTTCGGCCTGACGCTTGGCGGCTGGATCGCTGACAAGATTCACCAGCGCGTGGCCAATGGACGGCTACTGTTCGCGGGATTCAGTCTGATCATTTCGACCCTGTGCACCGCCTGGGCGCTGCACGCCGGACGGATCGAGATCGGGGTATTTGTCGCGGTGTTCAGCCTGGGGTGGTTGTTCGCCTACAACTTCTATACCTGCGTGTACACGGCGATCCAGGACGTGGTCGAACCGCGCCTGCGAGCCACGGCGATGGCGTTGTTCTTTGCCGGGTTGTATCTGTTGGGTGGGGGATTGGGGCCGGTGGTGGTCGGCGGTTTGTCGGATCACTTCGCCCATAGCGCGATGCTCTCGGCGGGTGCCGAGCAGATGACAGAAGCGTTCAAAGCTGTCGGTTTGCATGACGCGATGTACCTGATTCCGGTGGCGCTGTTCTTTACCATGGTGTTTCTGTTTTTGGCGTCGCGGTGTTTTGTCAGGGATGCCAGGCGGATGAAGGAAGGGTTGGTGGCGGTGGTTGAGCCTGGGGTTTCTGTGGCGCCTGCATGATCGCCTTCGCGAGCAAGCCCGCTCCCACATTCCGACCGTATTTCTCCTGAAAGGATTCGGTCAAATGTGGGAGTGGGCTTGCTCGCGAAGGGGCCATCAGCAACACCACAACAATCAAGCAGACAAAAAAAGGCCCGCATTCGCTGCGGGCCTTCTTTTTATAGCGGCCTATACGCGCTGAGAGGCCGGTATTTGCATTATCTTAGGTATATCGTCCCTACGTGAAAACTCGAGTATTCGCGATTGGTGGTTTTCGTGTGCCATCTGCCTGAGGACGTCTGCTGGTAAGCTTCGCACGGGTGCCACGTGTTGCCGGTCAGTTCGTAACCTATGAGGTACATATATCGAGAGTCGGGTGCCGTGCGCCGGTATTTTGCCATCCGCGGCTCGGGGTCTCGCGGGAAAGTGCGTCCACCTTGGCTTTGTATGTACGCAGTCACGCCTGCCGTCAAAATACGAGGGTCCAGTACCATTTCCTCGACCCCCGAACATACCACTTCGAACGTCCCGGTGCGTCCCTGACTGTCCCGAACCGTGATGGCTGCGCTCCCGTTTCCTTGGCTTCTGACCATGCCTGTGCTATCGACTGTGGCTATGGCAGAGTTCGACGATGAATAGGTGTAGGGAGGTGTCCCGCCGGTTCCCCGGCGTTCGGCAGCGGTTCCCACGGGGTCGAATCCGCTTAGCACGAATGCAGTCGATCGCGTAAACAAGTTGGCGCCAGACAGAGTAAGTCGTGATGGGTCGACAATAATCAACGGTGCCACGGTCACTTTCCAGGCTGTCGACACTGTGCTTGATCCATACCATGCTTTGGCCGTGAACTCATGTGTTGCAAGGGGCAGCGCCGTGACCGTCAAAGTCCAGTTGCCACTAGCGTCGACTCTGCTTTTGCCCTTGGAGATCGATCCATTAAAAATCTCGACCGCAAGAAACGCATTGGCCGTCCCCCTCAGACGCACGCTGGTATCGTAAGTGGTTCCCCCATTGGCAATCGCCCCACCTTTGGAATCATCCATGGCGGTGATGTCCGGCACCTGGCCTTGTACTGATGTAAGGCGCCACACGTTCGACGGTGGCTTGCTTGCGTACTGGCCCATGGCTTGGATGCTGTGCTGCACGTTAAGCGCCAACCCGTTCAGTGTGATTGTCCAGAGCGAGTTGCTACCGGCCTCGACTTTGCCCATGGAGACGGTTCCGACGAAGACTTCCACCTTATGACCGCGGGGCGCGCTGCCGGTGACGGTGACGCGGTTGTGGACGGTGTAGCCCATATCGGGGATATCCCAATTGCTGGCATCCTTCACCGAGGTAATGGTGGGGTCCGTGGCCGCCACCACATGTACTACCCTGGCGGCCGATGAAGCCCCAGCGCCGTACAGCGCTTTGGCGGTGAAACTGTGGGCGGCCAAACTCAGGGCGGTCATGACAAGGGTCCAAATGCCGCTGATGAGATCGGCGGTCGCCTCCCCCTTGATCGTGTCGCCGTCCAGGACCTGGACCTTCTGACCCTTACTGGCGGTCCCCGTGAGTGTCACGGTGGTGTCGACGGTGAACCCGGCTGGAGGAATCTCAGCCCCCTTGGAGTCTTCGGCCCGGGTGATGGTCGGTGTCACGACTTCAAAGGCCCTGATCGTGTAAACCCGATCCACAAACGCCACCGCATTCTCCACCTTGTTACTCTGATCCAGCGCCACCCAGAATTTGATCCTCAAGCGGCTGTCATCGCCCAGCGCTGTGAAGTGGCTGTTGGCGACACTGCGCAGCCAATAGCCCTGGCTGAACCAGGTATCGTTGACGTAGTGGGCGCTGCCCCCTGCCCAAACCGTCAGGTTATGCGCAGAACCATCGGCTTTCTGGCCCTCCAGGGTCATCCACACCTGCTGACCCACCGCGATCAGCGCCCAACTCAGCGCACGAATCGTGACGTTTTTTCCACCCAGTGCGCCGACGTCCAGCACGTTATTGGCGTCGGCTTCCTGAATCAGCGGTGAGTTCAGTGCCGAAGCCGGCAAGGTGCCGACGTTCAAAATCAACGGCTGCGAAGTGATAGACTTGCCATCCCGGGTAATGGTGTAGGTCACCGTCACCGCCCGGCCCAGGTTGAACGCCAGCACCGAGACCAACAGCGCGATGCTCAGCCCGGTTTCACTGATCGGCTTCGGATCAGTGGTGTGCGAACCGCCCGCCGCAGTGCCCGATGCGCCGCTCCAGGTCACGCTCAACTTGTCAGTCGGCAACCATCCGTCCGCAGGAATGAGGGCCGTCAGCGCGTCCACAGCCTTGATGGGCAGCAGGGTGGTGCCATCGGCCTCGGCCTGCTGGATGCGCGGCGGTGCCGGTTCCAGGTCAAACACTTCGCCCACAGTGAATTCCAACGGGTTCGAATAACTGGTCTCGCCCGTCGCGAAACGCCAGATGCTGTACTTGACCGTCACCTTTCTGCCGCGGTTCGGCTCGATGTGTGCGGCGACGAACATGAGATTGAGGGTAAAAACCACGTCCTTGTCCTTGGACAGCGCATTGAGGGTGATCGAGTCTTCCTGCTTGCCACTGACCTCGCCGAGCCAGGTGTAGGTCACCACGTCCCCGGATTGGGTCGGGTTGACGGTCGGCCTGGGCGCGGTCAGTTTGCCGGTGCCGTTGGGCAGATCCTTGGGTTCCAGCGCACCGTCCTTTTCCCCGAGGACGATGGGTTTGACCAGTTCAAATTTCGCTTCACCGACGTTCAGCAGCGCGGCGGACAATGATCCGCGCTTGACGATTTCGCCGTTTTCTTCACTGAGCAGGTTGTACGACAGTTCCAGCGTGCCGCCCTCAAGGGTCTTGAGGTGCCGGCCCTCCACCGTGATGAAGAAGTCTTCCTTGTCGTCGATTTCGCCTTGGCTCGGAAAGTACCAGTCCAGTTCCGGCTCGTAGGTGCTCAGGTCGGCGCGGCGGCCGAACCACTTGAGTTCGATCGCCATGCCGACCTGGAAGATTTCGTCAAAGGGAATGCGCACACGGATGCTCGGCAGATCAGGATCAAGGGCACCGTTCTGTGCGTCCTCGGCAATAGGCGCCGCCAGGCGCCGGGCCTCGCCGATGATGTTGATGAAGCGGCCCTTCGAACGCGGGATGACCGCGCCGGGGCGTTCCAGTTCGAAGAAAAACACCGCCTGGGTCTTGGCCAATGCACGGGCGGCGCTGTTGGGCAGTAATACCTCGACCACCAGGGGCGGGGTTTTATCGATGGACTGACGAACCTCGATGTCGATGGGTTTGTCGTCGAGAGTGGTGCCTTTGATGTGCATGATGATGACATCGTGCAGCTTGAAGTCTACGGAGGCGGCCCAGACCAGAAGCTTCATCGCGGCATCGCCGAGCATGTCCAGATCGAGCACATTGCCGTCGGCCTGCTCGAGGATCGGCGCATCCTGCCGCGAGTTGCCGGTGTCGACCACGATGCGCGTTTCCAGGCACCAGTCTTCGGACGCGTTGTTGACCAGGTCATGGATCATGAAGGTCACGGCCAGGCCCTCGGGGCCCGAATCCCCCGCGCTCAGGATGACCGATTCGCTGATGTGGACGACGATGGGATGGTTGTCCGGGTCGTCGATCTGCGCCTGGGTGACCGGATCGGACAGCACCAGCTCGCCGCCCCAGCTCACTATGATCTTGTCACCCACGGCAATGTTCGGGTACGGCTGTGTGGTGGGGCTGCCCGGCTTGGCCTGAATGATGATGTCCACGCCGTCCTTGGCGGTGTCCTTGTCCACGCCGTCGGCAATGATCGCCGGGTCAGTGTGCAGGTAGAGCTCGGAATGTTCGCCAGCATCCGGATCCAGGTCCTGACCGCCAGGCCGTTCGAGTTTGACGCGGAGCTTGAGCAGCTGCAGGTAGGGTTCGAGCGCCTGGCTGAGGCGCTTGACGTCATAACTCAGGGTATAAGAACCCGTGTGCAGGCGGCCGTGGGCGATCCACAAGGTGACGCGCTCACCGACTTCTGTGTCCTCGGCGAGGGTGTGCTGATCCACCACACTGCCGTTGAGCAGCAATCTGACCGTGTCGCCTCTGCTCATGTTCGTCCAGGCCGGAATATGGACTTTCAGCCCCTCGGGAAAGTTGCCCTTCGCGGCGGCGAGGTTGATCCCCCATTCCCCGGAGGCCAGCGGCGGCTCAGTCCGCCCAGGGATTTCCGGGTCGAGCAGGGCCAAGGGGGCGAGGTTTCTCAGGGGTTGCATGAGCATGGCAGAGACTCCTGTCGAAGGAATGGGCGACGGAGTCATTTATGAGCTGAGAGGGGGGGGGCTGACTACTGTCAGAAATGGCAGGTTCTGGTGGTTTTCTGACGAACGGTTTTAGTTTCGGTGGGTCAACGTCAGTGGCCTGGAGACTGTCGACCGCCTGAAACAGGAATCCCCTCCTGGACTGCCAGGTTCGAACTAACTCTCACGTAAAACGAGTAAAGCCCCTTACAGGGTTTACTCGTTTTACGTACTTCCCTAACCGGCTCTGATGCCAAAACCATCAGCACTCTGCCTGTTGAAAGCCCAATCCCAAATTGGCTGAGCTGCGCCTGTTGCCGGGTAGAAAGCCCACTGCGTTTTCAGGCCGGCGCGATCGGCAGCCCAACACCATCTGCGCTCAGTCTCAATACCTCGGTAAATATTTACGTAAGATTGCCACTCTGCCAACGAGGGAATCCGACCGCCCATCTGCGCAGCCCTCTGACTGCAGCTGGGATAGGAACCAAATATGCCAGTACCAAAAATACGGTACACATTTGAAGTCGATACCGAGTAGGAGGCCGTTTGATTCACACTGTCCCATACAGTGATTTGAGCACTGCCATTACCTTTGGAAATGACCCTCCCGGTGGAACTGTTTACCTCGGCGACCGCAGGATTACTTGAGGCATATCGATAGGGTGGAACACCACCGCTGGCACCTCTGTCGACAAAGGCGCCTGCAGGTGGATTCGGCGGTGTGACTTCCATGCGGAATATCCACGCAGACAACGAGACATGGCTGGTATTGATGGTCAGCGGCGGTATCGGTGAACGAACAGTAAAACCACGACTGTTCGATTCCCGCCCGGTAGCGATCGCGTAGGCCGTAATCCTGTGCCCGCCAACCCCCACGGAAAGCGTCGTACTCCAGGTGGTGCCATTGGCGCGCACCGTATGCCTGGGGCTGCCGTTATCGCGGATTTGCACTTCATGATTGGGCGATACCTGGCCTGTCAATGCGACCGAAGTCGCAATCGTGCTATCCCCATCCGGCAGTTCTACACCGGATGCCTTGACCGACGTCAGTGTCGGTCCGATGTGCGCGGCCACCACAAAGGTTCGAGCCGGACTCGATATCGGGCTGACCTCATACCGGGCACGAGCTGTAATGCTATAAAACTTGATTATCACGTCCAGAAGCAGTTCCCACTCACCACTGGGCTTGACTGTCACGGATCTTATTCTGTTGGCGCCATCATAAAGATCAACTTCCTCACGTGGGGTGGCCTTGCCGCTCACGGTGACTCGGGAGGCGTAAGTGGTGGCACCGTCGGCCACCGACGCACCTGCGGCATCGGTGACACTGGTGATGGTCGGCGAGATATGCGCGGCCACGGTAAATACTCGAGCGGGGCTCGACACTGGCCCGCTGCCATACAACGCTTTGACAGTCAGGCTGTAGCCTTTCAGTGTCAGGTTGTCGAATACATCGGTCCAGATGCCATCGGCCCCGACCTGGATGGTTTTTAATGGGGTGTCCCCATCTCGCAGTTCGATTTGCTCGTTGGCACTGGCTTTACCGCTCAGGGTAACGGACCGGTAATAGGTCGTGCCGTTATTGGCGATATCGCCTCTGATGTCGGTGACCGAGGAAATGGTCGGTGTAACGGCTTGAGCCACAATGAAGGTGCGTGGCGGGCTTGTCGTGGGCTCCACGTCGTACAGCGCTTCGATGCTCAGGCTGTAGGTTTTTACACTCAAGTTATTGAACCGGTGATTCCAGTTGCCTTTATCGTCAACATCCAGAGTAATGACGGGGGTCGTGCCGTCCAGCAGCCGAACCTGTTCGCCAGGTGTCGCGCCACCTTCTATCAATACGCTGTTGTCATAGGTGATTTTTCCCGGTTCGACCTCACCCTTGGAGTCCGTGATGGACGTGATGTCCGGCGTAACGGCAAAGTCGACGGTGAATGTTCGGGGCTCGCTGGAAACAGGGACCGCGTCATACAGTGCTTTGGCGGTGATGCGATAGCGTTTCTCCGTCAGATTGCTGACCTTTTTCCTCCAGACCCCGTCGGTACCAACCAGCGCGGTTCCCAGGGACAGGGACGGCTCTTCGAAAAGCTCGACGGTCTGTTCGCGTGTCGCCGTACCTTCCAGCGTAACCTCCTTATCCCGGGTCGTTCCGCCTTCAGGCACTTCGGCGCGGGCATCGATTACCTTGTCGATGATGGGCGTGAGGTAGTCGTATCGGGTTCTGATGGTCAGGGGCAATGCCGGGAAGTTGATCGCAGTATGTTGCTCAACACTGCCATCGAATGTCACCTGGCACACCACAGTCGCTGGCGAGGCGTGACCCAGTTTCAGCAGCTCGGTTCTGAGCACGGTTTCATTGAGGCCGTTGTCGAGGTGTATTTGAGTGATCTCTACGCCTTCAAGCAAATTGATGGGGTATGACGCCCCTGAGCCGGTCTTGCCTTCCAGCCACAGCCACACACGCTGCTTGAGCGCGATGTGCGGCCATGCCTTGACCTTGACGTCGGGGTTCCCGGTAAAGGTCATCAGGTCAAGAACACCCGCGGTTGCTTGTGGCACTTGCGGGCGCGGCAGCTCATTTTCGGGATCCTGAAAAGCCAGGATCCTCAAGCTCGTCGTCTCTGAATGAGTCGAGTAACCATAACGTTTCACGCCATAACTGACGCTCACCATCTTGTTGATATTGGCGCCAACGAACCAGGCGGCCAGCTGGAACAGCACACTTTTACTGTCATGCCCCGGCAGTTCCAGATCTTCGGAAGTGCCTGACCCCGGGACGCCCCGCCAATAAAGACCGATGATATCCAGTAGCGGGTCCATGCTGGCATAGCCGACCTTGATGTCGACACCGGCGAGCGCTTTCATCGGGTCAAGCGTGGCGTTCGATGGTTCACCCTCCGCTTGAATCACGTCCGGTGGGGGCAGTTCACCTACCAGATAGCCAATCATCAGATTCAATGTGTCCGAATAGCTGTACAAGCCCGTGGTGTGTTTGAGGGTGTAACGCACCTTGACATACAGCCCGATGCTGGCTGTAACAAAGTCGGCATCCACTCGGAACGGAACCGGTTTGCCTTCAGTCACCGTGGTGATGGGTAACCAGTCACTGGTACTGGCGAAGGGATTGGGGCTGATCCAATGGATGGTCAGAATTTCGCCCTTCTTGGCTCCCAGGTAGTCGACCAGCACGGTGACCTTATCGAACACCTTCGATGGATCGAGCACGTCGTCATTCGCCTCCGGCACCTTGGGCGCCGGCAACGTCGCAGGAATCGCCTGAACCTTGACCAGCAGGTGTTCGGATTCGCTCACTCCATAGATCGAAGCCTTATCATTGGACACTCGGTACCAGAGATCGAGGAGACCGTTGACCAACACGCTGATATGTTCACCTGAAATGTAAAACGTGATCTGTTTGTTCTCGGCGTCATTCCTGCTGACGGTATACTGCTCCTGATGCACATACGGCGTACCGTTGGATCGCGTACCCGCCCAGATCAGTACGATGAAGTCACCTTCGGCCATACCCGGGTACGCGACGTACACAGTGGCGAACTTCGTGTCGGGTTCCAGAATCTCGCCGACCACTTCGCGAAGCTCGGGCGCGGGGTGTGCATAGACATCGCCGATCACGCTGGCGAAAGTCCGCTTGGAGGAGAGAGGAGGATCGCCGTTTTTTTTGATTAGCACGTACGAGGCATCGGCCGAGCCCATAGCGATGGCACGGACTTCAGCATAAGGGACACTGAATTCAAGGATGCTGGGTACTTTCGTGATGAGCTGCGACAAAATGTGAATTAACGGTTTACCGATTTGCGGCGTGCCGATCCAGGTCATCCTGATCGTATCATCGACCTCGAATTCTCCCTCCCGGATATGAATCTGCACAGTGACGTTCTGTTGGTTCAATGCCTTGAGGTCAATGACGCCATTGTCCGCTTCCTTGATGATTGGCGGCTCCAGGCGCCAGGCGCCCGCTTCGACCTTCACAGTGGTGGTTTGTGACCACTTTTCCGAAAAGTTCCAAACCTGGTCATACACCTCGTACTGCACCAGCAGAGCCGGACTGTCGCCACCGGCCAGAATATCGGCCTGCTTGGCGATGATCACGATGGGGTCTATCCCGTCAACGTGCGCTTGCGTCAGCACGAAGGGTTCGAGAAAGACACTACCCCATTTTCCCTGGAGGGTATCGTGCACAGCGATATTGGGGTAGCGCGAAATCGTCATCGGCACCCCTTTCGCAGCCCACCCGGCATCGACACCGTTATCGATGACCTCTTGGGGCAACTGTACAGCCTTGAGTTCCGAGTGCCCGGGTTTGTGTGGTTCCTTGTCGGGACCACCAGGCCGGTCAAGCTTGACCAGCAGACGTCGCGGCACTGATGGGTCGTCTGGCGTCACTTCACCTTTGCGCAGCAATACGAAATAGCACTCTTCGATCCAGCCGGGCACGAACAGCGCCGCCGGCAAGTAAAAGAAAAAACGCAGGTTAACGTCCTCCGTTGTGACCACAAGGTGGAGTACCTTCTGCGTGTCCAGCCAAATGTCAATGGCGTCGCCTTCCTGCATCGATGTCCACGGATCGATGACACACAGCACGCCCTGATCGTGGTCTTCGACCACAGCAATGCTGATGCCGCCATCGCCATCCAGGATCGGTGCAACCATGCCTGCGATCATCAGAGGGTGCAGTGAAAGCAAGCCGACAACCTCTTCAAAAAGGGGAAACAGGTAGGGGCGAAACATGGTCATGAGCAGATCCTCGTCCAATTCGACGCAACGTTTCAAGTACAGAACAATGGAAAGGATTGGGCGCCAAGCGGACTGATCTGGCTACTGTCAGAACTAACAGGTGTGGATGGTTTTTCGACGAGTGGCAATGGGTGGCGGGACTGCGTCGGGCGGTGAAAGCCACCAGAGATACGCCAATGATGGCCCTGATGACCGGGCGGGTGGCACCCAGCACGCGGGGTAGAAACTGCCGAATGCTGCGATCCTGGCATCCGTTGTTTCACCACAGATCTTCAGAAAACAAAAAAGGCCCGCATCACTGCGGGCCTTCTTTTTTATAGCGGTGGAGGAGGGGTGTTAACCCGCCACCAACACCCGAATCGCTTCCAGTCGCAGCGCTGCTTTGTCGAGCATGGCCAGGCCTTGCTCACGTTGCTTGCGCAGGGCAACCAGTTCGCTGTCGCGCACGGTCGGGTTGACTGCTTGCAAGGCGGTCAGGCGCGCCAGTTCTTCGTCGGTATCGGCCGCCAGACGACGCTGCGCCTCGGCCACGCGCTCGGCGTGACGCGGGGTGATTTTCTCTTCGCCGGCGTTGATCCGTGGCGTCAGCTGGTCGCGCTGGGCCTGGATGAACTTGTTGGCGCTGGCGCGGGGCACGCTTTCCAGTTGATCGTTCAAGGTTTCGAACGACACCCGGGCCGACAGGTCATTGCCGTTGGCGTCGAGCAGGCAGCGCAGGGCGGCCGGTGGCAGGTAGCGGCCCAGTTGCAGCGAGCGCGGGGCAACCACTTCGCTGACATAGAGCAGTTCCAGCAACACGGTGCCCGGTTTCAGCGCCTTGTTCTTGATCAGTGCCACGGCGGTGTTACCCATCGAGCCGGACAGCACCAGGTCCATGCCGCCCTGAACCATCGGGTGTTCCCAGGTGATGAACTGCATGTCTTCGCGCGACAGTGCCTGGTTGCGGTCGTAGGTGATGGTCACGCCTTCGTCGTCGCCCAGCGGGAAGCTGGCATCGAGCATCTTCTCGCTTGGCTTGAGGATCAGCGCGTTTTCCGAATGGTCTTCGCTGTCGATGCCGAAGGCGTCGAACAGGGTTTCCATGTAGATCGGCAGGGCGAACTGATCGTCCTGTTCGAGAATCGCTTCGACCAGCGCATCACCTTCACCCGCGCCGCCAGAGTTGAGCTCCAGCAAGCGGTCGCGACCGGTGTGCAGTTCGTCTTCCAGACGCTCACGCTCGGCGCGGGCCTCGTCGATCAGCGCTTTCCACTCGCCATCGTCGGTCTCTTCCAGCAGCGGCAGCAGGCGCGGGCCGAACTGATGCTGCAAGGCGTTGCCGGTCGGGCAGGTGTTGAGGAAGGCGTTCAGCGCTTCGTGGTACCACTGGAACAGCCGCTCTTGCGGGCTGGTTTCCAGGTACGGCACGTGCAGTTCGATGACGTGCTTCTGGCCGATCCGGTCGAGACGACCGATACGCTGCTCCAGCAGGTCCGGGTGCGACGGCAGGTCGAACAGCACCAGATGGTGCGAGAACTGGAAGTTGCGACCTTCACTGCCGATTTCCGAGCAGATCAGCACCTGAGCGCCGAATTCTTCGTCGGCGAAGTAGGCGGCGGCGCGGTCACGCTCAAGGATGTTCATGCCTTCGTGGAACACCGTGGCCGGAATGCCGGAACGCACGCGCAGGGCGTCTTCCAGGTCCATGGCAGTTTCGGCGTGGGCGCAAATCACCAGCACTTTGGTGCGCTTGAGCATTTTCAGGGTGTCGATCAGCCACTCGACACGCGGGTCGAATTTCCACCAGCGCTCTTCTTCGTTGGCATCCGGCTGGGCCTGGAAGCTGACTTCCGGGTACAGCTCGATGTGATCGCCCAATGGCAGTTCGAGGTATTCGGCCGGGCACGGCAGCGGGTACGGGTGCAGTTTGCGCTCCGGGAAACCCTGCACGGCGGCGCGGGTATTACGGAACAGCACGCGGCCAGTGCCGTGACGGTCCAGCAGTTCGCGCACCAGACGGGCGCTGGCTTCGGTATCGCCATCGTTAACGGCGGTCAGCAGCGCTTCGCCTTCGTTACCGAGGAAGCCGTGGATGGTCTTGTGCGCTTCAGGCGACAGGCGCCCCTTGTCCAGCAGCTCCTGAACGGCTTCGGCCACCGGGCGATAGTTTTCGCTCTCGGCGCGGAAGGCGTGCAGGTCATGGAAACGGTTCGGGTCGAGCAGGCGCAGACGGGCGAAGTGACTGTCCTGACCGAGTTGTTCCGGGGTCGCGGTCAGCAGCAAGACGCCGGGAATGACTTCGGCCAGTTGTTCCACCAGCGAGTACTGAGGGCTGACCTGGTCTTCGTGCCACACCAGGTGGTGCGCTTCGTCGACCACCAGCAAATCCCAGCCGGCCGCGAACAGCGCGTCCTGGGCCTTCTCATCGTCCACCAGCCATTCAAGAGCAACCAATGCAAGCTGAGTGTCTTCGAACGGGTTGGCGGCATCGCTTTCGATGAAGCGTTCTTCGTCGAACAGCGCGACTTGCAGGTTGAAGCGGCGGCGCATCTCCACCAGCCATTGGTGCTGGAGGTTTTCCGGCACCAGGATTAACACGCGATTAGCGCGGCCCGAGAGCAGTTGGCGATGGATCACCAGACCGGCTTCGATGGTCTTGCCCAGGCCCACTTCGTCTGCCAGCAGAACGCGCGGCGCGATGCGGTCGGCGACTTCACGGGCAATGTGCAGCTGGTGCGCGATCGGTTGCGCACGCACGCCGCCCAGACCCCAGAGCGAGGACTGCAACTGGCGGCTGGTGTGTTCCAAGGTGTTGTATCGCAGGGAGAACCAGGCCAGCGGGTCGATCTGTCCGGCGAACAAACGGTCGCTGGCCAGACGGAACTGAATGAAGTTCGACAGCTGGGTTTCCGGCAGCGTGACCACTTCGTTCTGCGCATTGAGGCCGTGGTAGACCAGCAGGCCATCGACGTCGTCGACTTCCTGGACGGTCAGTTTCCAGCCTTCGAAGTGAGTGATGCTGTCACCCGGCGAAAACCGCACGCGGGTAAGGGGCGCATTCCGTAGCGCGTACTGGCGAGTCTCGCCAGTGGCCGGGTAGAGCACGGTCAACAAGCGGCCGTCCTGTGCCAGAACGGTGCCCAAACCCAGCTCGGCTTCGCTGTCACTGATCCAGCGTTGCCCCGGTTGATACTGCTGCGCCATGCTGCCTGACTCCCACCTTGAAAAAGCGGGCTATCTTAACGGAATGAGCCTTCAGGGCCAAAGGATTACATGCGCCGTTGATGGAGGATGCGAACTTTTCGGGAGATGAAGATCAAAAGATCGCAGGCTGCGCCAGCTCCTACGATGCCAGGTCGGTCACAAGTTTTCGACCGATGGCTCAAGTCGCCATTCCCGCAGCCGACAGCCTGCTGACAGGAGACTAATAATATGCTGCCACCGATGCTCCCCTTGAGCGCCGTGCCGATCACGTCACAGCAGGATCCGATTCGCCAGCGCCCGGATATTCCGCCCGTGGTGGCGGTGCAGGAAAGCTCCAACGAAAGCACCATCGACCTGCAAAAGCGCGACCCGGAAGAGGCGGGCCTGCAGCTGCGCGAGGAACAGCGTCGGCAGCAGGAACGGGAGCGGCGCCGTCGTGAGGCCGATGAAGATCCTGAAGAGCACCTGGCGATTCCCGGTAATGAGCTCAATGCCGACAACACCGTACCGGTGGTGCCGTTGATGGAAGATCAGCCCCGTCAGGGGTTGTGGGTGGATATCGAGATCTGAAGTGTTGGATCACTGGTCAGCGTCCGCGCCAGACCGCATTATTGGCGTAATCCTGTCGCCTTTAGCCGGCAGTTGAATTCATTTCCAAGCGATGCACTGAACGCCATGAGCCAAGATGACAAGCTGATTGACCTCAACACCGAACGCGCCAAGCGGGTTCATGACCTAAATGAAAAGCGTCTGAACGAAGTACGCCAGGCATTCGAGCAGGCGATGCCGCTGGGCAAAGCGAAGAAAAAGCCGAAGAACAAACCGAAAAAGCGTTGAAACACCCTGCATCGGTTGATGCAGGTCAGTTATTTCCCTTCCTTTTACGCCTGTCTCGGGCGGCATTGATCCCGGTCAATTTTCTCTCCTGCCTGATTGGTTAACTTAGCCCCATCGCAACAGGGCAAGTGCAGGAGGCCAGTCATGTTTTTCGACAACGTGGTGATCGCCGGGGTGCTGACTGTCGGCCTCATGGTTCTGTTTTTTGCAGGGTTTGGATTTTTTATCTGGAAGGATTCGCACAAGCGGAAAAAACCGTAGGTCTTTCTGGAGCAATGAGCACGCAAGGCATTTTGGGCGACTTCGGTCGCCCTTTTTTTTTGTGCGCGAAAATCTATCAGGTGTACACCGAACCACTGTGGGAGCGGGCTTGCCCGCGATAGCGGTATGTCTGTTACATCAATGTCTGATCTGCCACCGTCATCGCGGGCAAGCCCGCTCCCACAGGGATCGCTGGTGTAGCGAAAATTGCAGCAATAAAAAAGGCGCGAACCTCACGGAACGCGCCTTTTTCAGTAGCGGTGTATCAGCTACCCAGTGCCTTCGACGCCAGCCAGAACAGGCCGGCCGACAGGGCCACGGTGGCTGGCAGGGTCAGGACCCAGGCCAGCAGGATGGTTCTGACGGTACCGCCTTGCAGACCGCTTTTGTTGGCGACCATGGTACCGGCCACGCCTGAAGACAGCACGTGGGTGGTGGAAACCGGGAGGCTGAAGATGTTTGCCGCGCCGATCATGCACGCGGTGGTGATCTGCGCCGACATGCCTTGGGCGTAAGTCATGCCTTGCTTGCCGATCTTCTCGCCAATGGTCAGTACCACGCGTTTCCAGCCAACCATGGTACCCAGGCCGAGAGCCAGTGCGACCGCCAGAATCACCCAGAACGGGGCGTATTCGGTGGTGGTGGTCAGGTCTTTGCGCAGTTTGTCCAAGTCAGCTTTTTCACGAGCAGCGAGACCAGGCAGCTTGGCGACTTTCTTCGCGGTGTCGTCCAGGCAGAGCAGGTAGCGACGTACTTCGATGCGGCTTTCCGACGGCAACGAATGGTAGTCGGCTACACCTTTAAGGGTGCCAAGCAGCGCTGAAATGGTCGGTTCGGTCTGTTGCGGGTTGCAACGGAATTTCTCCGGCAGATCGCCTTTCACGCTTTTGCCCAGTGCCAGGAACTCACCCAGGGATTCGCGGTTACGCTCGTAGAACTGACTCAGGTGCAGGGTCGCATCGCGAGTCCGTTCGATCTGGTAGGTGGTGCTGTTCAGGTCGAGAACGAACTGCGCCGGCACAATACCGATCAGCACCAGCATGATCAGGCCGATACCTTTCTGGCCATCGTTCGAGCCATGCACGAAGCTGACTGCCATCGCCGAAATCACCAGCACCAGACGGTTCCAGAACGGCGGGTGTTTCTTATCGTCGATCTTGCGGCGCTGTTCCGGTGTCTTGTGCATCTTGGACAGCGGACGCCACCACTTAAGACTGATCAGCACCAGGGCTGCGATCAGGAAACCGGCCATCGGCGAGAACACCAGGGACGCACCGATATCGATCGCCTTCTGCCAGTTCACGCCATCGGCCAACGGAATGTCGTTGATCAGGGCGTTGGCCAGACCGACACCGAGGATCGAACCGATCAGCGTGTGGGAGCTGGAGGCCGGGATACCGAAGTACCAGGTACCCAGGTTCCAGGTGATGGCGGCGGCGAGCAACGAGAACACCATGGCCAGTCCGTGACCGGTGTTCACATTGATCAGCAGTTCTACCGGCAGCAAATGGACAATGGCATACGCCACGCCCACACCGCCCAGCAGCACGCCGAGGAAGTTGAACACACCGGAAAAGAACACCGCCAGATGAGGCGGCATGGCTTTGGTGTAGATAACAGTGGCCACCGCGTTTGCGGTGTCATGAAAGCCGTTGATGAACTCGAAGGCGAGGACAAAGGCCAGGGCGAGCAAGAGGCTCACAAGCACCCAAGCATCCAGTCCGCTGAATAAATCGATCATGAAGGTTTTCTGACCCGGTCGTAAGGGGGCGCGATTATGCCAGAAAAGACTGCTAATCGATGCACTTGCTGCTCATCGGTAACATTCTTCAACGAATTAATTTGTGGCAATCCCCCAGGGGGCGGGTTTTTTCAGGGTTTTACAAGTCGTTGAATTTACTTGGAAAGGCCGTAGCCACAAGGGTTTCTCCCGACGGAGCGAGAGACTTGAACGCTTGTGTGAAATATCTTGGAAGAGCGCCAGACAGGAGCCATTTGCCTCATCCAACGGATGAGGGGGACCGCTGCCCGCTTGTAGCGGGCGCGAAAAGCAACATCCATACAACCCGCTTTTAACGGGTGCAGACGCAGGCTCTTGAAAGGATTCAAGCCGAGGCGGTCATGGCTCTTCGGCTTTGAGTTCCTTTTCCATCTTCTGCAATTCCTGGGAGAAGGCCTGGTCCTGAACGGTGGCGCGTTTACGCCAGGGTTTGCGTTCGGGTTCGGGCTGAGCGGCGTAGGTGGTGACTTCCCCGCCGTAAACTTCCTTGTAACGTTGTTCCTGGCGCTCAAGTTCCGCGCGCAGTTCGTCTTTCGTCACAGTGCTACCTGATTGAGTTGAGATTAATTCTGGTGAAACGCGCTGCATTGATTCATTGACCACGCTCGTTGAAGGGACAATACCTGACACGGCATCGTTCCCTCGGAGCAATCAATTCGTCCTTTGTTGCAGGCGGCCACGGCACCAGAGAAAAACAGCTGACGTAGCATCAGTCTCCTGTTTCAGCGAGCGCGTTGGCGGAGCATATGAAATGAGCGTCAGGCGCTTGCTGCGGACAGCGACAATGGATATTGCGCTGCCGGTTGGCGGAATCGGCACGTAAAAAACCGGTCGCCACTGAGATGTATTATAGCGGTCGATCCGAAGAACACTATCTCTTGAGAGTTAAAAGTAGTTCCTCGTGTGTGATTGTTTTGTTACTCGCAAACTTTTACCGGTAACTACAGTGCCGTGATGCCAGTTACAGCGGTGACTTTCTGGCGCCATTAAGCCGAACAAATTAGTACACCTGTGCTTCTTTAAATCATGACCGAAAATAACAAACGTATTGCATAGGGACTGAAAGCAGTATGGCTCACCATAAGCAGCCATTGATTGCGATTATCGGCCTATGGTTCGATAATCGCCCAATCTTGGTGGCCGATGGCTTGTGTGTCAGACCGGGGGCCGCTTGTAATAGTCGCTGATCCGTGTGGGAAACAACCTGATATGAACGATCAAATGCGCAATTCCTTCGCTTCAGTGGCACCGCCGATCGTTGCCTCGCCCGCCAAGCGAATCCAGGCCCTGACCGGTGACCCGGATTTCATGACCTCCCTGGCCCGTGGTTTGGCGGTGGTGCAGGCGTTCCAGGAGCGCAAGCGGCACCTGACGATTGCGCAGATCAGCCATCGCACGGAAATTCCCCGCGCCGCAGTGCGACGTTGCCTGCATACGCTGATCAAGCTCGGCTACGCCACCACCGATGGGCGTACTTATTCGCTGCTGCCCAAAGTACTGACCCTGGGCCATGCCTATTTGTCGTCGACGCCATTGGCGGTGTCTGCCCAGCCGTATCTGGACCGCATGAGCGAGCAACTGCACGAGGCCTGCAACATGGCCACGCTGGAAGGTGATGACATTTTGTACATTGCGCGCTCGGCGACCACCCAGCGGCTGATTTCCGTCGACCTCTCGGTGGGCGGGCGACTGCCGGCCTATTGCACATCCATGGGCAGGATTCTTCTCGCCGCGCTGGACGATACGTCGCTGCGCGAGTACCTCGACCATGCCGAGCTGCAAGCCAAGACCAGTCGCACCTTGCATACCCCCGAGGCGTTGCTCGAATGCCTGCAAGAGGTAAGGCAACAAGGCTGGTGCATCGTTGATCAGGAACTGGAGCAGGGCCTGCGCTCGATTGCCGTTCCGGTGTACGACGCTTCCGGGCAAGTGGTGGCGGCGTTAAACGTCAGCACCCATGCCGGCCGGGTCAGTCGCAGCGAGCTGGAACAGCGTTTCCTGCCCGGCCTGCTAAGCGCCAGTCGTGATCTGAGCGCGCAACTCTTTGCCTAAGCTGTTCGATAAACGCACAGAGTCGCGTTTATCGAATTGACGCTCTTTCCCTTGGATCATTAATGTCGCGGCAGCGTCATCCGGCACTCGTTGGCCTTCAGCCGCCGGATCACGCCCCAATAATAATGAGAAGAGGCATCGTCATGCGCACGTTTCCCGACTGTCGCCGTTCCCACCGGTTTAGCTGCCGAAACCGAATTGCCTGATCCCGACCTCCTTTTCTTGTGACAGCGTCAGCCCCCGCTGACACCTGTTCGACTGCGTTCTTTGCGTGGAATAAAAATAATGAACCAGCCTCAGTCTGCTGTAGGAAACTGCCTCGACGTGCAGTCCTTCATCAACGCTCAACCCATTTCGCGCTACCAATGGCGGGTGGTGATCCTGTGTTTCCTGATTGTCTTCCTCGATGGCCTCGACACCGCGGCCATGGGTTTTATCGCGCCGGCACTGTCCCTGGACTGGGGCATCGATCGCGCCAGTCTCGGCCCGGTGATGAGTGCGGCGTTGATCGGGATGGTCTTCGGCGCCTTGGGTTCCGGCCCGTTGGCTGACCGCTTTGGGCGAAAAGTCGTACTGGTGGGCGCGGTACTGTTGTTCGGCGCGTTCAGCCTGGCCTCGGCCTACAGCACCAACGTCGATCAGCTGCTGGTGCTGCGTTTCCTCACCGGCCTGGGCCTGGGCGCCGGCATGCCGAACGCCACCACACTGCTGTCCGAATACACCCCGGAGCGCAAAAAGTCCCTGCTGGTGACCAGCATGTTCTGTGGCTTCAACCTTGGCATGGCCGGTGGCGGGTTCATCTCGGCCAAACTGATCCCGGCCTTCGGCTGGCACAGCCTGTTGATGATCGGTGGGATTCTGCCGCTGATTCTCGCCGTCGTCTTGCTGTTCTGGTTGCCGGAATCGGCGCGCTATCTGGTGGTGCGCAATCGTGGCACGGACAAAGTGCGCAAGGCCCTGGCACCCATCGACCCGACGCTGGTGGCCCAAGCTTCGAGCTTCAGGGTGCCGGAACAGAAAACCGTGAAGGCCCGCAATGTGTTTGCGGTGATCTTCTCCGGCACCTACAGCACAGGCACGTTGTTGCTGTGGCTGACGTACTTCATGGGCCTGGTGATCGTTTACCTGCTGACCAGTTGGTTGCCGACACTGATGCGTGACAGCGGCGCGAGCATGGAGCAGGCCGCATTCATTGGTGCGCTGTTCCAGTTCGGTGGAGTGTTGAGCGCAGTGGGCGTGGGCTGGGCGATGGACCGGTTCAATCCACACAAGGTCATCGGCATTTTCTACTTATTCGCCGGGGTGTTTGCCTACGCGGTAGGGCAGAGCCTGGGCAGCATCACATTGCTGGCAACCCTGGTGCTGGTGGCCGGGATGTGCGTCAACGGTGCGCAATCGGCGATGCCGTCGCTCGCGGCGCGGTTTTACCCGACTCAAGGGCGGGCGACCGGTGTGTCGTGGATGCTCGGGATTGGCCGTTTCGGCGCGATTCTCGGTGCATGGATGGGAGCAACGTTGCTGGGCCTGGGCTGGAATTTCGAACAGGTGCTGACGGCGCTGGTGATTCCAGCCGCGTTGGCGACCACAGCGGTGGTGATCAAAGGCATGGTCAGCCATGCGGATGCGACCTGAGGGCAATTTCCGAGATGTGATCGTTCCCACGCGGAGCGTGGGAAACGATCGGCGCAGGAGATCGGTAGGGAGATAACAATCTGTTCGATAAACGAACACTCAGTCGATTATCGGATTGTTTGGCGTTTTCCAGGGGCTTACTCTTCAGTCATTCCGGCGCTGAATCTCGCGCCTTTTTCTACCACTGTCGGTTCATAACAAAACGGGAGCCTGCCCCATGGCTGAAATCCTTTCGCTGCATGACGCGGTAAAGCAGTTCGTCAACGACGGCGATACCGTCGCGCTCGAAGGCTTTACTCACCTGATTCCTACGGCGGCCGGTCACGAAATCATCCGGCAGGGCAAGAAAGATCTGACCCTGGTGCGGATGACGCCCGACTTGATCTACGACCAGTTGATCGGTGCCGGTTGTGCTCGCAAGCTGATCTTCTCCTGGGGCGGTAACCCGGGCGTGGGCTCGCTGCACCGTCTGCGTGACGCGGTCGAAAGGCAGTGGCCGCATGCGCTGGAAATTGAAGAACACAGCCACGCCGACCTGGCCAATGCCTACGTCGCGGGCGCTTCGGGCTTACCGTTCGCGGTGCTGCGTGCCTACGCTGGTTCCGACCTGCCAAAGGTCAACCCGCTGATCAAAACCGTCACGTGCCCATTCACCGGCGAAGTGCTGGCGGCGGTGCCTTCGGTGCGCCCCGACATTACCGTGATTCACGCGCAGAAAGCTGACCGTCAAGGCAATGTGCTGCTGTGGGGCATTCTCGGCGTGCAGAAAGAAGCCGCGCTGGCCGCCAAACGCTGCATCGTCACCGTCGAAGAAATCGTCGACGACCTCAATGCGCCGATGAACGCTTGCGTGCTGCCGACCTGGGCCTTGAGCGCGGTCTGCCACGTACCAGGCGGCGCGCATCCGTCCTACGCCCACGGTTACACCGAGCGCGACAACCGCTTCTACCAGGCCTGGGACCCGATTGCCCGCGACCGTGAAACCTTCACCGCGTGGATCAATGAGTACATCCACGGTTGCGCTGACTTCAGTGAGTTCCAGGCCAAGCTGGCCGCTGCTTCGGAGGCCAAGTAATGACTTACACCACCAATGAAATGATGACTGTTGCCGCCGCCCGCCGTCTGAAAAACGGTTCGGTGTGCTTCGTCGGTATCGGCCTGCCGTCGAAAGCCGCCAACCTGGCACGTCTGACTTCCTCGCCAGACGTTGTCCTGATCTACGAATCGGGTCCGATCGGTGCCAAGCCGAGCGTATTGCCACTGTCGATCGGTGACGGTGAGCTGGCGGAAACCGCCGACACCGTCGTCCCGACCGGTGAGATTTTTCGCTACTGGTTGCAGGGCGGGCGCATTGACGTCGGTTTTCTCGGCGCCGCGCAAGTCGACCGCTTCGGCAACATCAACACCACGGTGGTGGGTGACTACCATCAGCCGAAAGTTCGCCTGCCGGGTGCCGGTGGCGCGCCGGAGATCGCCGGTTCCGCCAAGAGCGTGCTGATCATCCTCAAGCAGTCGGCGCGTTCCTTTGTCGACAAACTCGACTTCATTACCTCGGTCGGCCATGGTGAGGGTGGGGATTCACGCAAGCGTCTCGGCCTGCCGGGCGCCGGTCCTGTTGGCATTATTACCGACCTGTGCATCATGGAGCCTGAAGCCGGCACCCATGAATTCGTGGTGACCGCGCTGCATCCAGGCGTGACCCGCGAGCAAGTGATTGCTGCCACCGGTTGGGCAATTCGTTTTGCCGATCAGGTGGAAAATACCGCCGAGCCAACCGAGGTCGAACTAACCGCGCTGCGCGATCTAGAAGCCCGCACCGCGGCGGCCCACGGCCAAGCACCTGGAGAAGCCTGATGCGTGACGTTTATATCTGCGACGCCATTCGCACCCCCATCGGCCGTTTCGGCGGTGGCTTGTCGGCGGTTCGCGCCGATGACCTTGCCGCCGTGCCGATCAAGGCGTTGATGGAACGCAACCCGTCGGTGGACTGGAACGCGGTGGACGAGGTGTTCCTCGGCTGCGCAAACCAGGCCGGCGAAGACAACCGCAACGTGGCACGCATGGCGTTGCTGCTGGCAGGCCTGCCGGAAACCATTCCAGGTGTGACCCTCAATCGCCTGTGCGCTTCGGGCATGGACGCAATCGGCACAGCATTCCGGGCCATCGCCAGTGGCGAGATGGAGCTGGCGATCGCCGGCGGCGTCGAGTCCATGTCTCGCGCACCGTTCGTGATGGGCAAGGCTGATGCGGCGTTCTCGCGCAACATGAAGCTGGAAGACACCACCATCGGCTGGCGCTTCATCAACCCGTTGATGAAAGCCCAATACGGCGTGGATGCGATGCCGCAGACCGCCGATAACGTGGCCGACGACTACCAGGTGTCCCGCGCCGATCAGGATGCGTTCGCCCTGCGCAGTCAGCAACGCACGGCCGCCGCGCAAGCCGCAGGATTTTTCGCCGAAGAAATCGTCGAAGTGCGCATTGCCCACAAGAAGGGTGAAAGCGTCGTCACGCAGGACGAGCATCCTCGCGCTGATACGACACTGGAAACCCTGGCCAAACTCAAACCGGTCAACGGCCCGGACAAAACCGTCACCGCCGGCAACGCTTCCGGCGTGAACGACGGTGCGGCGGCGTTGATTCTGGCCTCCGGCGACGCGGTGAAGAAACATGGCCTGACTGCCCGCGCTCGCGTGTTGGGCATGTCGAGTGCCGGTGTCGCACCCAGGGTGATGGGCATCGGCCCGGTGCCAGCGGTGCGCAAATTGACTGAGCGCCTGGGTTTGGCGGTCAGCGATTTCGACGTAATCGAACTCAACGAAGCCTTCGCCAGCCAGGGCTTGGCCGTGCTGCGTGAACTGGGATTGGCGGATGACGCGGCCCAGGTCAACCCGAACGGTGGCGCCATTGCCTTGGGCCATCCGCTGGGCATGAGCGGTGCACGCCTGGTACTGACCGCGCTGCATCATCTGGAAAAAACCGGTGGCAAGAAAGGCCTGGCGACCATGTGCGTCGGTGTCGGCCAGGGTCTGGCCTTGGCGATCGAACGGGTCTGACACGCTGACTGTGAATTAAAAGCGTCGACTAATAAGAACTGAGGAAAGCGCAATGACTGACAAACCTGGTTACCGTCGCCCGCAGGCGGGCACTCAGCCGGAATACCTGCACCCTCCTTATCAATCCACCAACCTTCGCTCGCCGTCCAAGCCGTTGGTGTTTTTGCCTCATTCGCTGTCGGAAATCACCGGCCCGACCATTGGCGCCGAGCGCATCCAGGAGCAGGACAACGACCTGACTGCCCAGCACTCGGGCGAACCACTGGGTGAGCGGATCATCATTCACGGCCGTGTGCTGGATGAAAACGGTCTGCCGGTACCGGGCATTCTGGTGGAAATCTGGCAGGCCAACTCTGCCGGTCGCTACGCCCATGCGCGCGACCTGCACGACGCACCGCTGGACCCGAACTTCACCGGCACCGGCCGTACGGTGACCGACGCCGATGGCTGGTATCAGTTCCAGACCATCAAGCCTGGCGCCTATCCGTGGGGTAACCACCACAACGCCTGGCGCCCGGCGCACATCCATTTCTCACTGTTCGGGCCGAGTATTCTCACGCGCCTGGTGACCCAGATGTATTTCCCGGGCGACCCATTGCTGGCCTACGACCCGATCTACAACTGCGTGCCCGATACCAGCGCCAAAGAGCGTCTGATCGCCAGTTTCGATCTGGAAAAAACCATCCCTTCCTACGCCCTCGGTTATCGCTGGGACATCGTCTTGCGCGGCCGCGATGCCACGCCGATGGAGAAATAAGATGACGCTGAACGCGACCACGTCCCACACCGTCGGGCCGTATTACCACATTGGCCTGACCTGGCTGAACCGCGAAGACCTGACCGTCGCACAGACCCTCGGCGAGCGCGTGGCAATCACCGGGCAAGTCGTCGATGGCAACGGCGACTTCGTCAACGATGCGATGCTCGAAGTCTGGCAGGCCAACGCCGCCGGCAAGTACGACCATCCCGAAGACGATCAGGACAAACCCCTGGACCCGAACTTCGAAGGGTTTGGCCGGGTGCCGGTGGATGCAGAAGGGCGCTTCCGCTTTACCACGATCAAGCCGGGCACAGTGGAAGGCCTGAAGGGCACGACCCAGGCGCCGCATTTGGTGGTGCTGGTGTTTGCTCGTGGGTTGGTGAAGCACTTGCTGACGCGGATTTACTTTGATGGCGAACCGGCTAACGTGGCGGATCCGCTGCTGGAATGCGTGCCTGCCGAACGTCGCAGCACCTTGCTGGCGAAAAAGGATGCGGCGGGTGTTTATCAGTGGAATGTGATTCTGCAGGGGACGGATGCCGAGACGGTATTTTTTGATTATTGATTGAACGCCACAAAACCTGTGGGAGCGGCGGTGCGGCGATCCGACTTGCCCGCGATAGCGTTGGGTCAGTCACCATTAATGCTGGATGTGACTCAGTCATCGCGGGCAAGCCCGCTCCCACAGGGATAGCATTGCCCAATTGTGGAATGGGTTTGTTGCAAAGTGTGCCTAGACTCGAAATTGTTCACTGGTACGTGACGGTGATGATGGCGGTGGCGTTCCTGTTCAGCCTGCGTCTGCCGAAACAGGCGAAGTATTTGCAAAACGACCTTTGATCTTTACGCGGGGGCCTGACCGGCCCACGCCTGCAAGGACTGTTTATGAACCAGCGACCGGGCAATCAATTGTTCGATGCCTACTTCACGGCACTCGACATGCGTGACGTGTTCTGCGATCAGGGCCGGGTTCAGGCCATGCTTGATTTCGAAGCGGCACTGGCCCGGGCCGAGGCGCGGGTTGGCCTGATTCCGCAGACGGCTGTCGCGTCTATCGAAGCGGCATGTCGGGCCGAGCATTACGACTTCGCCGCGCTTGGTGAGGCGATTGCCACGGCGGGCAATTCGGCAATTCCGCTGGTCAAGGCATTGGGCAAGCAGATCGCCAAGGACGATGCCGAAGCCGAGCGTTACATGCATCTGGGCGCGACCAGCCAGGATGTAATGGACACCGGTCTGGTGCTGCAACTGCGCCGTGCGCTGGAATTGATCGAAGCTGATCTGATGCAGTTGGGGGAAACCCTCGCGACCCAGGCCTGGCGTTACGTCGCCACCCCATTGGCCGGACGCACCTGGTTGCAACACGCGACGCCCGTCACCCTCGGCATGAAAATCGCCGGTTGGTTGGGGGCGGTGACGCGCAGCCGTCAGCGTCTGCTGGAACTCAAACCGCGCCTGCTGGTGCTGCAATTCGGCGGTGCTTCCGGCACCCTCGCGGCCCTCGGCGAGCAGGCGATGCCGATTGCCGAAGCCTTGGCCGCAGAACTGCAACTGACCTTGCCGGATCAACCCTGGCACACCCAGCGTGATCGTCTGGTGGAGTTTGGCGCGGTGCTTGGGTTGATCGCCGGCAGCCTCGGCAAACTCGGCCGCGACATCAGCCTGTTGATGCAGACCGAGGCCGGCGAAGTGTTCGAACCTTCGGCACCAGGCAAGGGCGGTTCCTCGACCATGCCACACAAACGCAACCCGGTGGGTGCGGCGGTGTTGATCAGTGCGGCAACGCGGGTGCCGGGTTTGCTCTCGACCTTGTTCAGCGCGATGCCGCAGGAACACGAGCGCAGCCTGGGCTTGTGGCATGCCGAATGGGAAACCCTGCCGGAGATCTGCTGCTTGGTGTCAGGCAGCTTGCAGCAAGCGCTGTTGGTGGCCGACGGCCTGGAAGTGGATGCCGACCGAATGAAGCGCAACCTCGACCTGACCCAGGGCCTGGTGCTGGCCGAAGCCGTGAGCATCGTGCTGGCGCAACGGGTCGGTCGCGACACCGCGCATCATCTGCTGGAGCAATGCTGCAAGCGCGCCGTGGCCGAGCAACGTCATCTGCGCGCGGTACTCGGCGACGAGCCGCAGGTGACTGCCGAGCTGTCGGACGCTGAACTCGATCGTCTACTGGACCCCGCCCATTACCTCGGTCAGGCCCATACCTGGGTCGAGCGAGCGGTGGCTGAACATTTTGCGTTGACTGCCTGAAGGAGACTGCTGTGGCATTCGTACAACTCGCCGAGGGCGAACTGCACTACCAAATTCAAGGGCCGCAACTCGATGGACCGGCGGATGCGCCGGTGCTGGTGCTGTCCAACTCACTGGGCACCGACCTGCACATGTGGGACGCGCAGATCCCGGCGTTCACCGAGCATTTCCGGGTGCTGCGTTTTGATACCCGGGGTCACGGCAAATCGTTGGTGACGCCGGGGCCGTACAGCATCGATCAGTTGGGCCGCGACGTGCTGGCGCTGCTGGATGCCTTGCACATCGAACGCGCGCATTTCTGTGGCTTGTCCATGGGCGGGTTGATCGGTCAATGGCTGGGGATCAATGCCGGCCAGCGTTTGAACAAACTGATCGTGTGCAACACCGCGGCGAAAATCGGCGATCCATCAGTGTGGAATCCACGGATCGAAACCGTGCTGCGCGATGGCGCGGCGGCGATGGTCGCCCTGCGCGATGCGTCGATTGCGCGCTGGTTCACCCCGGACTTTTCCTCGGCCAATCCGGCCGCGGCGAAGCAGATTACCGACATGCTCGCGGCCACCTCGCCTGAAGGTTACGCGGCCAATTGCGCGGCGGTACGTGACGCCGATTTCCGCGATCAGTTGTCTTCGATCAAGGCGCCGCTGCTGGTGATCGCCGGCACTGAAGACGCGGTCACGCCGCCGTCGGGCGGGCATTTCATTCAGGAACATGTGCGGGGCGCCGAGTACGCGGAGTTCTACGCCGCGCACCTGTCCAACGTCCAGGCCGGCGCTGCGTTCAGCGACCGGGTACTGGCGTTTTTGTCAGCTCATTGAGGGGATTGTTGTGGACGAGAAACAACGTTACGACGAGGGCATGAAAGTCCGTCGCGCAGTGCTCGGTGACGCCCACGTCGACCGCAGCCTGAGCACGCTGACCGAGTTCAACTCGGAGTTCCAGGAGATGATCACCCGCCACGCCTGGGGCGACATCTGGACCCGCCCGGGCTTGCCGCGCCACACTCGGAGCCTGATCACCATCGCCATGCTGATCGGCATGAACCGCAACGAAGAACTCAAACTGCACCTGCGCGCCGCCGCCAACAACGGCGTGACCCGCGGCGAGATCAAGGAAGTGATCATGCAGAGCGCGATCTATTGCGGCATCCCGGCGGCCAACGCGACCTTCCACCTGGCCGAGTCGGTTTGGGATGAGTTGGGGGTTGAATCGCGGGAGTGACTGTCCACCACAAACCCTGTGGGAGCGGGCTTGCTCGTGAATGCGGTGAATCAGCTTGCATCAATGCTGAATGTTAAACCGCTTTCGCGAGCAAGCCCGCTCCCACATTGGGTCTGTGTTTACAGCAGACTGATCGGATAGCTGACGATCAACCGATTCTCGTCGAACTCGTTGTTGCTGAAGTCGCGGCGGATGGTCGAGTTGCGCCATTTGACGTTGAGGTTTTTCAGCGTGCCGCTCTGAACCGTATAGCCCAGTTCGCTTTCGCGGCCCCATTCCTTGCCGTCGCTGGTGGTTGCGGTGTGTACGTTGTCGCCGCTGATGTAGCGGTTCATCAACGTCAGGCCCGGCACGCCAAGGGCGGCGAAGTTGTAGTCGTGGCGCACTTGCCAGGATTTTTCCTTGGCGTTGTCATAGCTGGCATTGTAACTGTCGTTGGCCAGGGTGCCGCCGCTGGTGCCGTTGACCCGCATCCAGGCGCTGTCCCCGGTGAGTTTTTGCAGGCCGACGTAGAAGGTGTTGCCACCGTATTTGGCCGAGAACAGGCCCGACCAGGTCTTGTTGTCCAGCTCGCCAGCCCGGGCGCTGCCGTCATCCTTGCCGTAGAAGAACCCCAAATTGGCGCCGAATGTCCAGTCGCCCAGCGGTTGGGTGTGGATCAGGTTGACGTATTGCTGGCTGTAGATGTCCTTGAGTTGCGCGTTCCACAGGCCGATCTGAGTGCGCTTGTCGTTGAAGGCATATTCGCCGCCCTGGAAGTTGAAGCGATCTGACGTGAATGCTGCTTTGCCGGTCATCGACATGTCATTCATGCTGCTGTCGTCGCGCGGGCTGTTGGCGCGGAACTGGCCGCCGTAAAGCGTCAAGCCGTCGATTTCCTTCGAGGTGATCTGGCCGCCACGGAAAGTTTGCGGCAGCGAGCGACCATCGTCTGAACGCAGGATCGGCAATACCGGCATCCATTCGCCGACCTTCACTTCGGTCTGAGACAGCTTGGCCTTGAACGCCACATTGGTACGACCGAAATTGTCCGCCGGGCGACCGTCGTGGTCCAGCGGCAACAACTGCGTACCGCCGGTGCCTTTGCCGCCGTCGAGCTTGACCGAATACAACCCCAGCACGTCCATGCCGAACCCGATGGTGCCCTGGGTGAACCCGGACTTGGCATCGAGGATGAAACTTTGCGTCCACTCTTCGGCCTTGCCTTGAGCCTTGGTCGGGTTGGTGAAGTTACGGTTGATGTAGAAGTTGCGCAGGTTCAGATTGACCTTGGCACCTTCGGCAAAACCGGCTTCCTCGGCCATGGCGGGCAGGGCCGCACCGGCCAGTGCGATGGCGATCAGGCTGGGAAAGAAATACTGCGTGGAAGTCGTCATGGGCTCGGGTCTCTCTAATTCTTGGAGGTGAAACAGGGCGGTGCCGCAACGCTGGGGTTGCAGACAAAAGATTCGAATTCAGAAAAGCGGGGCGAAGTCAGCCGGACAGGGCAGGGCGCGGGGACATGGTGTCGAACCTGTTGTTATTGGTTTTGTACGACAGATGGTGAGGGAAACGGACTAAATGGTTCAATTGGGGGAGGGCGGGTTCTGGGCGATTATCGAACAGCAAAAAATCTAAAGATCTAAAGATCGCAGCCAACAAAAAGCCCACCAATCGGTGGGCTTCGTGTTTACCGCGCTATCAGAACAACTTCATCTTCGGCGCTTCTTCTTTCAGCGGCTCGTTCTTCGCCGTCTGTTCATTCCAGCCACCACCCAACGCCTTGTACAGATTGACTGCGCTGGTCAGCTGCGCCAGACGGTCGGTGATCAGCGCTTGTTGGGCACTGAACAGCTGGCGCTGGGCGTCGAGGAAGGTCAGGTTGCTGTCGACACCAATGCGGTAGCGACGCTCGGCCAGACGGTAGTAGTCCTGGTTGGCGCTGACGAAGTCACGCTGAGCCTGCAACTGCTCGGTGTAGGTCTGGCGTGCGGCCAGGCCATCGGCGACTTCCTGGAAGGCCGTTTGAATGGACTTCTCGTAGTTCGCCACGCCGATGTCTTTCTGGATCTTGGAGTAATCCAGGCTGGCGCGCAGGCTGCCGGCGTTGAAGATCGGCAGGTTGATCTGCGGCTGGAACAACCAGGTGCCCGAACCGCCCTTGAACAGACCGGACAGGTCCGGGCTCAGGGAGCCGGCATTGGCGGTCAGGCTGATGCTCGGGAAGAACGCAGCCCGTGCCGCGCCGATGTTGGCGTTGGCAGCCTTGAGGTTGTACTCGGCCTGAAGGATGTCTGGACGGCGTTGCAGCAAGTCCGACGGCAGGCCGGCCGGCACTTCGCTCAGCAGGTCGTCCGACAGTGGCTTGGCCGCTTGCAGATTGGCCGGGATACCGGTGCCGAGCAGCAATACTAGGCTGTTTTCATCCTGGGCGACCTGACGGGTGTATTTGGCCAGTTGTGCACGGGCGTTTTCCACCGAGGTGCGCGACTGGGCCAGATCCAGCGCCGAGGCTACACCCACTTCGTTGCTGCGCGAGGTGAGCTTGTAGCTCTCCTCATAGGCGCCGAGGGTTTCCTGGGTGAGTTTCAGCAGCTCTTTGTCAGCCTGCCAGGTCAGGTAGGCATTGGCCACGCTGGCCACCAGACTGATCTGCGTGCTGCGGCGTGCTTCTTCGGTGGCGAAGTACTTCTGCAGGGCTTCTTCGCTCAGGCTGCGCACACGACCGAACAGGTCGAGCTCATAGGCGCTGATGCCGACAGTGGCCGAGTAGGAGCTGCTGATGTTCGCTTCGCCAGTTTGCGAGGCCCGTGCCGGAACCCGCTGACGGCTGCCGCTGCCGGTAGCCGAAACAGCCGGGAACAGGTCGGCGCGCTGGATGCGGTATTGAGCCGCATAAGCGTCGATGTTCAGTGCCGCGACGCGCAGGTCACGGTTGTTCTCCAGTGCGGTCTGAATCAGCTGTTGCAGCGCCGGGTCGTGGAAAAACTGCTTCCAGCCCTGTTCGGCGGCAGCCTGGTTGGGCGCCTGGGCCGGCGAATACGCCGGGCCTTGCGGGTATTGGCCCGCCACCGGTGCTTCAGGTTGCTGATAATCGGGTATCAGCGAGCAGCCGCTCAGCACGAAGGCGGCGACTGCGATGGAGAGTAGCGACTTGCTCATTAGCCAGCCTCTTTAGAAGGTTCAATAGCGTCGTCATCTTGGTCGGCGATTTTGCGCTGACCCATGGACGACACGGTGACAAAGAACAATGGGACCCAGAAGATCGCCAGCACAGTGGCCGTGATCATACCGCCAATCACCCCGGTACCGATCGCATGCTGGCTACCCGAACCGGCGCCCGTGGAAATGGCCAGTGGTACCACGCCGAGCACGAACGCGAGCGAGGTCATGATGATCGGTCGCAGACGCATGCGGCAGGCTTCGATCGCGGCATCGCGCAAGCTACGTCCTTGCTCATGCAGTTCCTTGGCGAACTCGACGATCAGAATGGCGTTTTTCGCCGCCAGACCGATCGTGGTCAACAGCCCCACCTGGAAGTACACGTCGTTGGACAGGCCGCGCAGGCTGGTCGCCATCAGTGCCCCGATGATCCCCAGCGGTACCACCAGCATCACCGCGATCGGGATCGACCAGCTTTCATACAACGCCGCCAGACACAGGAACACCATCAGCAGCGACAAGGCGTACAACGCTGGCGCTTGCGAGCCGGACAGACGTTCCTCGTACGACAGGCCGGTCCAGGAAATACCGACACCGGCCGGCAGTTTCTTGGCCAGGGCTTCGACTTCGGCCATCGCTTCACCGGTGGAATAGCCTGGCGCCGGGGCACCGAGGATTTCCATCGCTTCTACGCCGTTGTAACGGGCCAGTTTCGGCGAACCGTAGATCCACTCACCCTTGGCGAACGCCGAGAACGGAACCATGGTGCCGGCGCTGTTGCGCACGTACCACTTCTTCAGGTCCTCAGGGCTCATGCGAGCGCCAGGCAGGCCTTGTATGTAAACTTTCTTCACACGACCGCGGTCGATGAAGTCGTTCACATAGCTACTGCCCAGGGCAATCGACAGGGTGTTGTTGATGTCGGTGAGGGTCACGCCCAGGGCGCTGGCCTTCTCATCGTCGATTTCCAGCTGGTATTGCGGCTCGTCGTTCAGGCCGTTAGGACGGACTTGCGACAGGACCTTGCTTTGCGCCGCCATGCCGAGGAACTGGTTACGTGCCTCCATCAGCTTTTCGTGACCGATACCGGCGCGGTCCTGAAGGAATACGTCGAAACCGGTGGCGTTACCCAGTTCCAGTACCGCCGGTGGCGCGAAGGCAAACACCATGGCGTCGCGGAAGGTAAAGAAGTGCTGTTGAGCACGGGCCGCCAGTTTGAACACGCTGTTGTCGGCGTTACGTTCTTCCCATGGTTTGAGCATGATGAACGCCATACCCGAACTCTGACCACGGCCGGCGAAGTTGAAGCCGGTCACGGTAAACACCGAGGCCACCGCATCGCCTTCGCCGCCATCCTTGCTCGGACGCAGCAGGAATTCGCGCATTTCGTCCACGACCACTTGCGTGCGCTGGGAGCTGGAACCAGCCGGTGTCTGCACCTGTGCAAACAGTACGCCCTGGTCTTCTTCCGGCAGGAACGCCGTTGGAATACGAGTGAACAGCCAGATCATGCCAACTACGATGATCAGGTACGCCAGCAGATACGGAGCCTTGTGCGCGAGCATGTTGCCCACGCCGCGCTCGTAGCTTTTGACGCCACGGTCGAAGCTGCGGTTGAACCAGCCGAAGAAGCCGCGTTTCGGCGTGCCGTGCTCACCTTTCGGAATCGCCTTGAGCATGGTGGCGCAGAGTGCCGGGGTGAAGATCAACGCTACCAGTACCGACAGGGCCATGGCCGAAACAATGGTGATCGAGAACTGCTTGTAGATCACACCGGTGGAGCCACTGAAGAACGCCATCGGCAACAGTACCGCCGACAGAACCAGGGCAATACCGACCAGGGCACCCTGGATCTGCCCCATGGATTTCTTGGTGGCCTCCTTGGGTGACAATCCTTCTTCGCTCATGACCCGTTCGACGTTTTCCACCACGACGATGGCGTCGTCCACCAGCAAGCCGATGGCCAACACCATACCGAACATGGTCAGGGTGTTGATGCTGAAACCGAACGCCGCGAGGATCCCGAATGTACCCAGCAATACCACCGGCACGGTCATCGTGGTGATGACGGTGGCGCGGAAGTTTTGCAGGAACAGGAACATCACCAGGAACACCAGCACGATCGCTTCGACCAGGGTTTCAACCACACCCTTGATCGACTCGGTCACCACCGGGGTGGTGTCGTACGGGAACACCACTTCCATCCCTTCCGGGAAGAACGGCTTGAGGGTGTCAATGGTATTGCGCAGGGCTTTTGCGGTGTCGAGGGCGTTGGCGCCGTTGGCCAGTTTCACCGCCAGACCGGAGGCCGGAGCGCCGTTGAACTGGGCGCTGATCGAGTAGTTTTCGCCACCCAGACCGACTTCCGCAACGTCGCCGACACGCACTTGCGAGCCGTCCTTGTTGACCTTCAGCAGGATCGCCTTGAACTGCTCGGCGGTCTGCAGACGAGTCTTGCCGATGATCGTCGCGTTCAGCTGTTGGCCGGGCAGGGCAGGCAAACCGCCGAGTTGACCGGACGAGACCTGGACGTTCTGTGCCGCGATGGCGGTTTTTACGTCCACCGGGGTCAGGTTGAAGTTGTTCAACTTGGCCGGGTCGAGCCAGATCCGCATCGCGTACTGGGCACCGAAGACCTGGAAGTCACCGACACCGGCCGTGCGCGAAATCGGGTCCTGCATGTTCGACACGATGTAGTTGGACAAGTCGTCCTTGGTCATGCTGCCGTCACGCGACACCACGCCGATGACCATCAGGAAGTTTTTCACCGACTTGGTCACGCGGATGCCCTGTTGCTGCACTTCTTGCGGCAACAGCGGGGTGGCCAGGTTCAGCTTGTTCTGGACCTGAACCTGCGCGGTATCGGAGTTGGTGCCCTGCTCGAAGGTCGCGGTAATGGTCATGTTGCCGTCGGAGTTACTTTCCGACGAGACATAACGCAGGTTGTCGATACCGTTGAGCTGTTGCTCGATCACCTGCACCACGGTGTCCTGCACGGTTTGTGCAGATGCGCCCGGGTAGGTCACCGAGATGGCAATGGCCGGAGGCGCAATGCTCGGGTATTGGTTGATCGGCAGTTTGAGAATCGATAGAGCCCCGACCAGCATAATCACCAAGGCAATCACCCAGGCGAAAATCGGACGGTCGATAAAAAATTTCGACATGGTTTACTCCCCTTTGCCGCCGACAGCTGTGTTAGCTGCCTGTGCGGGGGCCGGGCTCTTTGCGCCAACGTTAGTGGCTTCAGTGGCCTTGACTTCAACGCCAGGTCTGACGAATTGCAGCCCTTCGGTGATCACGCGATCGCCGGCCTTCAGACCGTCTTCAATCAGCCATTGGTTACCGACGGTGCGGCTGGCCTTGAGCTGACGCAGTTCGACCTTGTTGTCCGGACCGACGACCAGCGCGGTCGGAGAGCCTTTGAGGTCGCGGGTCACGCCTTGTTGCGGGGCCAGAATCGCCGCGCTGTCCACACCGGCCTGCAGCTGGGCGTGAACGAACATACCCGGCAGCAAGGTGTGATCAGGATTCGGGAACACGGCACGCAGGGTCACGGAGCCGGTGGTCTGGTCAACCGAAACTTCGGAGAACTCGAGCTTGCCGTCCAGCGTGTACTGGCTGCCGTCTTCGAGAGTCAGCTTGACCGCGGCGGCATTATCGCCAGCCTTTTGCAGGCGACCGCTTTCCAGTTCGCGGCGCAGCTCAAGCAGCTCCACCGAAGACTGGGTGACGTCGACGTAGATCGGGTCCAGTTGCTGAATGACGGCCATGGCGTCGGTCTGGCCGCTGCTGACCAGTGCGCCTTCAGTCACCGAAGAACGGCCGATGCGACCAGAGATCGGTGCGTAAACCTTGGTGTAGCGCACGTTGATCTGCGCGGTCTGCAGGGACGCTTCCGATTGCAGGCGGTTGGCCAGCGCGGTGTCGTATTCCTGACGGCTGACAGCCTGTTCGTCGACCAGTTGCTTGTAGCGGTCGGAGATCGACTTGGTCGAACGCAGGTTGGCTTCGGCGCTTTTCAGGGTCGCGTCATAGACCGACGGGTCGATCTGATAGAGCTGCTGACCGGCCTTGACGTCGCCGCCTTCCTTGAACAGTCGCTTGAGAATGATGCCGTTGACCTGTGGGCGAACTTCGGCAATGCGGAACGCACTGGTGCGCCCCGGAAGTTCGGACGTCAGGGTGAAGGCTTGAGGTTGCAGGGTTACGACGCCGACCTGAGGGGCTGGTGCGGCTGGTGCCGCCTCTTCCTTTTTACATCCGCTGAGCAGCGATGCCAGGGCGACGGCAGTAACCAGAGCGGTAACAGCTGGCTTGAATTGCATGAAGATCCTCGGGTCAGGCGCGCAATTGCGCACAAGAAAGGTGGAAGGTTAAAAAATTTCTACCGGGTGGATAAGTAGCTTGCTAAGGAATATACTTACGTTCATGGTTGTTTGTAAAGGCCTTGGCGGTGTACCTACATGGTTACAAAAGCCGTTCAAAGGTTTGAATTGTAGGCCTGATGAGACGCCCAAGAGCGCTCGCCCCACTTTTATTCAGCTGATATTCAGACATCGCTGAAGCACCCCTGATTGAGGTTTTACTGCCATGGTCCGTCGTACCAAAGAGGAAGCTCAAGAAACCCGAAGCCAGATACTCGAAGCGGCAGAAAAGGCCTTTTACGAGCGGGGCGTGGCGCGCACGACGCTGGCGGATATCGCTACTCTGGCCGGCGTGACACGCGGGGCGATCTACTGGCATTTCAGTAACAAGGCGGATCTGGTGCAGGCGATGCTCGATACCTTGCATGAGCCCCTGGATGAAATGGCCAAGGCCAGTGAAAGCGAAGATGAACTCGATCCGCTGGGTTGCATGCGCAAACTGCTGATTCATTTGTTTCATCAAGTTGCCCTGGACCCGAAAACCCGACGCATCAACGAGATTCTGTTTCATAAGTGCGAATTCACCGATGAAATGTGCGATCTGCGCCAGCAGCGCCGGACGGCCAGTCTCGATTGCAATGTGCGGATCGCTCTGGCCCTGAGTAATGCGGTGAATCGCGGGCAGTTGCCGGAAAACCTCGACACTGCCCGCGCGGCCATCAGCCTGCATGCGTACATCGATGGCATTCTGTATCAGTGGCTATTGGCTCCCGACAGTTTTCAACTGCACACCGAAGCCGAGCGCTGTGTCGATACAGGGTTGGATATGCTGCGCTTGAGTCCCAGCCTGCGCAATTGAAACAAAATGCGTAATTGGATCCATTTGTGTCAAGACTTGGGGCGGGGAAATGTCCCTGCTTCACTCGCCTTTCTGTGATGGGGTGCTTTTATATACGTACGGTTGCCAGGTTGATAGGTAGCGAGCTACGTATTTTGTAGGGATTTTGTGTCGAGTGTGTGAATGAATGTTAACAACCCGGGCTACAAGGGCGCCGAGCAGCCGATAAAGGGTATCGCGCTGATCTGCCTGGCGGTTTTGTTGTTCGCCAGTCACGACACGTTGTCCAAGTACCTGTCCGGGTTTTATCCGATCGTGATGGTGGTGTGGGCACGCTACGTGGTGCACACCTTGTTGATGCTGGTGATTTTCGTGCCACGCAGTGGTTTCTCGGTGGTAGTGCGCACCAAGCGTCCGGGTTTGCAATTGTTACGCGCCCTGTGCCTCATCGGCACGAGCCTGTTTTTCACTACCGGCCTGCGTTACATCCCCTTGGCTGAAGCCACCGCCGTCACTTTTCTTGCTCCTTTATTAGTGACCGCGTTGTCCGTACCGTTGCTGCATGAGCGGGTAACCCGCAATCAGTGGCTGGCGGTGGTGGGTGGATTTGTCGGCGTGTTGATCGTCGTGCGGCCCGGCGGTGCGCTGTTCACCCCGGCGATCTTGTTGCCACTGTGCTCGGCCTTGTGTTTTGGCTTCTATCAATTGCTCACCCGCCTGCTCAGCGGTATCGACAGCCCGACCACCAGCAACTTTCTCACCGGCATTCTCAATAGCCTGATCATGACTGCGCTGTTGCCGTTCTTCTGGAGCACGCCGACGCTGCTGCATAGCCTGTTCATGATCGGGTTGGGCACTTGCGGCATGCTCGGTCACATGCTGCTGACCCAAGCCTTCCGCCATGCGGCACCGGCGATGCTGGCACCGTTCAGTTACGGGCAGATTCTGTTTGCCGGGATATACGGGTATTTGATCTTCGACCATACCCCGGACAGCTTTGGCGTGATCGGTATCGCGGTGATTTGCCTCAGCGGTCTTGCGGTCGCCTGGGGGCAGCGCAAGCGCTGACAAGAGCGCAGCCTTCGGACAATCCTTTGATCTTCCATTCCATACGCAAAAGCCCCGGCTCTTTCGAGTCGGGGCTTTTGCATTTCAATGGCGCACGTTACAACACCGGGTAGTCGATGTAACCGACTGGACCCTTCGCATAGAACAGCTCCGGACGCGCCTCGTTCAACGGCGCATCGGCCTTCAAGCGCGCCGGCAGGTCCGGGTTGGCGATAAACGGCACGCCGAAGGCGACCGCATCAGCCTTGCCGCTGGCCAGCCACTCGTTGGCGCTGTCCTTGGTGAAGCGTTCGTTGGCGATGTACGGGCCGCCGAAGGCTTCTTTCAGTTGTGGGCCGAGACTGTCGCCGGCTTCTTTCTCGCGCGAGCAAATGAAGGCAATGCCACGCTTGCCCAGTTCGCGAGCGACGTAGGTGAAGGTCTCGGACAGGTTGTCATCGCCCATGTCATGGAGGTCGGCACGTGGTGACAGGTGCACACCCACGCGGCCCGCGCCCCAGATTTCGATGGCGGCATCGGTCACTTCCAGCAACAGGCGCGCACGGTTTTCCAGGGAGCCGCCGTAGTTGTCGGTGCGCTGGTTGGTGCTGCTTTGCAGGAACTGGTCGAGCAGGTAACCGTTGGCGCCATGGATTTCCACGCCGTCGAAACCAGCGGCCTTGGCGTTTTCGGCACCCACGCGGTAAGCGTCGATGATGTCGGCGATTTCAGCGGTTTCCAGTGCGCGCGGGGTTGGGAAGTCGGCCAATGGACGAACCAGGCTGACATGACCCTTAGGCTGGATGGCACTCGGTGCGACCGGTGCTTCGCCGTTCAGGTACAAGGGGTGGGAAATCCGGCCCACGTGCCACAGTTGCAGGAAGATTTTGCCGCCAGCACCGTGGATCGCTTTGGTCACGTTGCTCCAGCCGCGCACCTGGTCGTTGGACCAGATACCGGGAGTGTCCGGGTAGCCCACGCCTATCGGCGTGACCGACGTGGCCTCGCTGAGGATCAGGCCGGCAGAGGCACGTTGCACGTAGTACTCGGCCATCAGCGCGTTCGGCACACGGCCTTCGTCGGCGCGGCAGCGGGTCAGCGGTGCCATGATGATGCGGTTGGCCAACTCGAGGTCGCCCAGTTTGATCGGATCGAAAATAGTCGTCATGAAGTAGCTCTCTTTTAGCGATCAGTTAGTAGCGGGGGCCAGCTCGGCATCGCCGCTCTGACGGAAAGTAATCAGGGTCACCAGCAGGGCGAGCACCGCCAGTGCGGCGGCCGCAAGTGGCACGCGGGTCAGGCCGAAACCGTGGGCGATGACGCTGCCGCCGACCCAGGCACCCAGCGCGTTGCCAACGTTGAAAGCGCCGATGTTCAGGGTCGACACCAGGTTCGGTGCCGCCTTGCCGTAGGTCACCACGTTCACTTGCAGGGCGGGTACGGCGGCAAAGCAAGCGGTGGCCCAAAGGAACAGGGTGATTTCGGTGGGGATCACGGCAATGCTGGTCCAGGTCAGCACGGTGGACACGACCGCCATGGTGATGAACACACCGATCAGCGTCGCAGCCAGGCTTTTGTCAGCCAGCTTGCCGCCAATGATGTTGCCGACCGTCAGGCCCAGGCCGATGAGCATCAAGGTCCAGGTCACGCCGCGTGGCGAGACACCGGTGACCTCGCCCAACAGAGGGGCGACATAGGTGAACAAGGTGAAGACCGAGGCGGCGAACAATGCAGTCATGCTCAACGACAACCAGATGCCGGCGCCTTTGAGGGCGCGCAGTTCGGCGCGCATGTCGAGTTTCTCTTCGTCGCGTTTGGCCGGCAGGAAGCGGATCAGGCCGATCAGCGCAATCACACCGATCACCGTCACCGCCCAGAAGGTCGAACGCCAGCCAGCTTCCTGACCGAGCGCGGTGCCCAGCGGCACGCCAAGGACGTTGGCCAGGGTCAGGCCGGTGAACATCAAGGCCACGGCTGACGCACGTTTGTTGGCCGGCACCAAACCGGCCGCCACCACCGAACCGATGCCGAAGAAGGCGCCGTGACACAGCGCGGTGACCACACGGGCAAACATCAAAACGTTGTAGTCACTGGCCAGGGCGCAGAGCAGGTTGCCGATGATGAAGATGCCCATCAACGCTACCAATGCGGCCTTGCGCGGCAGTCTGGCGGTGGCCAGTGCCATGAACGGTGCGCCGATGGCCACGCCTAGGGCGTAACCGGTCACCAGCCAGCCGGCGCCTGGGATCGACACACCAAGATCAGCCGCCACCTCGGGCAACAGGCCCATGATGACGAACTCGGTGGTGCCGATGGCGAAGGCGCTCAAGGCCAGAATGAGTAGCGAGAGGGGCATTGTCAGTTCCTTGTCGGAGCGCTGAGCTCCTTGACGATGGCATCGAGGAACGCCTGAATCACGTCCTCGTTGCGTTTGAAAAAATGCCATTGACCGGCCTTCTGGCTGCTGATCAATCCCGCCCGTTGCAAGGTCGCCAAATGGGCGGACACGGTCGACTGCGACAGGCCGCAGCGTTGATCGATCTGTCCGGCGCAGATGCCGTACTCATGGTTGTGGAGTTGTTCCGGGAACTGGACCTTGGGGTCTTTCAGCCAGATGAGGATGTCTCGGCGTACTGGGTGTGCCAGCGCTTTTATTATTTCGTCGAGGTCGATGGTCATGATTGGGGCTCGTGATGAGTAAAACGCTATATCGCGATGAGGCGAACTTTAAATCGGTACTTCGCGATATACCAATATGATTTTGGTCTGATGACCGCATGAATCTGTATATCGGGTTATAACGATATGGATGGCACGGTGTTAAGCTGCGCGCATGAACTATCTCGCACATCTGCACCTCGGTGGCCAGCGCCCCGGTCAAATGCTCGGCAGTCTGTATGGCGATTTCGTCAAAGGGCGGCTGCAAGGGCAGTTCGATCCGGAGATCGAGACGGCCATTCAGTTGCATCGCAGCATCGACGTGTTTACCGATCGCCATCCGCTGGTGGACATCGCCTTGTCGCGGTTTTCCATCACGCGCCGGCGTTACGCCGGGATCGTGCTCGATGTGTTTTTCGACCACTGCCTGGCGCGGGACTGGGAGTTGTATGCCGACCGTCCGCTGGGGCAGTTCACCTCGGATGTTTACCGGGTGCTGTTGGCCGAGCCGCAGTTGCCGGAGCGCCTGGCGAAGATTGCGCCGCACATGGTGGCCAATGACTGGTTGGGGGCTTATCAGGAGTTCGAAGTGCTTGAGCAGGTGTTGCGCGGGATTTCGCGCAGGTTGACCCGGCCGGAGGAGTTGGCGCGGGCGATGCAGGAATTACGGGTATTGTATGAGCCGTTGAGCGAGGATTTCCGGTTGTTCTATCCGCAGTTGCAGGACTTTGCCCAAAACTATCCAACTACATAAATAACCGTGGGAGCGGGCTTGCCCGCGATTGCGGTATGTCATTCAACATCATCGTTGAATGTTTAGCCGCCATCGCGGGTAAGCCCGCTCCCACAGGGAGTTGTGATTAAGCAGCAATAGCCGGGCGCATCGGGATTTGCTGCGTTTCCGGAATCGCCCCAAACAACGCCCTTTGCACCGCCTGCTGCGCTTCGAACGCCAGCGCCGCACGCTCCCGGTCCTGGCACTCGATCGGTTTGAGCAGGTGAATCTCCACTTCACCCCGATCATTGGCGAACAAGCGCATCAGGTGCGAGAGCAAATCATCATCGCCAATGAACGGTGCCAGGGTATCGAGTTCGCCATCGCGCAGATAACGAATCGCCACCGGTTGCAGCGCCACTTCGGAATCGATCGCCGCGGACAGCAAACGACCATGAAACGTGCGCAGCGAACGGCCATCGGTGGTGGTGCCTTCGGGGAACATCAGCAGCGGATGTTCCTGCTCCAGATGACGGGTCATTTGTTTGCGGATCAGCTGACTGTCGCCTGAACCACGGCGAATGAACAGGCTGCCCGCCTTGGCCGCCAACCAGCCCGCCACCGGCCAGGTGCGCACTTCGGCCTTGGACAGGAACGACAGCGGCGTGAGCATGCCCAGCAATGGGATGTCGGTCCAGGACACGTGATTACTGACCCAGAGCATCGGCGCCTTCGGCAACTCACCATGCACGGTCACGCGAAAGGGCAGGGCATTGCTCAGCCGCGCCATGAAAAACCGCGACCAGCGCTGGCGACGGACCATCGAATGGGCAATCCCCAGTCGCTCGAACAAACCGAACACACTGGCCATGCTCAAGCCCAGCGTCACCACCAAAAGCACTCGCGCAACTCGCGCGTACACCCGCAAGCGGCTCATTACACAGCCGCCTTGAAGTGCTTGGCGTAGCGCGGGCAGAGCTCGTCGCGCTTGAGCAGGATGAACACGTCGGCCACCTGGAAGTCTTCGTCCCAGCATGGTTCGCCGCAGATTTTCGCCCCCAGGCGCATGTAGGCCTTGAGCAGTGGCGGCATTTCGGCGATGACGTTCGATGGAATTGCCAGCGTCGGCAATGGTTTCTTCGGCTCGGCCCGCAGGTGTTCGGTGCACAGGTAACGTTCGCGCAAGCGTTGCATGATCGCGTGGGCCTGAATGCCGCCGTCCTGCATCGGTATGCTCGCGCACCCCATCAAATAGCTGTAGCCGCCCTGGTTCAGCACTTCCGCCAGCTCACCCCAGAGCACGGCGATAGTGCCGCCGTTGCGGTAGGCCGGGTCGACGCAGGTGCGACCGATTTCCAGGATCGGGCCTTTCAAATGGACCAGGCCATGCAGGCTGAATTCTTCTTCACTGTAGAACTTGCCCAGGCTGCTGGCGGCCGTGTGGTCGAGCAAACGAGTGGTCGCCACCAGGCGCCCGGTGTTCAAGTCACGTACGCCGATGTGGGCGCAGTGAACATCATAGTCATCCATGTCCAGACCCAGCTCCGCGCCTTTCAGCTTGGCGTTGAATTCGCCGCTGAACACGTTGAAGCGCAAGGCCTGGGCTTCCTGCAACGCCTCGGTGCCCACCAGGCGTTCGGCTTGCAGGCGGCGTTCATTGCCGGTGTCGCTGATGCGGGCGATCTGAGTCATTGTGAGTCTCCGTACGGGCTGGCCACCCGTCTAGGGTTGCAGCCGATCGACTTTCTTTATGCAGCCGTGTTGTGCAAAGTCAGGCTATGTAGCCCCGGTGTCATCGCCATGAAGCTTTGGTGATGCTTATATGACAGCCCACGAGGAGCCTCTTATGCCCTGGCAATCTCTGTTGAACCGCCGCGATCGTCTGCCCGCCAACCCGGACCTGGGCGAAGGCTTTGCAACCTTGTTGCAACAGTTGGGCGCGGTGACGCCGTTCGAACTGGCGGTGGTCGGTGGACGGCTGATGGCGACACCGGGGCTGGCGTTTCTGGTGGGTTATCAGGCGGCTTTGCGCATGCTCTGGCCGAGCGCGCCGCTGAGCCTCGGCGCGTTGTGTGCGACCGAACAGCGCAGTTTGCGGGTGGCGGACATGCAGACCAGGTTGCGCGATCTGCGCCTGAGCGGGCGCAAGGATTTCGTCACCGCCGGCGATGCCGCCGACTGGTTGCTGGTGGCTGCTCGCAGTGAAGAACCCGGCGAAGTGCCGCGCTTGAACCTTGCGGTGGTTTACCCCGGCGAACCGGGTGTACGTCTGGAAAAGCTCGCGCCGATGCCACTGATGCCGGACATAGGCCACGGCCGGTTGTTTCTCGACAACGCACTGTGTGAATTGCTGGCGGGGGATGGTTGGGATGCTTACGTCAAACCGTTCCGAACCCTGGAAGACATCTATGTGCTGAGCGCCATGACTGCGTGGCTGTTCGGCGTTGGCCAGGACAGCGACTGGCCGCAAACCTTGCAACTGCGCTTGCTGGCGCTGCTGGCCGGGTGCGCGGAAGTCAGCCGCCAGGCGCCGAACAATCCGGCTGGGCATGTGTTGCTGGGCGGGTTGTTTGCGCAGTTCGATGGGCTCAAGGCTGAAGTGAATCAGGCCCTGGCCGATGGCCCGCCAGAATGGGCGGCGATGTGGCAGCGCGATCAGAGCGTGATGGATTTAGCGGCCGGGGCGCGGGGGAAACGGTTGGCCAAGGCGTTGGCGGGATTGTCGTAAGGCTGAAGGGACCCTTCGCGGGCAAGCCCGCTCCCACATGATCTGCGCCGTACACAATATTTTGCACACCAGAGATCCTTGTGGGAGCGAGGCTTGCCCGCGATGGCGGCCTTATTGGCGACACAAATCCCGGAACTGTCATCAACCTCGACTAGGCTCTGCAGGTTCATCCCTCCGAGCGCCCCTCATGTTCAAAGGCTTGTCCCTGATTTTTATGCTGCTGCTCAGCCTCGCGGCCCACGCCGAAAACTGGCCGGCCGAGCAATGGTCGCCCGGCCCGAAAGTCACCGGCCCGGCACTTCAAACCCTGGAAAACTACGCCTTCCCGCCCCGCGACGATGCCACTCACCAAGGCATTCGCACCGATGCCTTGCTGGTAATCCGCGACGGCCAACTCGTCTACGAACGCTACGCCGGCCCGACCACTGCTGAAACGCCGCACCTGACCTGGTCGATCAGCAAAAGCCTGATGGCCGCGGTGCTCGGCGTGGCCTATGGCGAAGGGCTGTTCAAACTCCAGGATCCGGTGCAGAAATTCTATCCACCGCTGGAAAAACACCCCGCCATGACCATGGCCGACCTGCTGCACTGGGCCTCCGGCCTGGACTGGCAGGAAGACTACGAATACGCCCCATTGAAGTCCTCGGTGGTAGCCATGCTCTACACCCGTGGACACCGCGACATGGCCGCATTCACTGCCGAGCACGACGAGTACGCCAAACCCGGTCAGGCATTCCGTTACTCCAGCGGCGACAGCAACCTGCTGTCCGCCGCGCTGAAAACCATCGTTGGCCCGGCCCGTTATCCGGATTATCCATGGACCGCGCTGTTCGAACCTTTGGGGATTCGCAGTGCGGTGTGGGAAGCGGATGCCACGGGCACGTTTGTCGCATCGTCCTACGTCTATCTCACTGCCCGGGATCTGGCGCGGGTCGGCCTGTTGATGGCGCGCGATGGTCGTTGGCGTGAGCGGCAATTGCTGCCCAAAGATTGGGTCGACTTCAGCCGCGAGCCTTTCGCCCGCTATCAAGCCAACCAGGATGAAGCGGTGCCCGGCGGGCATTGGTGGCTCAATCGTGCGGTGGAGGGCGCAACCCAACCCTGGCCCGCCGCCCCCGCCGACACCTTCGCCGCGCTGGGCCATTGGGGCCAGGCGATGTACGTGATTCCCAGCGAAAAGCTGGTGATCGTGCGCTACGGCGATGATCGCGATGGAAGTTATCGGCACAACGAATTGCTCAACCTCGCGCTCAAGGCATTTGCCGTGAAGGTGCAGCCATGAGCCGCCGCAGTTTTATTCGTCGTCGGCCGTTCAGCACGCTGTTGCTGGTGCTGCTGATCGCCTTGCTCGGCTGGGTCTGGCAGGAACGTGTGGCGCTGTGGGCCTTCCCCGACATCATCAGCGCCTACACCGCCAAGGAATACTGCTCGTGCCGTTATGTGATGAATAATTCGGCCGAGTATTGCCAGGGTTATGTGAAGCAGTATTTGCCCACCAGCGGTTTCGTCGATGACGCCGCCAGCAAGCAGGTGACGGTCGACGGGATGGGGCGCAGCAATAGCGCACAGTGGATCGGCGAGCGCCAAGGCTGCCGCCTGCAACCCTGACAGTGGTCAGTTTTTTGTGGCGAGGGAGCTTGCTCCCGCTCGGCTGCGCAGCAGTCGTAATGCCAGCGGCCGAGGTCTGACTGGAAGAACTCATTGTCTGATTTTGGGAGCGCTTCGCACTCCAGCGGGAGCAAGCTCCCTCGCCACCAAGGTCGGGTTGGAGTAACAGAAAGTTTGCAACCTGTCTCAGGGCGGTTAAGGTTCGCTCAGGTTTATCTGCCCATGAGTCTCTATGTTCAACCGCTTTGTCTGCAAAACCCTCGCCTTCCTGCTGCTGGCCGGTGTCACCGTGTCGGCCCAGGCCAATTGGTATCTGGATGGCGAGTCTTCGCGGCTGTCGTTCATCAGCACTAAAAACGCCAACATCTCCGAAGTGCAGCGCTTTCTGGTGCTGCACGGCAAGGTCGATCCCAAAGGCCTGGCGCAGGTAGAGGTTGAGCTGGAGTCGGTCAACAGCGGCATACCGCTGCGCGACGAACGCATGCGCAAGGAACTGTTCGAGATCCAGACGTTCCCTGAAGCGCTGATTACCACGCAGATCGATCTGCGGCCGATCAACGACCTGGCGCCGGGTGCGCAACTGGAGCTGCGCCTGCCGCTGACCGTCAACCTGCATGGCAAACAACACCAATACAACGCCGAACTGTTGGCGACCCGTCTCGATGACCGGCGCTTTCAAGTGGTGACCCTTGAGCCTTTGGTGATCAGCGCTGAAGATTTCGACCTGGCTCCGGGCCTGGAAAGCTTGCGCAAGGTTGCCGGTTTGTCGGCCATCAGTCTGTCGGTGCCGGTGGGTGCGGTGCTGATTTTCACGGCGCGCTGAGATGCGTGGCGCAATTTTCCCGTGGCGCGAAGGCAACCGCTTTGAACTGCTGATCGATGGTCCGCAGTTTTTTCCGCGAATGCTGGTGGCGATTGCCCGCGCCGAAGAACAAGTCGAACTGGAGCTGTATCTGGTGGAAGCGGGGGCTTGCGCCGAGGCCATGGTCCAGGCGCTGGTCCAGGCGGCCGAACGCGGCGTGCGGGTGCGTTGCCTGTTCGATGACTATGGCAGCCTGGCCTTTACCCTGACCTTGCGTCAGCGCCTGACGGCCGCCGGTGTCGAGTTGCGTTTCTACAATCGCCTGAGCTGGCGCCGTTGGGTGGGTAACTTCTATCGCGATCACCGCAAGCTGCTGCTGGTGGATCAATGCCTGGCGGTAGTCGGCGGCACCGGTGTCACCGATGAGTTCTGGACGCCAGGCGAAGACACCAGCGAATGGCACGAAGTGATGGTGGAAATCGTCGGCCCGTTGGTGATCGACTGGCAGTTGCTGTTCGACCGCCAATGGATCGCCAACCGCTATCGCCGCGCCTGGAAACCCGCTGCGCACTTCGGTTTGCCGCGCTTGCCGCGAGTGCCGGCCATGGGCGGGGGCATGGGCCGAGTCGCCTATGCCGACGCCCGCCAGCACCGCGATATTCTGCAATCACTGGTTCGCGCGCTGAACAGCGGCCAGCGGCGAATCTGGCTGGCCACGCCGTATTTCCTGCCGACGTGGAAAGTCCGCCGCTCACTGCGCCGGGCGGCGGCTCGTGGTGTCGATGTGCGTCTGCTGCTGACCGGGCCGCGCACCGATCACCCGTCGGTGCGCTACGCCGGGCATCGTTACTACCCGCGTCTGCTCAGGGCCGGGGTGAAGATCTTCGAATACCAGCCGTGTTTCCTGCACCTGAAAATGGTGTTGATCGATGACTGGGTGAGCATCGGCTCATGTAATTTCGATCACTGGAATCTGCGCTTCAATCTGGAGGCCAATCTTGAGGCACTGGACCCTGGGCTGACTCGAGCGGTGGCGGCGAGTTTCGAGAATGACTTTGCCTTGAGCCAGGAAGTCAGTCTCGAGGCGTGGAAGCGCCGACCGTTGTGGCGGCGGGTCAAGCAGAGGGTGTGGGGTTGGGTGGATCGGCTGGTGGTGAATCTGCTGGATCGGCGCGGATAGTTGTCACACTAAAAAACACTGTGGGAGCGGGCTTGCCCGCGATGGCGGCCTGACAGTCAACAATGATGTTGAATGTGATGGCCTCATCGCGGGCAAGCCCGCTCCCACAGGTTTTTGCAGTGTTTGAACGGTTACAGCAACTCAAAGCTCTGCTGCGTCACGTCCTGGGAGTCCAGGCCGATCTGCACGTTGAACTTGCCCGGTTCCGCGGCGTACTTGAGCTGGGCGTTGTAGAACTTCAGGTCATCCTCGGTGATGGTGAAGTGCACGACTTTCTGTTCGCCGGCCTTGACCAGTACTTTCTGGAAGTTCTTCAGTTCCTTGACCGGGCGGATCATCGAACCGGTCACGTCCTGGATGTACAGCTGCACCACGGTTTCGCCATCACGCTTGCCGGTGTTTTTCACCACGACGCTGGCGTCAAGTTTGCCGGTCTTGTTCAGTGTGGTCGACGACAGTGCCATGTCGGTCAGGCTGAACTGGGTGTAGCTCAGGCCGAAGCCGAATGGGAACAGCGGCCCGGTGGTGTCTTCGAAATACTGCGAGGTGTAGTTGCCTGGTTTGCCCGGAGTGAACGGCCGGCCAATGCTCAGGTGGTTGTAGTAGGTCGGAATCTGACCCACCGAACGCGGGATGGTGATCGGCAGTTTGCCCGACGGGTTGTAGTCGCCGAACAGCACGTCAGCAATGGCGTTGCCGCCTTCGGTGCCGCTGAACCAGGTTTCCAGAATCGCGTCAGCCTGCTCGTTCTCTTCGAGAATCGACAGCGGACGGCCATTCATCAATACCAGCACCAGCGGTTTGCCGGTGGCTTTCAACGCCCTGATCAGCTCGCGCTGGTTGGCCGGGATGTTCAGGTCGGTGCGGCTCGACGATTCGTGGGACATGCCACGGGATTCGCCCACCGCGGCCACCACCACATCAGCATCCTTGGCGGCTTTTACCGCTTCGTCGATCAACACGTTGGCCGGGCGCGGATCATCCACCACTTCCGGCGCGTCGAAGTTGAGGAAGTTCAGGTAATCGAGGATTTTCTTGTCGCTGGTGATGTTCGCGCCACGGGCGTAGATCAGCGTCGACTGCGCGCCGAGTGCATGGGTCATGCCGTCGAACAGGGTGACCGATTGCGCGGGACGGCCGGCGGCGGCCCAGCTGCCCATCATGTCGATCGGCGCCTTGGCCAGTGGACCGACCAGGGCGATTTTCGCGGTTTTCTTCAGGGGCAGGGTATCGCCCTGGTTTTTCAGCAGCACCAGGCTGCGGCGCGCCACATCACGGGCCTCGGCACGGTGCAGGCGGCTTTCGGCGTAGGTGTCGGCCGGGTCATCCTCGGCCTTGCCGATGCGCAGGTACGGGTCCTTGAACAGGCCCATGTCGTACTTGGCGGCGAGCACTTCACGCACGGCGTTGTCGATGTCTTTCTGTTCGATCTCGCCGGATTTGAGCAGCCCCGGCAGCTCTTTGCCGTAGAGGGTGTCGTTCATGCTCATGTCGATGCCGGCCTTGATTGCCAGCTTCGCCGCTTCTCGACCGTCACGGGCGACGCCGTGCTTGATCAGCTCGAAAATCGCCCCGTGGTCGCTGACCGCCAGGCCCTTGAAGCCCCATTCCTTGCGCAGCAGGTCGTTCATCAGCCAGGTGTTGGCAGTGGCCGGTACGCCGTTGATCGAGTTCAGCGCAACCATCACCCCGCCGGCACCGGCGTCGATGGCGGCGCGGTACGGCGGCAGGTAATCCTGGTACATCTTGACCGGGCTCATGTCGACGACGTTGTAGTCGCGACCGCCCTCGACCGCGCCGTACAAGGCAAAATGCTTGACGCTGGCCATGATGCTGTCGGCCGCGTTCGCACCGCTGCCCTGCAAGGCCCTGACCATTACGCCGGCGATCCGCGACACCAGGTAGGTGTCTTCGCCGAAGCCTTCGGAGGTGCGCCCCCAGCGTGGGTCGCGGGAGATGTCGACCATCGGCGCGAAAGTGATGTCGAGGCTGTCAGCTGCGGCTTCCTTGGCGGCGATGCGCCCCGACAGGCCGATGGCATCCATGTCCCAGCTCGAGGCCAGGGCCAGGGGGATCGGGAAAATGGTGCGGTGGCCGTGGATCACGTCATAGGCGAAGAACATCGGGATCTTCAACCGGCTGCGCATGGCTGCGTCCTGCATCGGACGGTTTTCTGCGCGGGTGATCGAGTTGAAGGTGCCACCGATATTACCGGCGGCGATTTCCTTGCGGATCATCTCCCGAGGCATTTCCGGGCCGATGCTGATCAGGCGCAACTGGCCGATCTTTTCATCGAGGGTCATCTGCTTCATCAGGTGGCTGATGAAGGCGTCCTTGTTCTCTATCGGTGCGGGCGTCGTGGCGGCCAATGCGGTATGACTGGCCAGGCTGACGAACAGGCCCAGCAAACACAGCTTCTTCATGAATGGTTTTCTCAAAAGGCCCAAGCGGCAATGAATACGCGCCGGTCAGCCAAAATGTTGGGAGCGACTATTGTTGTTCAGGTGTTGTGCAGAAAAATGCAGCACACTTCTTACTGTTTTTTCGCTGGGCATCTTTTAGCCCATTGGCTCGCTGCAATCCAGTAGCGGCGCAGATTATGCCCCAAGAGCCGGGCCCAGAGTTCGCCGGTTGTTTTATCAACGCAATGTGCAAGGGAGCATCAACCAGATGAATGTACGACACCCCTATCGGTCGAGCCTGCAGGTTGCAGCCTTGATGTTGTTGACCACACTGCTGGCCGGTTGCGGCATCAACACGATCCCGACCCTCGACGAACAGGCCAAGGCTGCCTGGGGCCAGGTGCAGAACCAGTACCAGCGCCGCGCCGACTTGATCCCTAATTTGGTGGAAACCGTCAAGGGCTATGCCCAGCACGAACAGGAAACCCTGACGGCGGTGATTGAAGCCCGGGCCAAGGCGACGTCGATCCAGGTGGATGCCAGCACGCTGGACAATCCGGAAAAACTCAAACAGTACCAGCAGGCGCAGGATCAGCTGACCGGCGCGCTGAGCCGGTTGATGGTGGTGTCCGAGCGTTATCCGGACCTCAAGGCCAACCAGAACTTCCTGGCGCTGCAATCGCAACTTGAAGGCACCGAGAACCGCATCGCCGTGGCGCGTCGCGACTTCATCCTCGCCGTGCAAAAATACAACACCGAACTTCGCACCTTCCCCGGTCGCCTGTGGCACACCGTGATGTACAGCGATTTGCCGATCCGCGAAACCTTCGAGGCCACCAGCCCCGGAGCCGAGAAAGCGCCTGAAGTGAAGTTCCAGTAAGCGCCGGACAGAGTTCGACGTGCCACCACGGATGAGGTTGCCAATGCGCGTGTTGAAAGTGGGCCTGGTGCTGTTGTTTTGGGTGTTTGCCCTGGCGGCCCAGGCCGAGTTGAAGTTCCCGGAACTGACCGGACGGGTGGTGGACAACGCCCAAATGATCGAGCCAGCGGTGCGCGAGCAGCTTGTTCAGCAGCTTAATGCCCACGAGAAATCCACCGGCGAGCAGTTGGTGGTGGTCACGTTGCCGGACCTGCAGGGCGCCGACATCGCGGATTTCGGCTATCAACTGGGACGCTACTGGGGTATTGGCCAGAAGGACAAGAACAACGGCGCGTTGCTGATTGTCGCGCGTGCCGAGCGAAAATTGCGGATCGAAGTCGGTTATGGCCTGGAAGATCGCCTGACCGATGCGCAGAGTTCGGTGATTATCAACCAGGTGATCACGCCTGCGTTCAAGGCCGGCAATTTCAGCAAGGGCATCAGCGATGGCGTTTCGGCGATGTTGGTGGTGCTGGGGGGCAATCCGCTGGACGAGCCGTCGACGGTGTATGAGTCGCGTGGCAATCAGGAGAGCGATTTCGTTGCGCGGCATCCGGGGTTATTCGTGTTTCTGGTGTTGCTGTTTATCCTGACAATCTTCGTCGGCCAGATGTTCGGTATTCTGCCAAGTGGAGGGGGTAGAGGCCGTGGCGGTTTCGGTGGTGGAGGTTTTGGCGGCGGTGGCGGGGGCTTCAGTGGCGGTGGGGGCAGTTTCGGCGGCGGCGGTTCGTCGGGCGGCTGGTGATGACACGGCAGGAAACATAACAACAATAGCGAGCAGGCACTCATAAACATGGCATTACTGACTGAACACGAACAACGCAAAGTTGCCGAGGCGATTGCCCGGGTCGAGTGCGACACCGACGCCGAACTGGTGACGGTGCTCGCGGCCCGCGCCGACGATTACGCGTACATCCCGCTGCTGTGGGCCAGCCTGCTGGCGCTGGTGGTGCCGGGTATCGTGCATTACCTGACGGGCTGGCTGACCATGCACAGCCTGTTGCTGGTGCAATGGTTCAGTTTCATTGTGCTGTGCCTGGTGTTCCGGATTCCGAAAGTCACCACGCGCCTGATCCCGCGCTCGGTGCGTCACTGGCGCGCGTCGAACCTGGCGCGTCGGCAGTTCCTGGAGCAAAACCTGCACCACACCGTGGGCAGCACCGGCATGCTGATTTTCGTCTCTGAGGCCGAGCGTTATGTGGAAATCCTGGTGGATGAAGGGATCTCCAAGCGGCTGGACAACAAGAACTGGGACGCCATCGTGGCGGCGTTCACCCAGCAGGTGAAGCAGGGGCAGACGTTGCAAGGCTTTGTGACGTGCATCGAGGCGTGCGGCGAGTTGCTCAAGGTGCATGTGCCGGTGACCCATGTGCGCAATGAGTTGCCGAATCGGTTGGTGGTGTTGAGCTGAATCAAAAAATCGTCCGAACGCGGCCCGAGCCTTCGGCAGCTTTTGTGGCGAGGGAGCTTGCTCCCTCGCCACAGAATCTTTGCCGTTTGGCAAATAACAGTGTTCCTGAACCGCATCCCCCCTAAAATACCCGTCATTCCCCGATTCGCACCGCCCGAGGCCGTTTTTTCCATGTCTGTCACCGCCACTCCCGCCAGCCTCGCGCCGGATCATCACGCCCAGTTCATCGACCTGCTGCAAACCAGCCTCGACGCCAACGCCTTCATCAAACTGGTGCTGGCCAAGTACGTCGGTGGTGAAGCGGATTTGCAGCGGCTGATCATCAAGCAGCTGACGGTCAAGGATCAGCCGTGTCTGTCCTTCGTCTATCGCTACAAGACCCGCGACATCACCAAAAACCTGCCGGTTGCCGAAGGCGTGGCGACCATTGCCGCGCTGTTGCCGACATCGTTCAAAAATGCGCATTTGCTGTCATTGACCGACGAAGCCCAGCTCGAATACAGCAAAAAGGGCAAATCCTCGCTGTTCAAGAGCAAACCCCAGCAATTGCGCGAAGTGCCGTCCGCTGAGCACAACCGTGAGAAGAACCGTTTTCTCGACCTGAGTCGGCCGTTTCTCAAAGACCTCGGCGTGACCAACGCCCAGCATGAACTGATCCCGGCGATGTCGCGCAAGTGGAAGCAGATCAACAAGTTCATCGAAGTCTTCAGTCATGCGCTGACCTCCTCGCCGCTGGCGCTGGACAAACCCGTGCGGGTGGCGGATTTCGGTTCGGGCAAGGGCTACCTGACGTTCGCAATCCATGACTATCTGCGCAACACCTTGAAAGCTGAAGGCGAGGTGACCGGCGTCGAGCTGCGCGAAGACATGGTCAATCTGTGTAACACCGCCGCTGCGAAGCTGGAGCATCCGGGGCTGGTGTTCAAATGCGGTGACGTGCGCAGCGTCGCGCCGAGCGAGCTGGACGTGATGATCGCGTTGCATGCCTGTGACATCGCCACCGACTATGCGATTCACACCGGCATTCGTTCCGGCGCTTCGATCATCATGTGCTCGCCGTGCTGCCACAAGCAGATCCGCCTGCAGATCCAGAGCCCGGCGCTGCTCAAGCCGATGTTGCAATACGGCCTGCACCTGGGCCAACAGGCGGAAATGGTTACTGACAGTTTACGTGCACTGTTTCTGGAAGCTTGCGGTTATGAGACCAAGGTCTTCGAGTTCATCTCACTGGACCACACCAACAAGAACAAGATGATCCTGGCGGTCAAACGCGCTGAGCCGGTGGACCCGGCTCAGCTGTTGGTGAAGATTCAGGAACTGAAGGATTTCTACCACATCAGCGAGCATTGTCTGGAAACATTGCTGCGGGCTGACGGGTACCTCTGATCCTGTGGGAGCGGGCTTGCTCGCAAAGGCGGACTGGCAGCCAACTAAGATGTTGAATGTGATGACGCCTTCGCGAGCAAGCCCGCACACACAGGGGGCTTCACCGCCGTCTTGCGCCCCAACATCACTGTCACAATCACCCCGACCGCAAACAGCCAGGTAATCGGCTCGACGTGCTCACCGAAGAACAGCGCCGAAAACGCGATGGTGAAGAAGATCTGCAGCAACTGGATCTGGCTGACCCGGGCAATGCCACCCATGGCCAGCCCCGCGTACCAGGCAAAGAACCCGATGAATTGTGAAAACAGCGAGACGTAACCAAACGCCCACCAGGTTTTGGCCGAAATCTCGCCCTGGTGTTGCAGCGCCAGGTACACCACCGGCCCGATCAGCAGCGGCGTCGACAACACCAGCGCCCAGCAAATCACCTGCCAGCCGCCCATCTCTTTGGCCAACCGGCCGCCTTCGGCATAACCCAACCCACCCACGGCAATCGCGCCGAGCATCAGCAAATCACCGGCCTGAATGCTGCCGGCGCCGCTGATCAGCGCATAACCGAGCACCAGCGCACTGCCCAACGCGGCGCAGGCCCAGAAGGCTTTTGACGGACGCTCATGGGACAGCCACGCGGCATACAGCGCCACACACAGCGGTTGCAAACCGTTGACCAGTGCGCCGTGAGAGGCGGGCAACGTCTGCATGGCCCAGGCCGACAGCACCGGGAAACCAAGGATGACCCCGGCGATCACCAGCGTCAGGCCTTTGACCTGCTTCCACGTGGGCCATTTTTCACGGTGCCACAACAACAGCAGCGCTGCCGGAATCGCCGCGAACAGCGCACGGCCGAGGCCGTTGAGCAGGGGATGAAGTTCCTGCACGACGATCCGTGTGAAGGGCAGGGTCAGGCTGAAGATAACGACGCCGAGCAGGCCGAGGGCCATGCCGGTGTTTTCGCGCGAGGACATGATGGGTGACCAGAATTCAGGTGGCGGAAAGTTTCTTTATCTAGCCATAAACCGCAGACGCTGCTCTGTTACAGCTAGGCGCAGAGTTATCCGTACAGTTTGCGGACGCCTTCGCGGGCAAGCCGCGCTCCCACAGGTTTTGCACTGACCGCAAGATCGATACAGGACCTGTGGGAGCGTGGCTTGCCCGCGATGAACGATAACGCGGTCCTTCAGGTAGTAGCAGGTTATTACCCACCCCAGCGGATAAGGACTACCTTGAATACTCCTGCAGGCCTACGCATTTTCCAGAGGAGTCCTCCCCATGGCGGCTAAAAAAATTCTGATGCTGGTTGGCGATTACGTCGAAGACTACGAAGTGATGGTGCCATTCCAGGCGTTGCTGATGGTCGGCCATACGGTGCATGCCGTTTGCCCGGACAAAACCGCCGGCCAGACCGTGCGCACAGCGATCCATGACTTCGAAGGCGACCAGACCTACAGCGAAAAACCCGGTCACCTGTTTGCCCTGAACTTCGATTTCGCCAAGGTAGACGCGGCGGACTACGACGCGCTGCTGGTGCCGGGCGGTCGTGCGCCGGAGTACCTGCGCCTGAACGAAAAAGTCCTGGGGCTGGTGCGAGCGTTCGACAAGGCCGGTAAACCGATCGCCGCCGTGTGTCACGGCGCGCAACTGTTGGCCGCGGCGGGCATTCTTGAAGGTCGCGAGTGCAGCGCCTACCCGGCGTGTGCCCCGGAAGTGCGCCTGGCTGGCGGCACGTTCATCGATATCCCGGTGACGGAAGGTCACGTTCAAGGCAATCTGGCCACTGCACCGGCCTGGCCGGCGCACCCGAGTTGGCTGGCCGGTTTCCTCGGGTTGCTGGGCACCAAAATCACGCTGTAACGAGGGACCTGTCCATGTGCGAGCTCTACGTCAAGGCCGATCCGATTCTCTACGAGTCGCGCTCCCGCTCGCTGCGCATCTGCGGGGTGGTCACCACCCTGCGGCTGGAGAATCAGTTCTGGGACATCCTCAGCGAAATCGCCGAGGTCGACGGCATGACCACCAATCAGTTGATCGCCAAGCTGTATGAAGAGGTGATGGACTACCGCGGCGAAGTAGTGAATTTCGCCTCGTTCTTGCGGGTCAGCTGCATGCGTTACCTGAGTCAGCGCCGGGTGCAGACACCCGAGTTATCGGTGGTGCGGGCTGCGGTGAAATAGAGCGGTTTGTACCAACCTTGAGGACGCCTTCGCGGGCAAGCCTCGCTCCCACAGGTTTTGTGTCGGACGCAAATTTGCGGTCAACCGAATCCCTGTAGGAGCGAGGCTTGCCCGCGAAGGGGCCTGTACAGGCGACAGAAATCCTGACTTGGTCTTTACTCTGAAGCGCGAAACCTCTCAATCGCCAAGGAGTAAAAGCATGTCTGGATGGTACGAAGTGAGCAAAACCGGCAACGGTCAATTCAAGTTTGTATTGAAAGCGGCCAATGCCGAAACCATTCTGACCAGCGAGCTGTACACCACGCGCGGTGCGGCCGATGGCGGTATCGCCTCGGTTCAGGCCAACAGCCTGCTGGACGAACGCTACGAGAAAAAAACCACCAAGGATGGTCATCCTTACTTCAACCTGAAGGCCGGTAACCACGAGATCATCGGCAGCAGCGAATCCTACTCATCCGATGCCGCGAGGGATAAAGGCATCGCCAGCGTCAAGGCCAATGGTCCGACCACGGTGATCAAGGACAAGACCTTGCCGGTGCTCTGATCACAATATCCAAGTCCTATGTAAATCCCCTGTGGGAACGGGATTGCCCGCGAAAGCGGTCTGACATTCAATATCTTCGTTGAATGTTAAGTCCCCTTCGCGGGCAAGCCCGCTCCCACAGGGTATGTGTGTACCTGACGATTAGTGCAATGCTTTCAGCAACCCTTGAAGCTGACTGCGACCGGTCTCGCCCAACGGAAACACCGGTAACCGCGGATCGCCCACTTCCAGCCCGGTCATGCGCAAACCGGCCTTGATGGTCGCCGGCAGACCACCCTTGAGGATGAAGTCCAGCAGCGGCAACTGGCGATAGAACAGTTCGCGAGCCCTGCTCAGGTCGTTGGCCAATACGGCTTCGTACAAGTGGAGATTGAGCTGCGGGATCAGGTTCGGCGCCGCCGTGCACCAGCCTTTCGCGCCTGCCGCAAACGCTTCCAGCGCCAACGGATTGCAGCCGTTATAGAAGGGCACCTGACCTTCGCCCAGCAGTTGCAGTTTGTGCATGCGCTGAATATCACCGGTGCTTTCCTTGACCATGGTGACGTTGTCGACGGCGTTGAAAATCCGCAGGATCAGCTCCACCGACATGTCGGTGCCGCTGGTGGCCGGGTTGTTGTAGAGCATGATCGGCACGCCGATGCTCTCGCCAATGGCGCGGTAATGGGTCAGGATTTCTGCCTCGCTGAGTTTCCAGTAGGACGCGGGCAGCACCATCACCACGTCGGCGCCGTGAGCTTCGGCGAAACGCGCGCGGCGCACGGCTTTGGCGGTGGTCAGGTCGGACACACTGACGATGGTCGGGACGCGTTTGGCGACGCGCGCGAGGCTGAATTCGCTGACCTGATCCCATTCTGCGTCGTTCAGGTAAGCACCTTCACCGGTGCTGCCCAACGGGGCGATGGCGTGGACGCCGCTGTCGATCAGGCGATCGATGGAACGCCCGAGGGCGTCGAGATCAACGCCTTCGCCATTGGCGGTGAAGGGGGTGATGGTGTAGCCGATGATGCCGTGAATGTTTGGGGTCGACATAGCGTCTCTCCTTTGAAGAATGAGTGGGGTCAGTTCAGGCAATCGGCGTGTTGGCGCAGGTTCTGCCGTGCGTAGTAGTTGAACGCGGCGGCGTGACGCTTGGGTTTTGAAATCCAGTCATGGGCTTCGCGACCCAGCTCGGGGAGAATCGGTTTGATCACCCCCGCGGCCATGGCCAGCAACTGCAACTTCGCCGCGCGTTCGATCAGTTGCGCAATGACACAGGCCTCTTCAATGGTCGCGCCGGTGGACAACTGACCATGGTGGGAAAGCAGAATCGCCCGCTTGTCGCCCAAGGCTGCGGCAATCAGTTCGCCTTCTTCATTGCCCACCGGAACACCCGGCCAGCCTTGGAGAAACGCACAGTCGTCGTAGAGCGGGCAGAGGTCCATGTGGGAAATCTGTAGCGGCACTTCGAGCATCGACAGCGCCGCGACGTGAGTCGGATGCGTGTGAATGATGCAGTTCACGTCCGGCCGGGCGCGGTACACCCAGCTATGGAAACGGTTGGCCGGGTTGGGCATGCCGTGGCCTTCCAGTACTTCCAGGTCTTCGTTGACCAGCAACAGATTGCCTGCCGTGATCTCGTCGAAACCCAGGCCCAGTTGCTGAGTGTAATAGGTTCCCGGTTGCGGGCCGCGAGCGGTGATTTGCCCGGCCAGGCCTGAATCGTGGCCGTTTTCGAAGAGAATGCGGCAGGTCAGGGCCAGCTTTTGCCGGTCGGTCCACGTATTATCCGCCAGGGTATTTTGCATCTGTGTCAGCGCTTGCTTGACCAGTTGCTCTTTGGGTAGTGCTAATGTCTTGGCCATGTCGGTGTCCTTTGGTTGTTCAATGGACGTCGGGTTTGCTGTTCACTCGTTGCTCGCAAGGTCATGGGTGACTGCAAATGACACAGAAGATGCTATATGACACTTTGTGTCATTCGCAAGAAAAAACCGTTACTCCCTTGATGGATTAATCGCTCTACATGTCTATCCGTTTGAAATTACTTAGAAAAAAGCTCGGCGTGACGCTGGAGGCCCTGGCCGAAAAGTCCGGCATGACCAAGAGCTATCTGTCGAAAGTCGAGCGCGGGTTGAACACCCCGTCGATCGCCGCCGCCCTGAAACTGGCCAAGGCGTTGAACGTGAAGGTCGAGGAATTGTTTTCCGAAGACAACGTCAGCCTCGACAGCTACAGCCTGGTGCGCAGCGACGAACGCCAGTCCCTGGCTGCCAGCGACCAGAGCCCGGGTTATGCGGTGCTGGCCCATCAGGTCAGTGAACGCAACCTGTTGCCGTTCATCATCTACCCGCCGGCAGAGTTCACCGACAAAACCTTCAAGGAACACGTGGGGGAAGAGTTTTTGTTCGTCCACGAGGGGCAGGTGGAAGTGGACTTCATGAACGAGCGCGTGCTGCTCAACCGTGGGGATGCGCTGCACTTCAATGCACAGAAACCGCATCGCCTCCGGTCAGTGGGTGAGGTGCAGGCGCAGTTGTTGGTGGTGGTGCATAGCAGCGAGGAATGAGTCGGCTGGACTGACGCCATCGCGGGCAAGCCCGCTCCCACAGGTTCAGCGTAATCCCTGTGGGAGCGGGCTTGCCCGCGATGGCGTCAGTCGCTTCTCTGCTATACCTCGACCGGTACGGTCAGCTTGGGACTACCAAGCGCATGGGTCTTCGAATCAAAAAACCGCAACGCCACACCCGTCCCTTCGAACACCTTCGCGTAATGCCGCTTCTGATGCTGGATGAACGCCTTGCTGCGCGGGTAAATCGAGATCGCTACGACTTTTGGCTTTGCCTGGCGCAACGCATGAGCGATGTGACTGTCCTGCTCGCCAAGGGCATGCCCGAAGATGCACAACCCGTCGCCATGGCCCAGTAACTGGTCGTAGCAGAACGACAGGTAATCCGAACTGCGAATGGTCTTGAGTTTGTCCTGCGCCGGGCCTTCGTTGACGAACAGCGGCACGTCGTCGAGGGTCTTGATCGTATTGTTGATAGCGAAGTTGCCGAGCAACGTCCCTTCGGTCGACATCAATTTTCGTGCCGTGCCGTCCTGATTGCGCACCAGATGCAGGCCGCCGTGCAGGTACAGCAAACGCGGTTTGTCGGTGGCGCTGGCGCTCAGATCGAAGCCGGGTTCGGCACCCTGGAACAGGTCGGTAACGACGTCCGGCCGATGCTGGATCGCCCAGTAGCTGAGCAAGTCGTAGTTGGTGGTGAACACCGTCCGATAGCTGCCCAGTTCCTGATTGATCGTCGCCAGCGTCGAAGGCTTCACCAGCCGCCACGGGATGTGCACCGCGTGCACGGTGTTGATCAGCGCTTCCTTGATCGCGTAGTAACGATTGCGCGGTGCTGCGGAGCTGACAGCCAGGGCTTTGTTGACTCGGCTGGTGGTTTTCAGCGCGCCGAGAACCTGCTCGAAACTGCGCGTCTGCATCGCGTCGAACACGCTCAGCTCGGACTGGCTCAGCGGTTTTTCTTCGACGGTGCGGGCATTTTCGAACAGCGAGTCGTAGCCGAAGTCGTCCCACACGGCGCGGCTGGCGCCGTTACCCACCAGCAGGCCGCCGAACGAGGCGGTGGTGCGCAAGGCGTTCCAGTCTTCAAGTTGGGCATCGACATCCTGGAAATCGGTCATTGCGTTTGTCGTCTCGAAGCAAAAGGTCTGATGGACGGCGACTTTATCACGCCCGGGCGTTGAGCCAGATCAACATACCGCGTGACTGATCGGTCGACCCTGTGCGCACCCGCCGAATCGGCATTGCCGATTCGGTTTCAGCCAGGAGACTCGCGCATGAGCAGTACGTTTTTCATCCCCGCCGTGAACATCATGGGCACCGGTTGCCTCGACGAAGCCATGGACGCCATTGGCAAGTATGGTTTTCGCAAGGCGCTGATTGTCACTGACGCCGGGCTGGCCAAGGCTGGCGTGGCATCGAGGATTGCCGAGAAACTGGCGTTGCAGGACATCGACTCGGTGATCTTCGACGGCGCCAAGCCGAATCCGAGCATCGCCAACGTCGAGCACGGCCTGGGCCTGCTCAAGGAAAGTCGCTGTGATTTCGTGGTGTCTCTGGGCGGCGGTTCGCCTCACGACTGCGCCAAGGGTATCGCCTTGTGCGCCACAAACGGTGGGACGATCCGTGACTACGAAGGTGTCGATCGGTCAGCCAAACCCCAGCTACCGTTGATCGCGATCAACACCACCGCCGGCACTGCCAGCGAGATGACCCGTTTTTGCATCATCACGGATGAATCGCGCCACGTAAAAATGGCCATCGTCGACCGCAATGTTACGCCGCTGCTGTCAGTCAACGACCCGGAACTGATGGTCGCCATGCCCAAGGGCCTGACCGCCGCCACCGGCATGGACGCATTGACCCATGCCGTCGAAGCCTACGTCTCCACGGCAGCCAACCCGATTACCGATGCCTGTGCGCTGAAAGCCATCACATTGATCAGCGACAACCTGCGCCAAGCCGTGCAGGACGGCAGTGACATGATCGCGCGGGAAAACATGGCCTACGCGCAATTTATGGCGGGCATGGCGTTCAACAATGCGTCCCTGGGCTACGTTCACGCGATGGCCCATCAGTTAGGCGGGTTCTACGACTTGCCCCATGGTGTGTGTAACGCGGTGCTGCTACCTCACGTGCAGAGCTTCAACGCGCTGGTGTGCGCCCCTCGCCTGACCGACGTTGCCCACGCGATGGGGGCTGACATTCGCGGGCTCAGTCCGGAAGAGGGCGCGCAGGCGGCGATCGCGGCGATCCGCAGCCTGGCAAGGGATGTGGACATTCCTGCCGGTTTGCGTGAGCTCGGTGCCAGGCTCAATGACATTCCGGTTCTGGCCAGCAATGCGCTGAAAGACGCCTGCGGACTGACCAATCCGCGGGCGGCGGATCAGCGGCAGATCGAGGAGATTTTCCGCAGCGCGTTCTAAGCGGTTCGACGGCCGGGCGCGAGCACTACGCAAAGCAACGCGCCCAAGGCCAGTAAGGTGCATAACAGCGACAAAGGCCATGCCTGCTGGCTGGCGATCAGGCTGGCGATACCGCCGATAACGGCGGCCATCAGTTGATGAATGAAACCGCTCAACGCCATCGCATAAGCACCGCCGACCGGCGAACCGTGGTTGGCCAGGGACAAGCTGATCGGGTAAATAAGCGATTGGCCGAATACTGCAAAACAATAGGGCAACCAGAACAGCAGCGTGATAGACGTGCCTGCGAGGCTACCCAGCAACATGACTGTGCTGCCGGCCAGTATCAGCCCGACGCCCGCCGTCATCAGCCATTGCTGACCGGTATGCAGTACGAAGCGATTGACCGCCACGGCCCCGAGAAAGTACGCCGCGCTGATGGGCCAGCCCAACAAGCCGTATTCCACTGCCGACCACTTGAAGGCGCCTTGCAGAATCAGCGGCGCAGCGGTGTTGAACGCGACAATCACCCCATACCCCAAGCCACCGGCGAGGGCCGGTAACAGGAAGGCCCGATGACGCAGAATGTGCCCGTAGCTCGTCCAGGCGGATGATGGTGTGTTCTCTTCTGCCAGCATCGGGAACGTGACCCGCGCCACCACCAGCGCCATCAACAGGCTCACACCACCCAATAAGTAGAAAATCGCTGACCAGCCCAGTGTCACCTGGATGATCGACCCTATGTATTGACCGATACCCAGCGCCACCACAAAGGAAATCGATATCCAGGACAACGCCTTGGCCAGCAGATCGCCGCGAAAACTGTCGCGGATCAGCACCCGGGCCATGACTGAAATCCCGCTGGCGCCAATCCCCTGAACCAGGCGAAAAACCAGGAACGATTCAAGCGTATGACCCAGGGGCAGGGCCAGGTTGCCCAGCCCATAGAGGCCGAGCGCCGCGAGCAACACCGGCTTGCGGCCAATGCGCTGGCCCAGGCTGCCCCAGAACAGCATCGGCAGCGCCATGCCGATCAGATATACCGCCAACCCCCATGAAACCTGTGAGGCATCTGCGGACAGATCCCGGGCAATATCCGGCAGCGCCGACAGATAAATGCTCATGCCCAATTGGGCGAGAAAAACCGTACAGCAGGTGATCAGGAGGGTGGTGCTGCTCTTCATTTAATCTTCCCTGTTTTTCAGCCGCCGATGTCCCGGCCGTGAGCACGTAAAAGCTCGGTGATGAGTCCACAGAAATGGCGGATCAGCGTCGTCCCCATGTCGGCGCGCAGGGTGATTCTGATGGCTGCCTTGCCTTGTGCAACCACCGGGGAAAAGACTGCCGAGGTGAAGAATCCGTGATTGGCCAGTTCAATGGCGATGTTGTTGGCCAGCGATGCCTCACCGCAATTGACCAGTCGAATCGCCATGTTGCTGTTGTGTTGTCCGGTTCGTATGAGGCTGTCGAAGAGGCGGATATTAACCTGAAGCTTTTCCTGCAACGCGGCGAATTCCAGGGTGTGGTGTAACTGGATGGATGCCCGGCCCGCGCCAATGGCTGCACTGTTCAGGCTTTGCGACCAGTTGCTGGGGCCACCGTAACGCGCAATGAGCTTCTTCTGCCGTTCGCTGCCCAGCATCACCAGACCGCCGCTGGCGCCGAACGACTTGGCCAGCGAGGCGACGATGAGGCAGTCATCATCCAGGGTATGCAGCCTGGGACGCACAAGACCGGCGCCGAATGTTCCTACAGCGGAAAGTGCGTGGGAGTCGTCCAGATAGAGAAACAGCCCATAGCGGTCCTTCAGATACAAAAGGCTGTCCATGTCCGCAACCCCGCCCATGCTGTAGGCGCCATCGGCGATATACGCGACCCTGGTGTGCCGTTGACACAGCGTCTCGAGAAAATCCATGTCGTTATGCGGGCACGTCACGACCTTCGTTTCATCGGCACAGGCGGCTTTGAGGTGATTCATCGAGTAGTGCGCCAATCGGTCGAAAGCCATCACTGGAGGGCGATTTTCCGTAAATACGCCGCTGGCCAGCAGCGGCAGGATCCCGGCACTCGCCGCACTGCACGACAGAGTGCTCAGGCAACTGGCGCCGAACAACTCGGACAGTTCGGTTTCGTATTGGTCCAGAATCGCCAGCTTGCAGCGATTCTTGGAATTGGCGATGCGAAGTGTGCCGGTTTCCCACAGCGTGGTCATGGCGCCGTCGAGAATATCGGGATGGTGATCCAGACCCAGGTATGACGTCGTACAGAAATGATGAAATGCTCGCCCGTACTGATCGAGCATGCGGTTGGCACTTTTTATCTCAACGTTGAGCCCCGCGATTTTTCCGGTTTCGGCGGTCTCCCAATCATGATCAGCCAATGAAACGAGTTTGCGGTAGTTGGTGAAGGTGTGCGCCGTGTACGGTATCTGGTTCATGTGCGAGTGACATTCCTTGAGTGAATCTATCCGTGGGTTTGTTGCAGTTTGTGTGTGTTGCCAGACTTTACAGAGAGACCCGATGGGCTTTGAATCGGCTGTTTCCGGTAGTACTGCGAGTTGTAAGAGAATGAGTTGTAGGGCGATGCCCCGGAGTGTTGTGGGTCATTGGATGGCGGGCACGAATCGAATCCGGGCTACCCTGCCGACTCAGTCGAACCGAAATCATCGAGCCCAGCCATGGTGCAAAAATAGTTACTGTGGGAGCGGGCTTGCTCGCGAAGACTGACTCGCAGCCCAACAACGCCCCAGTGGCTTTATGCTCAAGGATGTTTAAGCTGTACTCTCCGTTCGCACCCCGCCCAGAGCAACTCAAGGTTACTGGATCGATGCTAACCGGCCTCAACCACCTGACCCTCGCCGTCACCGACCTGAACCGCAGCGTGGCGTTCTATCGCGATCTGCTGCAGCTTCAGCTTGAAGCCACTTGGGACACCGGCGCCTATCTCTCGCTACCCGGCCTTTGGCTATGCCTTTCTCTCGATCCACTGCGCGAATCTTCACCCGCCGCCGACTATACCCATTACGCCTTTAGCCTCGATGCTGCGGATTTCCCAGTGTTCGTCGAACATCTGCGATCCGCCAACGTGCAGGAATGGCGGGACAACCGCAGCGAAGGCGCATCGTTCTATTTTCTGGACCCGGACGGGCACAAGCTTGAGGTGCATGTCGGGGATCTGGCGTCGCGGTTGGCGGCATGTCGGCAACGGCCGTATGCGGGGATGAAGTTCTTCGACGATCAGTGAGTCGATGCTCGGGGTCCTGAGATAGACTTGCGTCCATTCATCCGGCGTTTCAACAGGAATTCCCATGACCCCATCGCTGCTAATGGCCGTTCTCGCCTCGGGCTTCATTTATGGCATTACGCCGGGACCGGGTGTGCTGGCGGTGTTTGGCATCGGCGCATCGCGTGGGCGGCGGGCGGGAGCGGGGTTTTTGTGCGGGCATTTGCTGGGCGACGTGGTCTGGTGCAGTACGGCGCTGATCGCGATTGTCGGTGCGCGGGAAATCGGCAGCACGGCGTTCGATGTGCTGGGCGTATTCAGTGGCCTCTACCTGTTCTGGCTGGGCCTGCGCGCGGTGCGGGCTCGTCGCGGCAGTGCCGAAGCACCTCAAGGCCCGACGCGGCAGCCGTTCTGGCACGGCATCCTGTTCGGCCTGACCAACCCCAAGGCTTATCCGGTGGCGGTGGCGACCTTTACTGCACTCTTGTCCAGCCGTGCAGAGTTGCTGCAATGGTCAATGTTGCCCTGGTTGATCATCTTGAGCTTCATTGGTGGCCTTTTGGCCTACGCTATTCTCATTGGCATCGTCGGTGCGCGTCAGGTGCGCACGTTGTATCAGCGTCATGAACTGGCGATCACTCGTTTGTGCGGCGTAATGTTCATCGGTTTTGCCATCAACGCCCTGGTGCATGCGCTGCCGGGGCTGGTGACGAACAAGGCTTGAGGCTGATCGCAAGGAAGCGTCGGCTGCACAGTCATCGCTCGGGCGTATGACCGGTCAGGGAAGGTTGTTCAATGTTGCATTGTCCGGACACGCTCTCGGCATCATGGAAAGTAGTAATTCCGCGCCACTGGCGAGCTACATCGACCTCTTGCTGGACGCCGTCTGTGCGGTGGACAAACAAGGTCGTTTCGTATTTGTCAGCGCTGCCTGCGAGCGCATTTTCGGTTACACCCCCGACGAGCTGATCGGCCTGCCGATGATAGATCTGGTACACCCCGCCGACCGACAGCGCACCCTCGACGCCGCGCGGGAAATCATGGGGGGCGAGCCCAAGCTCAACTTTGAAAATCGTTACCTGCGCAAGGACGGCCGGGTAGCGCACATTCTCTGGTCTGCGCGCTGGTCGGAAGTCGACCAATTGCGCATTGCCGTGGCCCACGACATCACCGAGCGCAAACAGGCCGAGTCTCGGCAGGCGGCGCTGTATGCAATCTCCGAGGCGGCCCACGCGGCGGAAGATCTGCTGGCGCTGTTCAAATGCATCCATTCGATCATCGGCGAATGGCTCCCGGCGTTGAATTTCTCCGTGGCGCTGTATGACGAGCACTGCGCGCAGCTGAACTTTCCCTATCACGTCGACGACCTTGAACTGCAACCCGAGGAGCCCGGGACTGTGACTGGGCGTCTTTGCAGTGAAGTCATTCGCAGCGGCTTGCCGATTCTGCTGACGCCGGATCAGGACAATCCGCCGGCGGGGTTTGCGGCACTGGTCGCGGGCCAGGATTCACCCTGCTGGCTGGGCGTGCCATTGAGTTCGCAGAACGGCACCATTGGTGCGCTGATCGTCAAAAGCGTACCCGGCGGCGAGCGTTACACCGAGCAAGACAAGGAATTGCTGCAGTATGTTTGCGCGCAGGTCGCGACCGCTATCGAGCGCAAGCAATTGCATGCCCGGCTCCAGCGCATGGCCCAGTACGACCAATTGACTCAGTTACCCAATCGCGAATTGCTGCGCGAACGCCTCAAAGCCTCGCTGGCGCTGGCCCGAACAGATTCCGGTCGAATGGCGTTGCTCTACGTCGACCTCGACCGCTTCAAGCAAGTCAACGACACCCTCGGTCATGCGGTTGGCGACATGCTGTTGCAAGCGGTCGCCAATCGGCTCAAAGGCTGCGTGCGCGAAACCGACACCGTAGCGCGTATCGGCGGTGATGAATTTGTCGTGTTGTTGCACAGTATCCACGCCGCGGAGGATGCCGAGAGTGTGGCGGGAAAGATCCGACAGGTACTGGCTCAGCCCCTGCGTCTGGACGGGCATAACCTGAGCATCCAACCGAGTATCGGTGTCGCGCGATACCCCGAGCATGGCACTGAAGAAAACCAGCTGTTCAGGCATGCCGATGAGGCGATGTACCGCGCCAAGCGCCAGCATCATCTGCGTCTTGGGGCCTGAAAGCCCGTCACCGTTCGTCGCAGCGTTGCCAGGTTTTTTAAACCTTTTTGATGATGGAAATTCTTATTCTATGCGGGCGGCTGCTCGCTGCTCTCATCATCAAGAGGATGAAAACCATGCCTACTTCAAAAAATCCGAGTTCGGGAAGTGCCCATGATCGAACGAAGGCGTCTGAAGCCGGTCGCAAAGGTGGGAAAACCACCACGACGACCGTTGATAAAGACTCCGCGAAAGGCGGCATGGGCCGCAAAGGTGGTCAGAAATCCCGGTAAGAGTGAAGGTGGTTTTATTAAAAGACGGGGGCGCAAGCTCCCGTTTGAATTTTCAAAGAAGGAGGGCGCGACCATGAGCCGGATGGCCACCCGTTTACGCAATGCCAGTTTTGTCACGTTACTGGGGCTGTTTGCCAGCAGTGCCTTTGCCCAGTCAGCCGCCGAATTCATCAACGAAGCGTCGGCCAAAGGCATGGCCGACATCGAAGCCAGTCGCCTGGCGCACCAGAAAACCGAGTCCAAAGAGGTCAAGGATTACACCATCGTGGTGATTAACGACCTCACCACCGCCAATCAGCATCTGGCGAAAATTGCCAAGCAACTCGATTTACCGGTCGCACCCCGCGAAGAGGTGATGGACAAGGCCAAAGCCTTGATTCCGGAAGTGAAGGAGGATGCGTCGTTCGATCAGGCGTACGCCGCCAGTCAGGTGAAAACCACCCAAGAGACCATCGAGCAGCTTCAACAACAAGCGCAGACCACGGACGTGCCGCAAATCAAAGCGTTCGCCGAAGAAACCTTGCCCAAACTGCAAAACCATCTGCAAATGGCCAGAGAGCTGCAAGCCAGTCGTTAGCACCCATGGCGCGGGTGACGTCACCGGTCACCCGCGGGGCATGGATCAATTCATTCATCCTGTTTTTTTGTTTCCGGGACGACAGTGCCGTCCAGGGGAATCGTTTCGCCCTCGCCGAGGTGGCGATATTTCTTTCTCAATTCTTCCAACTGTTTGAGATCGAGCGATTCGAGCCCCAGCATCGCGTTCTGCGCTTCTTTCGTTACTCGCAATAACTCATCGATCTTCAAGTGCAAAATGTCCGTGTCGCGGTTCTGGGTGTTCTGGATCAGGAACACCATCAGGAAGGTGATGATGGTGGTCGAGGTGTTGATGATCAGTTGCCAGGTATCGTTGAAATGGAAAATCGGCCCGCTCAAACCCCACAGGATAATCAGAACGATCGCCCCCAGAAATGTCCGGGGCTGGCCGGCCCACAGGGAGAGTTTCTGTGCAATTTCTGCGAATTTCATTGCCGTGTTCCTTATAGGGATGCGCCTGATTTTCAGACAGCACGGGCATAACGAAAATTCTGCTGAATATTGCCTGCGGGATGAAACGCCAGTGCGCTGAACCCTCTGTCAGTGCTCATCGCTCGGGGTCGAGAAAGTCGCAACCATTTCCACCGACATGGGTCACTACTTCAAGCCCCTGAAACTGGAGAACAGCATGAACCTCGCCCGCACGTTTTACCTTTGTTGCTGCCTGCTTGCGTTGCAGGGCTGCTTCGATAACTCGGATAACGAGACTAAAGACAACACCGATGGGACCAAGTCTTCGGTGCAGATGCAGGAGAAGGGGGCGGATAAGCAGTGAATGACTGGCCTGTGAGTTAATCGCTCGCGCACTTCATAGGAATGTGGCTTATGCCTTGGTGCGTCTGGAATCTTTGATTGGAATCTTTCTTTGTGCCGGTTTGTGTCTAGTATCAAATGGCAGTCAATTTGCCAGCATGCAAACACACGGATCGAAACCAAGTAAGAGGTCACTCATGGAATTCTTTGAGAAGTTAGCAAGCCTAGCCGCCAAGGTTCGTTTGCAAAGCGCTGCAATTCAGACGGAGGAGGCGACCAAGAATGCTTTCGTTATGCCCTTCATCAGTACGGTGCTGGGCTACGATGTCTTTGATCCGAGTGAGGTGACTCCAGAATTCGTTTGCGATATCGGAACGAAAAAAGGAGAAAAAATTGACTACGCGATCATGAAGGAAGGAGAGGTACAGATCCTCATCGAATGCAAAAAAATAGGCGAGTCGCTGCACATCAATCATGCCTCCCAGCTGTTTCGCTATTTCCATGTCACCAGCGCTCGAATCTCTATCCTCACCAATGGCCAGGTTTATAAATTCTTCACCGACCTGGATGCGCCCAACAAGATGGATGAGAAACCGTTTCTTGAACTCGATCTTCTGGATATCGATGAGTACTCCGTCCCCGAACTGATCAAGCTCACCAAGTCTGCATTCGACGTGGATTCGATTATCAATGCTGCAGGTGAACTGAAATACGTCAGTCAGATCAAAAAGGTTATCGCCTCGCAGGTCATCAAACCTGATGACGACTTCGTAAAAGTCTTCGCCTCCCGAGTGTACGACGGGGTCATAACTCAGAAAGTCCGCGAGCAGTTCCACGAACTGACGAGAAAAGCAGTCGTGCAGTTTCTCAATGATCAGATCAATGACCGACTCAAATCAGCTATGAGTGGTGCCATTCAGCCTGCGCTGGCATCGAGATCGGTTCCTGCCGGCGGCAGTGATCCGACAGATCAGCGTGACGAATCAGAGGATAAGGTGCTGACGACCCTGGAAGAATTGGAGGGTTATCACATTGTCCGTGCGGTGGTTCGTTCGGTTGTGGACGCTAAACGGATAGTACAGCGCGATACGCAAAGCTATTTTGGGATCTTGCTCGATGACAACAATCGCAAGCCGATTTGTCGCCTTCATTTCAATCGTTCACAAAAGTACATTGGGATTTTTGACGAAGAAAAGAATGAAACCCGGCATCCGATTGGCTCTGTTGATGAGATTTACGATTATTCGGATCACTTGAAGAAGACAGTTGGATACTACGACTAGCCGTGTTGGGTAAACGGCAAAAAAAAGAACCGGCCTCTTGAGGCCGGTTCTTTTTTTTGCGCGTATCTATTCACGCCGACAGCGTCACCTCAGTCTTCCAACTGAAGTACCCCAACGCTTCACAGCGGGGGTTGATCAGCATGAAGCTCAGTTCGCAGGTTGCCACGCCCGGGGTCAGTAACGAGCACTCCCAATAATGGTCATCGGCCTTGTGGCTACCCGGTTGAGTCGGGTTGGCGGGGTCGGGCGCGGGGACTGTCTGCTCGCCGTGGACGACCAGTTTGGGCGGCGAAAGGATTCCGGTATCGCTCACCGAAATGTTGTGAAATACAACGCTGTGTTCGGCCAGCAAGCTGACGGTTCTGCCGCGGACATGGAAAATTTGTCCGTTGCTGGCTGTTAGCGCTTTGCTGTCATTTTTAGTATTTTGTGTTGTTTCTGTACCGCTGATGACGAAGATGAAGCCGTCTTCAATCACCGTCGGTTTTTGCGGTTCAAGGCTGGGTTGCGGATAACGGGAAAACAGCGATTCGGCGTCGACGATCAGCAGCACATTATTGGCTGTCACGACGCTCGCCGAAGGGGAGGTAATCGGTTCGGAAGTCATCATGGATTCCTTTCATGATGTTGACGCATATCGATAGCCGCTTCAGTTCAAGCAAGAAATCCATTCCAGCCGAGGCGGCAACGAGCTCGGTAGGCCCCTCGTTGCCAAGGGGCCCGGCCCATCATCAGTTACGAATGGTAATGAACGGATCCCACGAGCAGCAGCCGACGATTTTGCACTCGCGATCCACGATCAGGAAGTGGAAGTGATAAGTCACGCTACCGCACGAAAGGGTTTCCGAAGACCAGTAATGGTTATCGACTTTCTGGCAGCTGGGCACCGATGGGTTGCTGGTGTTAGGGACGGCAACGCAGGCGGTAGCCTTGCGCGGCGTGGGTGTAGAGATCAGATCATTGCCTACGTTACCGATGAACTTGTAGAAAATCACAGCAGTCTCGAAGCTCTGCGACAGGCTGGTTTCACGCCAGCGAATCAGATCGCCTACCTGGGCTTTCAGGTTGAGCTCGCCACCGGCCTGGCCACTCACCACGTTGTTCTGATTGGTCACCATGTACACATGATTGACGTCGATCAGCGTCGGCGCAGCAGGGTTTTTGCTGATGTTCGGGTAGTTTTTCAGAATGGTTTCGGTGTCGATCGAAACAAGTACATCCGTGACTCGAGACATAGTAAAGCTCCTTTGAACAGAGTGATTACCTGGCTACCTGCCAGGCACGACAACGCTTGTTTGCCTTGCGGCCGTTGCGAACACACTACTGGGGAACCCACTCGATCACGGGGTACGAGCTGGCCTTGCTCCTTGCCTTGAAATGACGGGTTGGGTTCCTTCCAGCAGGCCGCGTTAGGACTATAGATGCCAATTCTATGCTGTCAAAATCGCTTTGATCTTTGGTCGACGAACGGTTCTTTTGGTTATGACTTTCAATGATTTGGCGATAAGAAAAAACTCACTCAGATCCCTATGTTCTCCAAAAATCCGGATAGGGCAGAGCACACTGGTCGATGTATCGTTAGCGAACCGGTTGTCGGCCTCTGACTACAACCATGCACCGACAGGAGAGCGATATGAGTTGGTCCGCCAAACAATACGTAGCTTTTGAAGATGAGCGAACGCGCCCGGCGCGTGATTTGCTGGCTGCCATCCCCGCAGTGGACGTCCAATCGGCAATCGACATCGGATGCGGCCCCGGTAATTCCACCGAGTTGCTGGTACAGCGCTTTCCCAATGCCGCAGTGCGAGGGGTGGACAGTTCACCCGATATGATCGAGGCCGCTCGCAAGCGCTTGCCCCATCTGCGTTTCGACACTGCTGACATTGATACCTGGAACGAGACCGGCCCGTTCGACGTGATTTTCGCCAACGCAGTATTGCAGTGGCTGCCCGATCACGCCCGGTTGTTGCCGTCGTTGGTGACCAGGCTTGCGCCCGGCGGTAGCCTGGCGATTCAGATGCCCGACAACCTCAACGAACCGTCGCACAGGTTGATGCGCGAGGTCGCAGCGAATGGCCCTTGGGCTGACAAACTGGCAAGGGTCGCTGGCCTGCGAACGGAAATGGAGGATGCGGGCGGTTATTACTCGATGCTGCGTGCCCATTGCACCCGGGTCGATGTATGGCGCACCACTTACTATCATCCGCTCGCGGACGGCGCATCGGGCGTGGTCGAGTGGTTCAAGGGCAGCGGTTTACGGCCTTTTCTTGAGCTGCTGAATGAAGCGGAGCGGGTTCAGTATCTCAATCAGTATCAGGCGGCGATCGAGCAGGCCTATCCGGCGCTGAGCGATGGTTCAGTGTTGTTGCCGTTTCCGCGGTTGTTCATGGTGGCAATGCGCTGACCTGCAAAGGGACGCGCCTGGTCGTTTGTCCCTTTGGGCTCCCACCTTCGAACCATCAGCCCTGCTGCAAAACCTTGAGCGCCGCCGAGGCCAGAAATCCGGAGCGACTTTTTTCTTCCGGATGATGCAGTACGTATTCGTCGATGCGGTTGAGCAAGTAGCCGGGCAGGGTGATGTTGAGTTTCTGGGCCTTGCCCAGGTACTTGGTGACATCGATGTCCACCACGGCCCACGTACACCCTGCGTACTGCGGATTGGCCGCATGCAGGGTCACTTTGTTGGCGGACGGAATCGGTGATCCGTCTTCGGCCAATATTTCGAAATGGCCTTCGATGGCTTCGCGAGCCATGGCCATGGCGTCATCCAGATCTTCCCCAGCGGAGAAACAACCTGGAATATCCGGTACTTCTACACCCCAGGCGTGTTCGTCATCGCCCATGGAAATTGCTATTGGGTAAAGCATGTTCGTCATCCTCCGAAGGCGCTGTCCATCGGCTCGTCAGAGCAGCGCCTGTTGCAAAATACTGATGGCCGTTTTTTTGAGCAGATCCTTTTTCGGATGAGGAACCGTTACCAGTCCTGGCTTGGTCGGATGCTTGAAATGGTGATGGCTCCCCCTGATTCGTACCAGATACCAGCCGTCTGCAACGATTTGGCTTATCAAAAACCGGCTATTCACATCACCTCCCTGTGGTGTGCTTGTGGTTACTATACCTACTGAAAATCGCTAATCAACACTATAACCACCCATGCATCCTGAATACGGATGGAAGAACGGCATGAAACGAGCCTAGGAGGGCATGTCGCGTTGGTTTGGGGAGAGCCTGTTTTCTGTATTGCAGGGTTTTGCCGCGACGCTGAACGGTAAGGGCCGCTCAAATTTCGGGTACAAAAAACCGGCCACTTCGGGCCGGTTATTGTGTTCCCCCGAGAATCACGCCGTAGCTTCTACGGCAGCTGATCAATCAAAACCGCGTTAGAATAGACCAAGCTTCCATCGCTCGCTCGATGCCCGACCAAATGGAACTGACCGCGGTCGTAGTGCAAATAGACGCGCATCTGGCAGTCGGACAAGGGGCCATATCCCTCTGGCAAGACCAAATCCATTGTGCTCATGTCGACATCGACCATGGCTTCGGGCTCATGGGTCTTTTGTAGACGTTCTTCAGCTTGCTCCAGACGCAGATGAAGGGGGTCATCGACGTCAAAATGGATCTCACCGATCGGGATGGACTTCTGGTCGGGGCTGGGCTTGCACCAGCCTTCGATCGTCAGGGCACTCATGACGAAACCTCCGTCGTGGACTGCTGGACTTGGTGGCTCTTGTCTCTTCTCAATGCCATCACTTACCTGGCGGCGCGCATAGGCAGGGTTCGTCTGTTGGGCCGCTTCCAGCCGATCTCTGCCGTCCGTCCTCTGAAATTGAGTATAGCTGGCAGCCGGGCCTCGCTTGCCAACCTCACGGTACAGCCCGATGGTTCTATACTTCTTACTGACTTTGCCGCCCGGACGGGCGGTCATTGTCTGCCCTGCTTGGACGTCAGTGGCGATGCTTTGGCATAACCAATGAGCAACAGGAACAGGATGAAGAGAACATGGCAATAGCAATTATCTTGATACTAATCGTTATTGCATCGGTACTCTTCCATCTACTAGCGCCTTGGCATGCGACACCGGCAGCCTCTAACTGGGGATCAATAGACACCACCCTGTTCATCACCCTGATCATTAGCGGAATTTTTTTCATCGCCATCACGGTGTTTATGGCGGTCGCCGTGATGCGTTATCGTCATAAGGAGGGTGCCAGGGCGCACTATCAGCCAGAAAATAAAAAACTGGAAACATGGTTGATTATCGTGACCTCGGTAGGTATTGCCGCGATGTTGGCGCCAGGCCTGGTGGTTTACAGTGATTTCATCCGCGTGCCGAAAAATGCTTATGAACTTGAAGTGGTCGCCCAGCAGTGGCAGTGGGCCTTTCGTTTTCCCGGCCAGGACGGGAAGCTGGGTAAATCGGATATTAAGTTTGTTGATTTCACCAATCCCCTCGGCCTTGATCCCAAGGATCCTGTTGGGCAGGACGATGTGCTTATAAAAAGCAATGAAGTTCGCCTTCCGCTCGATCAGCCAGTGAAAGTTTTACTGCGTTCTAAAGATGTACTGCACAATTTCTATATCCCGCAAATTCGCAGCAAGATGGACATGGTGCCGGGGATGGTGTCGTACTTTTGGTTTACGCCGACTAAAACCGGGAAATATGAAATCCTTTGCGCTGAGTATTGTGGTTTAGGTCATTACAACATGCGCGGCCAGATGATCGTGGAAGAGCGGGGCGCCTTCGATCAATGGCTGAACAGCCAACCGACTTTTGCGCAAACATTAACGACAGCTGCCAAACCCAGTCAGGACAGCGTGCTGGAAAAAGGTCGCCAGTTGGTCGAACAATACGGCTGCGGTGCCTGCCATAGCCAGGATGGCAGTACCCGTCTCGGCCCGGGATGGATGGGGCTGTACGGCCGCACTGAACAGCTTGCCGATGGCACCAGTGTGCTGGTCGATGAGGCCTACCTGAAAGAGTCGATCCTCGATCCGAAGGCCCGACTGGTACAGGGCTACCCGCCAGTCATGGTGGCCTATACTCTCACTGAAGATGAACTGGGTGCTGTCGTCGCCCTGATAAAATCACTGGGTGCCGCGCCGCAAGAACCTTCTGCCAGCGAAAAGTTGGACAGAGGTGACGACTTGGCGACGCAGGGGCAGCGACTGGCAGAGTCGCTCGGCTGTCTGACCTGCCACAGTGTCGACGGCAGCAAGGGGGTCGGCCCCAGCTGGCAGGGCCTGTATGGCAAGACAGAACCCCTTGCCGACGGTACGAGTATCGAGGTCGATGAGGGTTATATAAAGGATTCGATCCTTAATCCCAACGCCAAAATCGTCAAAGGCTATGCAGCCGTCATGCCGGCCTTGGCTCCGAGTGATCAGGAGTTGAACGCACTGATCGCTTTTATCAAATCCAAAGCGAATGCCGACGCTGATGCGAGCAAGGCGGAGCCAGGGAAGTAGCCGTAAAGCAGCCAGGAATGCACCGAAACTTCGACAGGAGGATGACGTGATGGCCTATGCGGAGCAAGCCGAAACAGAAGCACTGCACGAACCCAAAAGCTTCCTGACCAAATATATCTGGAGTCAGGATCACAAGGTCATAGCCATTCAATACTCCTTGACGGCTATTTTCGTGGGCGTTATCGCCGTGGTGTTGTCCGGCTTGATGCGCATACAGCTTGGCTTCCCCGGCACTTTGGAGTTCATGGACGCCAGTGCTTACTATCAGGCGATGACCATGCACGGCATGATCATGGTCATTTACTTGCTGACGGCCTTGTTTCTGGGTGGCTTCGGTAACTATCTGATCCCGCTGATGGTGGGCGCCCGCGACATGGTCTTCCCCTATGTCAACATGCTGAGTTACTGGTTCTACCTGCTGGCGGTAGTGGTGTTGCTCTCCAGTTTCTTTGTCCCCGGCGGCCCCACCGGTTCGGGCTGGACGCTCTATCCACCACAGTCCATTTCTCAGGGAACACCGGGGGTCGAGTGGGGCATCGTCCTGATGCTCGTCTCACTGGCGATTTTTATTGTGGCAGCCACCATGGGCGGGTTGAACTACGTCACCACGGTGTTGCAGGCGCGCACGCACGGCATGACATTGTTTCGCATGCCGCTCTCCGTATGGGGAATCTTCATGGCCTCGATCATGGCCTTGCTGGCCTTCCCGGCGTTGTTCGTCAGTGCGGTCATGATGCTGTTTGACAAGCTGTTGGGCACCAGCTTCTTTATGCCGGCGATGGTTTCACTTGGGCAGCAGCTCGAGCACCAGGGTGGTAGCCCGATCTTGTTCCAGCACCTGTTCTGGTTCTTCGGCCACCCGGAGGTCTACATCGTTGCTCTGCCTGCGTTTGGTCTGGTCTCCGACTTGATCAGCACGCATGCGCGTAAAAATATCTTCGGCTACCGAATGATGGTGTGGGCCATTATTGCGATTGGCGTACTCAGCTTCGTGGTCTGGGCGCACCATATGTATGTCAGCGGAATGAACCCCTACTTTGGCTTTTTCTTCGCCGTCACCACCTTGATCATTGCAGTGCCGACCGCACTGAAAGTCTATAACTGGGTGCTGACTCTGTGGCGGGGCGACATCCATCTGACCGTGCCGATGCTGTTTGCCCTGGCCTTTATTGTCACCTTCCTGGTCGGCGGTCTGACCGGGTTGTTTCTCGGCAATGTGATCGTGGATATTCCGCTCTCGGACACCTATTTCGTCGTCGCCCATTTTCATATGGTCATGGGGGTCGCGCCGGTACTGGTGGTGTTCGGTGGCATTTATCACTGGTTCCCGAAAGTCACCGGGCGCATGTTGAACGACACCCTGGGCAAGCTGCATTTCTGGATTACCTTTCTGGGCACCTACGCCATCTTCTTCCCCATGCACTACCTGGGTTTCCAGGGCATGCCACGCCGTTACTACGCCTATGAAAACTACGCGTTCATTCCGCAGTCGGCGCAAGAGCTGAATGCCTTCATTACGGTGATCGCATTGATCGTCGGCGTTTCCCAGTTGCTGTTCCTGTTCAACCTGGCCTGGAGTGCATTCAAGGGCAAACCCGCAGGCAGTAATCCGTGGGGGGCGGCCAGTCTGGAATGGCAAACGCCGAACACCCCACCGATTCACGGTAACTGGGGAGCGAAGCTGCCGGTCGTGCATCGCTGGGCCTATGACTACAGTGTGCCGGGGATAGAGCAGGATTTCGTTGCGCAAACGGTTTCCGCCGAGGAGCTGGAGCAGATGCGGCAACTGAGTGCCGGAACCAAGATAGTGGACGTTAAAACATGAGCAGGCTGCTATTGAGAAACGCCGATGGCGCTGACCCCGGCGGCAGTTGGAATCGCGATCCTGAGGGTATTCAGGCCCCCGAGGGTGCCGATAGAAGCCAAATCGCAAGAGTAGGCCTGCGCTTGTTTCTGGTGGTGGTGAGTTCGTTATTCTTTCTCTTCCTGTTCGCCTTTATTGCCCGTTCACAAATGGCCGACTGGCTCCCCCTGACAGGCCCCTTGGCGCCGTTAGCCAATCTATGGCAGCTATGGCTGAATTCGGCTTTTCTGGTAGTCAGTTGCATCGCGCTGCAGTGGTCGCGTATGGCCGCCCGACAGGCTCGACTGGACGCAACAGTCATTGGTTTTGTATTAGGGGGCGTATTTGCCATTGCCTTTCTGGTGGGGCAACTCTGGGTCTGGCAGCAGTTTGTCGCGTGGGGCTACTTTGTCGCCAGCAATCCGGCCAACAGTTTCTTCTACTTGTTGACCGGTCTGCATGGGCTCCACCTGCTGGGCGGGCTGATAGCCTGGAGCATAATCGTCGCTAAATTCCTGCATCGCGTGCCGTTGCCGCAACTCAGCGTCAGCGTAGAGCTCTGTACCACCTATTGGCATTACTTACTGGGTCTTTGGTTCGTGCTATTCGCGCTGCTGGCCAGCACGCCGCAAACCTATGAAGCCATCGCCAGATTCTGCGGCCTGAGGTGAAAAACCATGGCATCGCATCCACTTGCCCCAGGCGAATCCAGTTCATCCAATCCGCCAGACTCGCCGCCTGCACCGGGATGGCAGGGCATCGCCAGCGACTGGGCCTCGGATAGAGAGGTCTTCAAGCAGGTCCCCTGGGGCAAGGCGATGATGTGGATATTCCTGCTCAGCGATACTTTTATATTCACCTGTTTTTTAACCGGCTACATGTCGGTACGCATGACCATCACCACCGCTTGGCCGAACCCCAGTGAAGTGTTCGCATTGACGATTGGCGGTAGAGAAATCCCGCTTATTCTGATCGCGATCATGACCTTTGTGCTGATCAGCAGCAGCGGCACTATGGCCATGGCCGTTAATTTCGCCTATCGCCGTAATCGCGCGAAAACCGCTGCCCTGATGCTGGCGACCGCTGCCTTGGGGGTGACCTTCGTCGGCATGCAGGCATTTGAATGGAGCAAGCTGATTGCAGAAGGGGTGCGCCCCTGGGGAAACCCCATGGGGGCGGCGCAATTTGGTGCCAGCTTTTTCATGATTACCGGTTTCCACGGACTGCATGTGTCTATTGGCGCCCTCTACCTCGGCATTGTGGCGATGAAAGTATTGCGGGGAGATTATGAGCGCTCCGGAAACTATCAGAACGTCGAGATAGCCGGGCTCTACTGGCACTTCGTGGATTTGGTGTGGGTGTTTATTTTTGCTTTCTTCTATTTATGGTAGAGGAGCACGGGTGATGGCACATGTTCAGGGTCAGCAACATCCAATCAGCTTGTACCTTAAAATTTGGGGGCTGTTATTCGTCCTCAGCACGCTGTCGTACCTTGTCGACTATTTCCACTTCCATGGCTACCTTCGGTGGGCCCTGATTATCACGTTCATGTTGTTGAAGGCAGGTTTGATTGTCTCCATCTTCATGCACATGGCTTGGGAACGGTTGGCCATGGTCTACGCCATATTATTGCCACCGTTGTGTTTACTGGTGCTCGTCGGACTGATGGCCACCGAGGCAGACTATGTTTTCCTCAGCCGGGTTATTTCCTTCGGCCAATAAGCAGCTTCCGGATGGCCATGAGCCTCCAGGGCTAACCTGATATCACTCGCTTGAACTGATGCCATTTGTGCTGCCAGGCCACTGTCCAGTGGGGGGCTGCCGTTCCCGTGCCGGCGACCGTCAGCGTTGGATGATGTTCGATTACCCGGTCCAATATAGATTCCTGATTCGGTTCAACATCCACGAAGAAGATGTGTTTTCCCTCTTCTACCATCTGTTTAAAATTGCGGAAGTGAGCGTTCGGCACCTGGATACCAAAAAAGCCGCCTTCCCAGATGCAGAAGCCAAATATGATAATGGCCAGGAAGATAAACGGCATCCAGCCTGCGGCGGTTTCGGTCCAGCCCAGCCAATAGGCGCCGGCAAGGATCAGCGCCGCGAGTGGCACACCGACCACAGCACCAATCTCGCCAGAGTGAACAACATCCTGTTTCATTAACGAGTTAACCTCGTGGAGGTGATGTTCTTCAACATCCGCCACTTGTTCACTGAGCACATGAATTTGTTCGGTATTGATGCCGTTGGCTTCCAGTTCATTTTCAACGGCCTCGAGTTCGTCGAGATTGTCACTGATGTAATAGTGCCGATTCATGCCACACCTCCCATCTCGTGTTGGCTGTAGACCTCCTCTGTCTGTAGCCGCTAACTGAGATTTGCAGTCGGTATCTGTACCCATGGGGGAACGTTGCACACTTCATGCAATTCGTAGGAAGTATAGCATTCGCTAGCATGCGGGACGGGAGGCGTCAAGGGCTGGAAAGCAGCATTAGGGCCAAGCGCCCCCAGCCCGATTCCACCAAACCCCAGACACAAAAAAACCGGCCATCGAGGCCGGTTATTTCTGTTCCTGCATCTCCCGTCAAAAAACGACGTAAGACTGAAAATCTGAGTGGAGCGGGTGAAGGGAATCGAACCCTCGTTATCAGCTTGGGAAGCTGGAGTAATGCCATTATACGACACCCGCTCAGAGCGGCTGACTTTGTACCAGATGTGCGCGTGAAAATGAAGTTTTTCTTTGCGCGCGATGGCTTTAGCGCGGGTGAAACGAAAGCATCGACCACGTAGCGGTCATTCGCGGGCAAGCCTCGCTCCTACAGGAATGCGTTTAACGCTGCAGGGCTGAGCTTGCTCGCGATGACTCTGTTTCAAATTGCCAATGCATGGTGGTCCTGGACGTACTGGTAACGCGGTCGGCTTTCGTGTTGCGCCGGTTTCAGGAAGCCCAGCAGTGCGTTGCGGCTGTCTCGGCAGGCAGCTTTGTGCTCCATGTCGAGAAAGTGGCCGGTGGCCTGAAGGGTGCTGAAGGTGCTGTGCTGCACATGGCCGGCGAACAGCTTGGCATCGGCGGCGGCGGTGTACTCGTCCCATTCGCCGTTCATGAACAGCACCGGCACGTTGATTTTCTTTGCCGCGTTCAGGTAGCACTGGCGGTCGCTGTTGAGCACGTCGCTGATGTGAAAATGCATCTGCCCGTATTCATGTTCGGCCAACGAACTGACGTGACGGTAGTTGAAGCGCTTGAACAGCGAGGGCAGGTGTTTGCCGATGGTGCTGTTCACCAAGTCACCGACCCGGTTCCCGTCACGGCTGCCGAGATAATCGACACCGCGCTCAAGGTAGTCGAGCATGTGCTCGTTGACCACCGGCGAGAACGAGCTGATCACAGCCTTTTCGATGCGCCGTGGCTGTTGGGCGAGGGCGACGAGCGTGGCGGCGCCACCAAAGGAAAACGACAGCACATGCTCGGCGGCGAAGTGGTCGATCAGCTCAAGGAGGATCTGCCCTTCGATTTCCTTTGTAAGCATCTTCTCATGCAGATTGTGGGCCTTGGACTTGCCCGCGTAGGGCTGGTCGTAGCACACCACATTGAACTCTGGGTAAAGGTTTTTCACGGTCTGTGCAAACGACGCAGTCGTGGACATCGAGCCGTTGACCAGAATGATGGTCTTTTCTGCGGCGTCTGCGCGATAGAACTCCGTGTAAACCCGGTACTGACCCTGTATATCCAGCACAGCGATTTCTGGCCTCATGACATAAGACTCCTGGCAAGCGGGTATGCGCGCAAATCAGATTGCACGAGCTTTGTGACAGGTAGGCATACGCCTGGAATTTTTGAAGGCCCATGTCGATCCATTGCACGCTGGTCGACGGGTATTGTTATAAGCGGGCAGTTTGCCGGGGGAAGGCGGAACCTGAGGGTTCTCTGCCGGCAAAAAGTTTCTTAGAGTAGTTTTGGTGACTCGTCGGTCACGTTTCGCGCCGACGTCCTGATTCAAGCAGGGGTCACGTCATCGCGCAAGTATCTTTCGTAAATTGTTCGACAACATCTGCTGAGCGGTCGTCTGCTTAGATCATTCGGATCTCTTCACGACTCAACGGCCGGTACTCGCCGGGCTTCAACACAGCGTCGAGTACCAGCGGTCCCATGCATTCGCGGTGCAGGCGCACCACCTTGTTGTCGAAGTGGCCGAACATCCGTTTTACCTGATGATAGCGGCCTTCGACGATGCTCAAGCGCGCCGATTTTGGCCCGAGCAAGACCAGTTCGGCAGGTTGTGTGGTGAGGTCTTCGAAGGCGAAATACAGCCCTTTGGCGAAGGTGATCGCGTATTCGGCAGTGATCTCCTGCTCGGTCTCGACGTAGTACACCTTGGGTAGTTTGGTCTGCGGTTGGGTCAGGCGTCGCGACCAGCTGCCATCGTTGGTGATCAGCATCAGTCCGGTGGTGTTGAAGTCCAGGCGGCCGGCGATGTGCAAGTCATCCTTGCCCGGTTCATCGATCAGGTCGAGTACCGTCGGGTGTTGCGGGTCGCGGGTGGCACTGACGCAACCGGGCGGTTTGTGCAGCATGAAGTAGCGGGCCGGCTTGCCAGCTTGCAGCACCTCGTCGTCGACTTCCACGCGGCTGAACTCGAGCACCTCGGCGTGAGGGTCGCTGACGACTTCTCCGTCGACCCTGACGCGTTTTTCCACCAGCAATAGGCGTACCTGCTTACGGTTGAAGCGGGGCAGGTTGCTGAGGAAGCGGTCAACACGCATGGCTAGGGATCGGTGGGAGGATTTGGTGAGAGGGCGCCGCGTATCTTACGTGATCGGCCAGGCGGCTGCTTGCAACTGTGCCTCGACCTGAGCGCAGGCCGGGCACAGGCAGGACTTGTCGCGCAGCTCGGCGGGCAACGCCTGGAGCACCGCCGGATCGATGCTGACGCCGTAGCACCAGCAGGCACGATCGACGGTTCGCGGGTCAGCCAGGCTGCAGTCGTTGGAGGCGCCGCAAGCCGGGCAGAGGTCAGGTTTGTTCATGAAGGAGCATTCGATTACGGCCGGTTTGCTTGGCCCGAGACCGCGCATGATCGGTCGGCAAGCACTCCTGCGCAAGCCGGCGATCCTGGAAATCAACGCCGATCGTTCAAATACGCACGCCACCCGCCCAAATGACTGATATCCACCGCGCCCTCCAGCCCATAGGGCTCACAGATAAACCCGCTCTCCCACCGCCCATCCGCCAGTTGTACCTTGCCCAACCCCAGCGGTGCCGGAATCGCGGTCAGGAACGAACCCAACTCACTGCTTGGCAACTCCCATACTTCCACCGCAATCGCCGCGCCACCTTCCTTCACTCGGACCATGCCAGGGCGATAGGGTGGGTCGCCGGCCAGGGCATATAGTTGATAGTCGGGGGAACTGTGAGTGGCTTCGAGCAAACGGGCTCCACGCTGCTTCAGTTGCCAGTTCAGCGCGAGCCCATCCAGATGCGCGCCGCACACTACCAGCCGTGCCCGATCATTGCGCGCAATGTTCGTCGGCGCAGGCTCGGCCAAGCCTTGCTGGCGTTGCAAGGCATCCGCCACGCTCAACAGATACTGATCGGTAAACGCCCGGCCGAACAACGTCACGCCCCATGGCAAACCATTGCCCATGAATCCGCTGGGCACGGCGACGGCGGCGTAATCGAGCAGGTTCATGAAGTTGGTGTAGTAGCCCAGCTCCGAGTTGCGCAGCACCGGTTCGGCCGCAAGCTCCGTCCGTGTCACCGGGCGGCCGAGGGTGGGCGTGACCACGCAATCAAGGCCTTCCAGAGCCTTGTCGCACAGTGCTTTCAAGGCCTGCAGACGGTATTGGGCACGGAAGGTTTGCACGCCGGTCACCGCTGGGGCCTTGGCCAATACGGCGCGAATCACCGGCAGCACGGCTTGAGGGTGTTGCTCCATCAACTCGCCGGCCACGCTGTAACGTTCCGCCACCCACGGCCCTTCGTAGAGCAACCGCGCCGCTTCGAGAAACGGCGACAAATCCAGTTCGACCGCCTCGCCGCCCATGGCTTTGAGCTGGTCGATGGCGTCGCCGAACAGCAACGGCCCTTCAGGACAGCCGAAGAACGCCAGATCCTGCGCGCGGGGTACGCCGAAACGGAATGGACGCGGTGTGCCGAATGCCGAACCGTCATTCCACAGCGGATTACTGCGGCTGTATTCGTCCCGTGGATCGAGATGAGCGGTGAGCGCGAGCAACTGACTGGCCTCACGGGCCGTGGCCGTGAAGGTCGTGACGCAATCGAGCGTTCGGCAGGCCGCAACCACACCGGCCGTGGAGATCAGCCCTTTGCTGGCTTTCAAACCGACCAGATTATTCAATGCCGCGGGCACGCGACCGGAACCTGCCGTGTCCGTGCCCAGGGAAAAGCTCGCCACGCCGAGCGCCACCGCCAGTGACGACCCGGCGCTGGAACCGCCCGACGGATACTCCGGCAACACGCTGTTCGGGCAAGCGCCATACGGCGAGCGGCTGCCATTGAGGCCAGTGGCGAACTGGTCGAGATTGGTCTTGCCCAACGGAATCGCACCCAGCGCCAGCAGTTGCTCGACGATGGTTGCCGAGCGTTCCGGCACATAGGCAAACGCCGGGCACGCTGCCGTGGTGGGAATGCCCGCCAGGTCGATGTTGTCCTTGATCGCGAACGGCACGCCGTACAGCGGCAGGCTGCCTGGGTCACGAGCGTCGAGTGCGGCGAGGTACGGTTCCAGTTCCTCGACACTGAGCAAATGGATGAACAGGTGATAGTCCGGATTCAGTGCCGCGGCTTTTTCCCGCAGGCTCAGCAGCAGTTGCCGAGGCGTAGTGCTGCCGTCACGGTAAGCGTTGCGCAGGGCGTCGAGTTGCAGATTGATGTTCATGGCGTTAATCCTTTTTTAATGGCTTGAGTCGAGTTCCAGCACCACCACACGCTGCCCGGCGCGTACCGCCGAACCCGGTTGCACGCGAATCTCGCGCACCACGCCCGCCATGGGCGCGAGCAGCGGGATTTCCATCTTCATCGACTCCAGAATCACCAGCACATCCCCCGCCGCGACCCGGCTGCCAGCCTGCACTTGAACCTGCCAGAGGTTGCCGGCGATGTGGCTGTCGACGCTCCGCTGACCGTCGGCTAACGGTGTGTCCTCGGTAACTTCCGGGGCCAGCTCTTCGCTGTCGAAATGCGCCTGGCCGCTGGCGATCCAGCGTTCGCGTTCGGCGTTGAACGCGCTTTTTTGTTGATCCCGAAATGCCGCGATGCTCGGGGCTTCTTTCGCCAAAAACGCCTGGTAATCCGCCAGATTCAGCTGACTGTGTTCGATGTTCAGATCAAAGCGCCCAAGCGGGAAGTCCCGACGAATGCGCAGCAGTTCATCGGCGCTCACCGGGTAGAACCGGATCTGGTCGAAGAAGCGCAGCAGCCACGGCTTGCCGTCGAACGCGGCGACTTCGCGGTAGCGATTCCACATCTGCAGCGTGCGACCGACGAACTGATAACCACCGGGGCCTTCCATGCCGTACACGCACAGGTAGGCGCCGCCGATGCCGACCGAGTTTTCCGCGGTCCAGGTGCGGGCCGGGTTGTACTTGGTGGTCACCAGGCGATGCCGAGGATCGAGCGGGGTGGCGACCGGTGCACCGAGGTAGACGTCGCCCAGGCCCATTACCAGATAGCTGGCGTCGAACACTGTGCGCTGCACTTCGTCGAGGTTCGGCAGGTCGTTGATGCGGCGGATGAATTCCAGATTGCTCGGGCACCAGGGCGCTTCCTTGCGTACGGTGGTCATGTATTTCTCGATCGCCAACTGGCAGGCCGGGTCATCCCAGGACAGGGGCAGATGGACGATGCGCGAGGGCACTTGCAGGTCCTTGGCGGCGCACACGGCGTCCCATTCACCGGCGACAATACCCAGCAGATCGGCCAGCGGCAGTTGTTCGGGTTGGTAGTGCACTTGCAGTGAGCGGATGCCCGGCGTCAGATCGATCACGCCGTGCAGGTGTTTGCTTTCCAATGCCTGCATCAACGCGTGAGCGCGAAAGCGCAGGACCAAATCCAGTTCGGGCGCACCGATTTCCAATAACAAATGCGTGTCGCCTGACAGACGTGCAACCAGCCGCGTATCCCCCTGACCAATATCCAGCACCACAGGCGACACAATCCCCTGTGGGAGCTGGCTTGCCTGCGATGAAGTTGATGCGGTGTCTGGTCGGGCCTCATCGCAGGCAAGCCAGCTCCCACAGGAGTCCCATTTCAAGGCGAGATTGCGCGCAGTCTTGAGATCGACCGGCAAAAACTGAACCTTGTCCCCAGCCTTGAGCTGCCCTAGCTGCCAAAGGTCCGCCTCGATCACCGTCACCGGGCAGACAAACCCGCCCAAGCTCGGGCCATCCGGCCCCAGAATCACTGGCATGTCACCGGTGAAATCCACCGCACCGATGGCGTACGGATTGTCGTGAATATTCGACGGATGCAGCCCGGCCTCGCCACCGTCGGCCCGCACCCATTCAGGCTTCGGCCCGATCAGCCGCACTCCGGTGCGGCTGGAGTTGAAGTGCACTTCCCACTGCGTGGAGAAGAAGGTGCCAATGTAGTTTTCGGTGAAATATTCCGGGGCGCCATGAGGGCCGTAGATCACCCGAATCTGCCGCACGGCGGGCAACTCGGTAACGTGTTGTGTCGCCAGGTTTTGCCCGGCGCTGCGGTCGCTCAAGGCCGGAATATGCAATACGTCCCCTGCGCGCAATGCACGACCGGCATGGCCGCCAAACTGGCCGAGGGTAAAGGTACTTTTGCTGCCCAGATAGTCCGGCACTTGCACGCCGCCGCGCAGGCACAGATAGCTGCGCGCACCTGCACCGCCAATGGTGCCGAGGCTCAAAGTGGCACCGGCGGGAATCAATAATGCGGTATTCATCGGCACCGCTTCACCGTTCAACATCAACGCAATCACCGCACCCGTAACGGCCACCACCGCCTCACAATTGAAACGCAGCAGCGGCCCGCTCATGGTCACTTCCAGCGCCGCTGCACCTTGATCGTTACCCAGCAAGCGATTGCCCAGACGCAGCGCCCGGCTGTCCATCGGCCCCGACGGCGGCACGCCCACCGCCCAGTAACCGAGGCGTCCCGGAGAGTCCTGAACGCTGGTCTGCGTGCCGGCGCTGAGCACTTCGAAGGTGTTGGCTTGATAGACTAGACCTTCCAGGCAACGGGTCCACGGCTGGCCGCTGGCAAAGGGCGTATCGAGCAGAATTTGCCGCAAGTAATCGCGGTTGGTTTCCACCCCGTACAGCAGGCTGTCGCCCAGAGCTTGATGCAGATCGACGCGCGCGGCTTCGCGAGTCGGTGCCCAGCTGATGACCTTGGCGATCATCGGATCGAAGTATGGCGGGATCTCGCAACCGGCCTCGACCCAAGTGTCGATGCGCAGGTGTTTGCCATCGGTAACCGGGAAATTGACGGCAGTGAGCAGACCTGGACTCGGCTGGAAATCCCGACCCGGATCTTCAGCATAGAGTCGTGCCTGAATCGCATGACCGTTGGCTTTCAATCCCTGACTCAACTCGCGCAGCGGCGGCAAATCACCGGCCGCCAATTCCACCATCCAGCGCACCAGGTCCACGCCCCACACTTGTTCGGTGACACCGTGCTCCACCTGCAAACGGGTGTTCACTTCCAGAAAATAAAAACGCTGGGCATCGCTGTCGAAGACGAATTCCACAGTGCCCGCGCTGCGGTAATTCACCGCTTTGGCCAGTTTGATTGCTGCTGCACAGAGTTCCTCGGCCATGCCCTCGGGCAGGTTCGGTGCCGGGGTTTCTTCGAGGACTTTCTGGTTGCGTCGCTGCACTGAGCAGTCGCGTACGCCGAGGGCAAGCACCTCGCCCTGGCCGTCGCCGAATACCTGCACTTCCAGATGCCGGGCGCGTTGGATGTACTTTTCGATGAACACGCCGGCGTCGCTGAAATTATTCTGACCAAGGCGTTTGACGGCGTCGAATGACTCGCTCAATTCGCAGGCGCTGCGGCACACGCGCATGCCGATGCCGCCACCGCCGGCGGTACTTTTGAGCATCACCGGGTAGCCGACCTGTTCGCCCGCTATCAACGCTGCATCGAGGCTATCGAGCAGCTCGGTACCTTCGAGCATTGGCACGCCGTGTTGCTTGGCCAGTGCGCGGGCGGTGTGCTTGAGGCCGAACACCCGCAGTTGCTCCGGTGTGGGGCCGACGAAAGCGATGTCGGCCGCTTCGCAGGCTTGGGCGAATGCAGCGTTTTCCGAGAGAAAGCCATAGCCGGGATGAATCGCAGTGGCGCCGGTGGCTTTTGCGATGGCGAGAATTTTATCCACGGCCAGATAAGTGCCAGCGGCAGCGCCTTCGCCGAGGCTGTGGGACTCAAAGGCTTGCAGGATATGCAGGCTGGCGGCATCGGCTTCGGAGTAAACGGCAACGCCCTTGACCTGCAATTCACCCAAGGTACGCAAGATGCGGCAGGCAATGGCGCCGCGGTTGGCAATAAGGACTTTTTCGAACATGGCATAACCCCCGGAGGCGATAACGCATCAGCCTCGACCTGGGATGCGGGCCGTCCCGCAGTTTTTCGATAAGCGTCGAGGTCGTCCTCGGCGGCAGAGTTATTAAACTTGAAACCACCGCTGCCCCCCTGCAGGAGCGGGCTTGCTCGCGATGGGGCCAGCACACTCAACAATGATGTCGACTGACACACTGCTATCGCGGGCAAGCCCGCTCCCACAGGGTTTAGTGGTGTTTTTACTTTTTGAGGCACTGGCCGGAACGGGCTTGGCACAAGGCAAACAACCACCGCCGCAAACGTGGAAATTTCAGTTCCATACCAGCACCTGCGCAGGAGTCGGGTTGTAGGCGTTGCATGGGTTGTTCAGTTGCGGGCAGTTGGAGATCAGCACGATCACGTCCATCTCGGCCCGCAGGTCGACGTATTTGCCCGGTGCCGAAATCCCGTCTTCGAAGGTCAAGCCACCGTCGGCCGTCACCGGCACGTTCATGAAGAAGTTGATGTTCGGCCCGATGTCGCCCTTGCCCAGCCGACCATCGTGGACACAGGCGCGCAGGTAGTTGTCGCGACAGCTGTGCATGTAGCGTTTCTCCAGCGCATAACGCACGGTGTTGCTCTCCTGGGCGCAGGCACCGCCGAGGGTGTCGTGACGCCCGCAAGTGTCGGCGACGATGGTCAGCATCGGTTTGCCGAGGTTGGAATAGAGCACGCTGCCGGTGCTCAGGTAGACGCTGTTCTGCCGACGCAACGTGCGCTGTACGTCATAGCGCTCCTTGGGATTGGCCAGGCTGTAGAACAAGGTGTCCACGGCCTGATTGCCTTCCAGGTCGAGGATGCGCAAGGTCTGGCCGGCCTTGACCTCCATCAGCCAGGGTTCGCCGGCGGGGATGGTGGCGCGGTACACCGCGGTTTCAGGCAGTTGTTGAGTGGTGGCGATAGCGAGTGACATGGCAGCGATCCTCAGGCGAACAGACGGTCGGTGTTGATGAAGCCGCGCTCGTTTTCCGGGCGCGAGGTGCGGCAGTGTTCGGCAACACTCGCATCGGCGTTCATCCAGCTGAGCTTCAGCGGTTTGGGTGCGTACTCAGGCGCCGGGTCCATCGGATGTTGCAGCGCGGTGAGCACCACCAGGGTGTCCATCGGTGCGTACAACTCGATGTAGTCACCTGCCTTGGAATGGCCTTCGACAAAGTGGAAACGCCCGGCCTCATCGACGTTCACACGGCTGAACAGGTTGAGGGTCATCAACAGATCGGACAGGCCCAACCCCCACTTGCCCAACTCCACCAACAGGTTGTCGGTGCCGTTGCGGAAGAAGCCGTTGCGCAGTTCCTGATAGCGGCCCGCACCGTATTTTTCCGCGACCTCTTCAGCGCACAGCACGCCGCCGAGGCTGTCGCTCCAGCCGCAAGTATCGGCAGTGATTGCCGCCAATACGCGGCCCATGTCCGAGTACAGGCAATGACCGGTGGTGAGTTTGGCGGTGTGTTGGCATTTGAGGCTGTCGGGCAGGTTCAGGCGTTCGGTTTTTTCATGGGCGTTGAGCAGCGTCAGGCTGACGTTGGCACCGCCTCGCAGGTCGGTCAGGCGCAGCAATTGGCCGCGTTTCAGAACGAAGGAACGATGGCCGCCGCCGGGGAGCATTTCTTCGGCGAAGGGCGCAAACAGTTGGGTCGAATCAGTCATGTGTAGATTCCTCTAAGCGATGCGAAGCGAATCTGCCAACGGAGCCGGCAGGGCGTCGACGGCGGCGCGATTGGCGCGGCGGTCGCTGTTCAAAGGGATGTCGTAGGTGATGCGTGCGCCATAGGCGCCGGGGGCGTGCGGATCGACGCGGACCTTGTCGAATACCAGCAAACGGGTGCCGAGGCTGAAACCTTCGGAGAGGTCGTGGGTGACCATGAACACCGTCAGCTGTGTCTCGCGCCACAGTTCCAGCAGCAAGCCGTGCATGTCCTTGCGGATGCCCGGATCGAGCGCGCCGAAGGGTTCGTCGAGCAGCAGCACGCGCGGCTTCATGATCAGCGCCTGGGCGATTGCCAGCCGTTGTTGCATACCGCCGGAGAGCTGGGCCGGGTACTTGTCCAGCGAGTGACCGAGACCGACTTTGTGCAGCAGCACCGAAGCCTGTTCCCGCGCCTCGTGTTTGGCGCTGCCGAACAACCGTCCCAGCAGGGGCGAGCGCGGCAGTTCGAGGCCGAGGGCGACGTTGTCCAGCACGCTCAGGTGCGGGAACACCGAGTAGCGCTGGAATACCACGCCACGGCTGGCATCCGGTTCGCTGGCCAAGGCCTGGCCGTCCAACAGAATCTCACCGCGACTGGCCCGTTCCTGGCCCAGCAGTAGCCGCAGGAAAGTCGATTTACCGCAACCTGAAGCACCAACGAGTGTGCAGAACTCACCTTCGTTGACGTTCAGGTTCAGACCCTCGAGCACGACCTGATCGGCGTATTGCTGCCAGACGTTTTTTACTGTGATGAAGCTCATGCGCGGGCCCCCTCATACCAAGGGAACGCCCGTTGGGTCAGGCGTTTCAGGCCCCAATCCATCAGCCAGGCAAGCAGGGTGATCCAGACGACATAGGGCAGGATCACGTCCATCGCCAGGTAGCGGCGCACCAGGAAAATCCGATAGCCGAGACCATCGGTGGAGGCGATGGCTTCGGCAGCGATCAGGAACAACCACGCCGAACCCAGCATCAGCCGCAGCGAGATCAACAGACGCGGCAACAATTGCGGCAGCACCACGCGCAGCATCAAGGTCCAGGTCGACGCGCCAAGCGTCTGCGCCTTGATCAGCAACTCGACCGGGATTTCCCGGGCGCGCTGCTCCAGATCGCGGGCCAGGCACGGGGTTATACCAATCACGATCAGCATCACTTTCGACAACTCCCCCAGCCCGAACACGATGAACAGAATCGGCAGGATCGCCAGCGGCGGCACCATCGACAGCACGGTGAGTACCGGCGACAACGGTGCGCCAAACAGCGGCAGGGTCCCGGCGGCGATGCCCAGGCACAGCCCGGCCAACGCACTGATGCCGAGGCCGATGGCCAGCCGTCGCAGGCTGGCGGCGCTGTCTTGCCAGAGCAGGTATTCACCGGTGCGGGTGTCGGCCGTGAAGGCCAGGCGTTTCACTGCGTCGCTCATCTGCACGGCACTGGGCAGCAGTTTGTCGTTGGGGTTGTCCATCAGCCGATCGGCCGAGCCCATGAAGTAGGCGAACAACACCAGGGCGAACGGCAGGATCACCAATAGCAGGCGACTTGGGCGATCCGGGTGGCGATTGATCAGGCGCATGGCCTAGTCCTCCGTTATTACAACTTGGAGTCGGCAGCCATCTGCACGTAGCTGGGGTCGAAGCGCAGCTTGAGGTTGGTCTTGTCGCCGCTGGTCACGCCATTGGCGAAGGCCATGCCGATGGCGCTGGTGTCCTTGGCGCCTTCACCCAGCAAGCCGTGCTGAAAGGAAAACTCGGCGACCTTGCGCATGGTGTCGGGCAGTTGCTTGCTGGTGGAGAATTCCAGCGCTTCTTTCGGTGTGGCGAACAGTTTGGTGGTGTCGAGTTGCGCCTGGAAACCGGCCAGGTCGGTGCCCGAAGCTTTGGCCATGTGTTCGAGGGCGGCTTTGCTGGCGGCGTTTTTGGCGTTCATCAACTCCACCACTTCGAACCAGGCACCGGTCAGGGCTTTGCCCAAGGCCGGGTTGTCTTTGAGGGTGACGCTGTTGACCACCATCATGTCCATGATTTCGCCGGGAACCTGGCTGGAGTTGAAGACTTCGGTCACGCCGGGCTTGGCCTTGATGTCCGAGAGCATCGGGTTCCAGGTGGTGACGGCGTTGACCTGGTCGGTGTTGAAGGCGGCCGAGATGTCGGCGTCGGAGGTGTTGACCACTTTCAGGTCTTTCTCGGTAAGGTCCACCGAATCGAGTGCCCGGGCCAATAGATAGTGGGACACCGAGAGCTCCACCAAATTGACGTCCATGCCCTTGAGGTCGGCGACTTTCTTGCCTTCGCCTTTGAGCACGATGCCGTCGTTGCCATTGGAGAAGTCGCTGACGATCAGCGCTGTGCTATCGACGCCACCGGCAGCCGGAATGGTCAGCGCATCCATGTTGGTCATGGTGCAGCCGTCGAACTGGCCGGCGGTGTATTGGTTGATGGATTCGACGTAATCGTTGAGCTGCACCACATCGATTTTGATGCCGTACTTTTTCGCCCATTTGTCGACGATGCCTTGGCTGCCGGCATATTCCCAGGGCATCCAGCCGGCATAAATAGTCCAGCAGACGCTGAAATGGTCTTTTTGTGCGGCCTGGGACGAGACGCTCACGAGGGCTGCAAAAGCAGCGGCGAGCAGGGCGGGTAAACGAAGTCGGGACATGGTGTGGTTCTCCAGTTGATCAAGGGCGGACAGGAAGGCAGCGGCACCGCGAACGGTGGCTTGTCTCCCGGGCTTTTGTCCCGCCGTGTAACCTCAACTGGAGGTCGCCAACTCTCGGACCAGCCACTCGCCTAAGCGAGCCGGAACCCTAGTCAGCCATTGCAAATTGTGGTGCCGCGAACCTGTGATGACTCCTGCACGTCTTTGATAAAGCGAGAGCCGTGCCAAGTCGGTTTGAGCCCTCTGGCTGGGGGCATGGAGGGGAAGGGGGAGATGAACGGAGGCGCGCGCCTTGCCTTCTCATGGTGCGTTGGCGCATGGGTATGCACCGTAGAAGGACGGTTGCCCGCTGATCTGAAGGTCAACGCCGTCTGGCACTCGGGGCCGGTTTGAAAGTCAAAACAAATGTCAGTCGACTGCTGTTTGCGGGTCTTTCAGGAGGCCTCCATGCTCTGTCAAAAAATGCTCCGTCGCTTACTGTTCAGTGTGTTTATCGGTTTGGGTCTGTCCGGCTGTTACTACTACGCAGGCTCTGGCGATTTCTATCCGACACCTTATTACTACCCCGGTTATTACTACTCACCTTACTACTACGGCGGCCCGCGTTTTTACGGGGGTTATCGTTATTATTATTTCAGTGGGCCCCGTCATTACCATGGTGGGCACCATCGCGGGCACCGTTAATCCGCTCATCGATACAACGGCGTGTCCGGCCTCACGGACGCGCCGTTTTCTTAAGGCTGGATGAAAAACCTTTCATCGGCTACTTGTTTCAACGTGTTGCGGGAGCGCACCAGATTCCGAATTCACTGTCTGATATTTCGACAGTCGCCGAACCATTGACTGTCGCCTGCCAGCGTCGCTGGTGTGGCTCACTCGCGGTCCAGGAGGCCGCCATGCTCTGTCAAAAAAAGCTCCGCCAAATTCTGCTGATTGTTTTATCGGGATTGTCTCTTGGTGCGTGCGTGCCCTATTCCGATGGAGGATCCAGCTACTACCGTTCCGAGGTCTATACGTCCCCAGCGCCGTATTACTCCGGTGGCGGGTCTTATTACTCTGACGGTCGTTACTACTCGGCCCCGCGCAGGTATTACTCACCGCCTGCACGGTATTACCAGCCATCGCCGCGTTATTACCACCAGCCGCGGGTTTATCAACCGTCCCCGCGTTATTATCAACCGGCCCCGCGCTATTACCAGTCGGCGCCACGAGCAGACTACCGGGTCTATCAGAATCGTGGATGGGACCGTCATGACCGTCGTGACCGTGGCGGCTGGGATGGCCGTCACCGCGGCGGCCGAGGCGATGACCATCGAGGCCACAACAGGTCGGATTATCGTGGCGGTCGGGGCGATCACCGTGATGGCGATCGGGGTGGCCGAGACAACCACCGGTAAACCACTCAATAAAAAAGCGGCGCATGAAACGCCGCTTTTTTTGTGTCCCGAAACTCAGTACTCCGACAGGTCAGCCAAAGGATGCCGGCCTTCCCAGACCTTATGGAAATGCGCCTCCACCGCCGCCTCTGGCACATTGTTGATGTCCGGCCAGTGCCAGTGAGGTTTCTGGTCCTTGTCGATCAACCGCGCTCGCACGCCTTCGCTGAACTCCGGATGACGGCAGCAGTTGAGGCTCATGGTGTATTCCATCTGAAAAACTTGAGCCAACGATAGATGCCGGGCGCGATCGATCTGTTCCCACACCAGATGAGCGGTCAGGGGCGAGCCTTCAGTCATGGTTTTGGCGGCACGACTGAGCAGCAGATCGGGGTGATCGCGCAGCGCACTGATGGCCTTCCAGGCGCATCGAACGTCGCTGACATCGAGCAGTTCGTCGATCTGCTCGCGTCGAGGCAACCACTGGGCTTCGGGCAGCTGCGCAATCGCTTCCTGCTGCAAGGCCTTGAGCAGGCTGTTGAGCTGCATGGCTGTTTGTTCCTGCCAGTTCAATTGCAGCAAACCTTCGAGCAGCTCATGCTGTTGATCATCGCGCAGGAAGCGGTCGGCGAGGTCCAGATCGATCGCATCACGACCGTTCATCTGGGCGCCGGTCAGGCCGAGAAACAATCCGAGCTTGCCGGGCAACCGCGACAGAAACCAGCTGGCGCCGACGTCCGGGTACAAGCCGATGCCGATCTCCGGCATCGCCAACCGGCTGCTCGGCGTGACAATCCGAATGCTCGCCCCTTGTAGCAGCCCCATGCCACCGCCCAGTACGTACCCATGACCCCAGCAGATCAGCGGTTTCGGGTAGGTGTGCAGGTTGAAGTCGAGGCGATATTCTGCTGCAAAGAAGTGCGCAGCCAAGGGCGGCACTTCGCCGGGATGGGCGCGACACGCCTCCACCAGGCTGCGTACTTCGCCGCCGGCACAAAAAGCCTTGGCGCCATTGCCGCGCAGCAGCACGCAAACGATCTGTGGCTCCTTGGCCCAGGCGTCCAGTTGATCGCGCAGGGCGTTTATCATCGGCAAGGAGAGGGCGTTGAGAGACTTTTCGGCATCCAGGCTGGCGATGCCGATGCGTGCGCCGTCGGTGCCGGTGAGTTCTTCGAAGTGCAGATTCATCGTGACCTCGATCGGGAATTTGAGCGTTCAGTATGATCGCTCTATAGGAAAGTGCCGGATCTGCGTCAGATCAATTGACAAGCGTGATGGGCTTTCCTAGGGTTCGCCCCATTGTTTTTGCCGGATGTAACCATGACTGCTGACGACCGTATCAAACTCGAACCGAGCTGGAAGGAGGCACTGCGTGCCGAATTCGACCAGCCTTACATGGCAGAGTTGCGCACATTCCTGCAACAGGAACGCGCGGCGGGCAAGGAGATCTATCCACCCGGACCGATGATTTTCAACGCGCTCAATTCCACGCCGCTGGACAAGGTCAAAGTGGTCATTCTCGGTCAAGACCCTTACCACGGCCCGGGTCAGGCCCATGGGTTGTGCTTCTCGGTGCAACCGGGCGTGCCGGCACCGCCGTCGCTGGTGAACATCTATAAAGAATTGAAACGCGACCTGAACATCGACATTCCCAACCATGGCTACCTGCAGAGTTGGGCAGAGCAGGGCGTGTTGATGCTCAACACCACCATGACCGTGGAACGCGCGAATGCCAACGCCCATGCGGGCAAGGGCTGGCAATATTTTACCGACCGCATTATCGAAGTGGTCAGTGAACATCAGCCACATCTGGTGTTCCTGCTATGGGGCGCGCATGCCCAGAGCAAGCAGAAACTCATCGACGCCACCAAACACCTGGTGCTGACTTCGGTCCATCCGTCGCCGCTGTCCGCCTATCGCGGCTTCCTCGGATGCGGGCACTTCAGTCGGGCGAACAAGTTTCTGGAGCAGAATGGCGAGACGCCGATCGAGTGGCGGTTGCCGGCGGTCTGATGTGTTGGCCGGGAGGGCCCCTTCGCGAGCAAGCCCGCTTGTGTCTTGCGCAGGACTTAGACTGAAGATGAGAGCGGTGAGTGGCAAGCTGAACGCCCGGAGTGCTAGCAGCACGTGTGGGAGCCCATGCTGCCATTCACCTCTCCACTCTGGTTATTGAGCCCGAACAGTTGAACGAGCCGACCTCGAACATTACAAGCGTGGAGCCCAACCAGAGCGCTCTCATTTATGAGTGTAAGAGGGTTTAGCCATGTTTTCCTGCGCAGGCATTGATGTTTCCAAAGACAGTCTGGAAGTCTGGATTAATTCGCAAGGCATTGGTGCGAGTTTTCCGAACAGCGCCAGTGGTTTCCCGGTGCTGATTGATTGGTTAAAAGGCTTCGAAGTCACCCGCGTGTTACTGGAAGCCACCGGTGGCTACGAGCGGGGGCCCATGAAGGTGCTTCAAAGGGGCGGCTTTGACGTCTTACGAATCAATCCTCGTCGGGCGAAAGATTTTGCCAAGGCAATGGGTTATCGCGCTAAAACAGACGCGATAGATGCGCGGCTTCTCGCCGAATTTGCAACGATTATAAAGGACGCCGATAGCCGTATCACCAGCGCCGAACAGGACAATTTGCGTGCGCTGGTACAGCAACGCGAAAACTTTGTTCAGCAGCAAAGTGACGACAGGCGGCGTATCAAAACGGCTTCTGTCGACTCGATAAAACCCTTGTTGCAAAGCCATATCGACTATTTAGATCAGGCAATAAAGTCGATAGAACAGCTGATCTGCCAAAGCGCCAAAGACCTGGACAGTGAAAAAATTGCCCGCTTGCGCTCGGTTAAGGGACTAGGGCTCGTGACCGCAGCCAGCATCATGGCCTACCTGCCTGAGCTGGGAGAGGTTGGACGGCACGAGATCGCAGCACTGGCAGGGATCGCCCCTTACAACGACGACAGCGGCAACCACGAAGGGCCTCGTATAAGCGGTGGCCGATTTGCCGTGCGACGTGCGATGTACATGGCCAGTTGGGCTGTGATTTTGCGACAACCCGAGTTCAAAGCCCGATATGACGCGCTTCGCCTGAGAGGTAAATGCGCGAAAGTGGCGCTGATCGCCTGCATGCGGGTGTTGTTGATAAGGCTGAACGCGATGATCCGTGACCAAACTGAGTGGAGAGAGCAGGCAGCCTAAACAGACTGCTTGCTCATTTGGGAAATCACATGGTTTGAGACTGTGGAAGTTCGGCTGCCCTTTGATCAAACTTCAAAATAAAAGACATCAAGACAGTTGCTCCCACATTAGACCGAGTTGTCCAGGCATACACGGTCTAATGTGGGAGCGGGCTTGCTCGCGAAGAGGGCGACTCGGTCTATCAGGGAGAATCCGGCTCCCGGTTCCAATACCGAAACAACGGTTCCGCCAGAAACAATACAAACAACAACCGCATCACCTGCATCGCCGTCACCAATGGCACCGACAGTTGCAGGGTCTCCGCCGTCAGGCTCATCTCAGCAATCCCGCCGGGCATCATGCCCAAGGTCAGCGAGCGCAGATCCAGATGGGTCAGCGCACTCAACCCCAATGCCGCCAAAGTGGCGATCAACATGGTCAACACCGTGCCCAGCAGGGTTCGGCCCATGAACGACGGTGCCCGCCGGAAGAACTGCCGATTGAAGTGACACCCCAACCCACTGCCAATCAACCACTGGCCAATCTGACTGCCGCCGTTGGGCAGACCGATGTGCAGGTCCCAGGCAATGCTCACCGTCGCAGTCACCAACAACGGCCCGAACAGCCAGGGGTTGGGTTGACGCAGGCGCTGCCAGATCCAGGCGGCAAGGGCGCCGGCCGGGAACAGAATGGCCAGCCACCACCCGTTGACGGTCGTTGGATGCAAGACCGGCGCACCGTCGCCCAACAGGTACTTGAACGCCGCCGGCACACACAGCACCACCACCAATACTCGCAAACTCTGCCCCGCCGCGACACGGCTGAGCACCGCGCCGTTGCGCGCGCCGAGGTTGACCATCTCCCCGGAGCCGCCGGGCATGCTGGAAAAGAACGCCGTGGCGCGATCTTCCCCGGTGCGCCGCATCAACCAGACCCCGACCACCGCGGACAGGCTGGTGACCAGTGCACCGAAGAAGATCAAACCGAAGTGGCTCAGCACCTGCTCCATCACCACCGGGGTGAAGTGCAGGCCGATGCCGATGCCGACAACCCACTGGCCGCACTTGCGGCCGCCAGGGATTTCCGCCAATTGCCAGGGAGTCAGACAGCGCACCAGGATGATCGCCAGCAACGAGCCAACCATCCACGGCAGTGGCCAGCCGATCTGGCTGGCGAGGTAACCGCCCAGCAGACCGACCAGCGGTGTTCCCCACCAGCTTTTGAAGGGGGGCCGATCAGACATCGGCGATAGCGCGTCGGGCGACCGAACGTTTGCGCCAGATGCGCAGCAGCGGCATCAGCAGCATGATTGCAGTCAGCACCCAGCAACCGAACGTGATCGGGCTCGACCAGAGGATTTCCAGTGCACCGTTGGAAATCGACAGGGCGCGACGCAGATTCTGTTCCATCAACCCACCGAGAATGAAGCCCAGCAGCACTGGCGACAACGGGAAGTCTAGCTTGCGCAGGATGTAGCCGAAGATGCCGATGCCGATCATCAGGAACAGGTCGAAGGTTGTGGCGTGAACCGCGTAGACACCGATCCCGGTGATGATCGCAATCACCGGCACCAGCGCCCAGTTTGGCACGGCGAGGATGCGGGTAAAGATGCGGATCATCGGGATGTTGAGGATCACCAGCATCACGTTGGCAACGAACAACGACGCGATCAGGCCCCAGACGATGTCCGGTTGTTGCTGGAACAGCAGCGGACCCGGGGTGATGTTGTACAGCGACAATGCGCCGATCATCACCGCCGTGGTACCCGAACCTGGAACACCGAGGGTCAGCATCGGCACCAGGGCACCGCAGGCTGCGCCGCCGATAGCGGTTTCTGGAGCCGCGAGGCCGCGCATATCGCCTTGTCCGAAAGTGCCCTTGGCACCGGCGATACGTTTTTCGGTCATGTAGGCCACCGCGCTGGCCAGCGTCGCGCCGGCACCCGGCAACACACCCATGATAAAGCCCAGCAAACCGCAACGGACGTTCACCACGAACACCGCCGAGGCTTCCTTGAAGTTGAACATCATGCGCCCGGTGGCTTTCACCGCTTCCTGGCCCCGGTGGGTTTTTTCCAGCAGCAGGAGGATTTCGCTGATGGAGAACAGGCCCAACACCAGCACGACGAACTGAATGCCGTCCGTCAGATGAATGTTATCCCCGGTGAAACGGTATACGCCGCTGTTGGCGTCGATCCCGACGCTCGACAGAAACAGACCGATCAGCGCTGCAATGAAGGTCTTGAGCGGTCGGTCGCCGGCCATGCCGCCGAGACAGACGATCGCAAACACCATCAGCACGAAATACTCCGCCGGACCGAAGGCAATCGCCCATTTCGCCAGCAGCGGGGCGAACAGCACCATGCCGCAAGTCGCGATGAAGGCACCGATGAACGAACTCCACGCCGACAGTGACAGCGCTACACCGGCCAGACCCTTGCGGGCCATCGGGTAACCGTCGAGGGTGGTCATGACGGTGGAGGCTTCGCCCGGAATGTTCAGCAGGATCGAGCTGATCCGGCCGCCGTATTCGCAACCCAGGTACACCGCCGCCAGCAGGATCAGCGCCGACTCCGGTGGCAGGCCGAGGGCGAACGCGATGGGAATCAGCAACGCCACGCCGTTGATCGGCCCCAGTCCCGGCAACAGCCCGACGACGGTGCCGATCAAGGTGCCGCACAATGCGGTCACCAGGTTGTACGGGCTCAGCGCGACGCCGAAGCCCTGACCCAAATAGCCAAGAGTATCCATATCAGTTCTCCAGAACGTCGAGCACGCCCAACGGCAGTGGCACGTCCATCAACTTGTCGAACAGCAGATAAAGACCGATGGCCATCAGGCTGATGATCACCGCGCTGGGCAGCCAGCGGCCGCCATACAGGCGTGCCATCGGGACCCCGATCAGAATGCTGGCGACGATGAAACCAAGGGGTTCGAAGGCCCCGGCGAACACCAGCAACAGCAGCACGCAGATGCCGATTTTGATCAGGGTTTCGCGGTCCAGTTTCGGGTCGTCATCGCTGTGCACGATCGGCGCCGGCCGAAATACCATGTACAGCAAGGCCAGGCCCATCAGGCCGAGCATCAGCAGAGGGAAGGCGCGAGGGCCGACCGGTTCGTAGGAAAAAGCCGCTTGATACGGCCACGCCATCAGCGCCAGGCCGACACAGGCCAGCAACAGCACCGAAGCAAAAATGCGTTGTATGAGCATGAGGAACTCCTGGGCCACGACCCCGAGAACCGGGGCCGCAGCCGCTAGACAGAGGCGATCACTGGATCAGGCCGAACTCTTTGGCCAGCACTTTGTAGTCCGCGACCTGCTTCTTCACGTAGGTGTCCAGCTCTTGGCCGGTCATGGCGAACGGGAACAGTTCACGCTGGTCGCGCAGTTTGGCGAAATCCTCGGAAGCCAGCAGTTTGTCGAAGGCGTCTTTCCACCAGGCGTAGTCTTCGTCGCTGACTTTTGGCCCGAGGTAGAAACCGCGAACCACCGGCCAGACGATGTCGTAGCCTTGCTCTTTAGCCGTCGGAATGTCTTTCATTTCCGGCTCGTCCAGACGCTTCTCGGAGAACACCGCCAGCAGACGCATGTCGCCACTCTGAATGTGTGGCATGGAGTCGGAGATGTCGGTGCTGCCGACCTGGATGTGGCCACCGAGCAGGGCGGTGGCAATTTCACCACCGCCTTCGAGAGCGACGTAACGCAGGTCACGGGGATTGATCCCGGCCGCCTTGGCGATCAATGCGGTCTGCATCCAGTCCTGGCTGCCGACGGTGCCGCCGGAACCGATCACCACTTTGCTCGGATCTTTCTTCAGGGCCTGAACCAGATCGTCCAGGGTCTTGTAAGGCGAATCGCTTTTCACCGCGATGGCGCCATAACTGGTGCCGACGGCGGCGAGCCAGCGGACGTTGGTTTCATCGAAACGACCGAATTTGCCTTGCGCCAGGTTCAGCAGCGAACCGCTGGACCACGCCACCAGCGTGCCGGCGTCGGCCGGACGCTGGGCGACCACTGCGTTGTACGCCACCGCGCCGACACCGCCGGGCATGTAGGTCACGCGCATCGGTTTGGTCAACAGTTTTTCGTTCACCAGCGCGCTTTGCGCCAGTTTACAGGTCAGGTCGAAACCGCCGCCTGGCGAGGCCGGGGCGATGCATTCCGGGCGCTTGGGTTCGGCCATCAATTGGCTGGCAAACAGCACACAGCTGGCGGCTAGAGCAACTTTACGCAGTGATAAGTTCATTTGAGTCTCCACGGGCATTATTGTTATTGGACGTGATGTTTACCAAAGGGCAACGCTATAGCTCACCAGCAGACGCACTTCATCGGCATCGCGAGCGGAGTAGTTGGAACGGTAGGTGGCATTGCGCAGGCGTACGGCGACGTCTTTCAGGGTGCCGCTTTGTACGACGTATTTGATCTCGGTGTTGCGTTCCCACTCTTTGCCTTCGTCGCCGTTCTTGAGCTTGATGTTGTCACCGCTCAGGTAACGGCTCATGAAGCTCAGGCCCGGAATGCCGAGTTTGGCGAAGTCATAGTCGTAACGTGCCTGCCAGGAACGTTCTTCGGCACCGGCAAAGTCATTGATCTGCACGAAGTTGACCAGGTACGGATCGCTGCCATCGACGTAGGGGAAGGCACTGTCCCCCGACATGTGCTGATAACCGGCGCTGAATTTATGCCCGCTCAAGGCATAGCTCACCATCCCGTTCAGGGATTTGTTGTCGATCTTGCCGCCCCGTGCTGCGCCTTCGTCGTCACTGATGGCCAATCGCAGATCGGTGCCGAACGTGCCGGGGCCGAACGGTTGCGACGCGACAACGCCGAGGAAGTGCTGGTTGTAGACTTCATCGAGTTGGGCGAAGTGGTAGCTGCCGGTGATCTTGTCGGCGAACTTGTAGTCCACGCCGCCAAAGTCAAAATGCTTGCCGGCCACGGTGCCGGCGAAGCGGCTGTTCTTGTTGTTGAGGGCGATGTCCTCGAAGTCGGTACTGTCGCGGTCCTTGGCTTTCTCCAGACGCCCGCCGGTGAAGGTCAGGTTCTTGATCTCTTTGGAGGTCAGCAAACCGCCTTCAAAGGTCTGCGGCAGAATGCGCCCGTCGTTGGGCTTGAGGATCGGCAGTTCCGGAATCAGGCTGCCGATTTTCAGTTCCGTGACGGAGATCTTCACTTTGCCGGTCAGGCCGAGCTTGGAATACTCGTCCGCCGCGCGCCCGTCGTCATGGGTCGGCAGCAGGCCGGTGCCGGTGCGATCCGGACTCGAATCGAGTTTTACCCCCAGCATACCCAGCGCATCGACACCGAACCCCACAGTGCCGTCGGTGTAACCCGATTGCAGATTGAGCATGAACCCCTGGGCCCATTCGTCCCGCTTGGATTGCTGGGCGCTGGTGCCGTCGCGAAAGTCGCGGTTGAAATACATGTTGCGGGTTTCGAAGGTTGCCGTACTGTCTTCGAAGAAGGCAGCCTGGCTCAACGGCGAAAAGCCGGCGAGGGCGGCGGCGCTGACAAGGGCGGTCTGGCTGAGACGGGAAAAACGAGCAGGCGGGTGAGCCTGAAGCTGCATGGACAGCATGGTGACGTACTCCGTTTATTGTTCTTATTGGCGAAAACGCTTCGAGGCGTTTCTCGTACTGCTATGGGCACTGGCAACGGCAGTCGAAACTGTCCGTGGCTGGACTCTAACCGGCCAACCTTTCGCTAACCTTTCAGCTGACTTTCACTGTTTTCGCGCTTCACAGCGACGGATGCGGCTGTAAACTCCGCGCCAAAGAATGGCGTCGACCATCCCTGAATGAGGTAAAGATCCATGCGTGTTCTGCTCGTTGAAGACCATCTGCAGCTTGCCGAAAGTGTCGCTCAGGCGCTCAAGAGCACCGGGCTGACCGTGGATGTGTTGCACGACGGTGTGGCGGCCGACCTGGCCTTGAGCAGCGAGGAATACGCCGTGGCGATCCTCGATGTCGGCCTGCCGCGCATGGATGGCTTCGAAGTGCTGGCGCGCCTGCGGGCCCGGGGCAAGAACCTGCCGGTGCTGATGCTGACCGCCCGCAGCGACGTCAAGGATCGGGTTCACGGCCTGAACCTTGGGGCTGACGATTACCTGGCCAAACCTTTCGAGCTGACCGAGCTCGAAGCCCGGGTAAAAGCCTTGCTGCGCCGCAGTGTGCTCGGCGGTGAACGCCAGCAGCGTTGTGGCGTGCTGGCCTACGACCTGGACACACGGCGCTTCACCCTCGGCGAAGAATTGCTGACCCTGACCTCTCGCGAACAGGCGGTGCTCGAGGCCCTGATCGCCCGTCCCGGTCGAGTGATGAGCAAGGAGCAACTGGCCGCCCAGGTCTTCGGCCTGGACGAGGAGGCCAGTCCCGATGCCATCGAAATCTACGTCCACCGCTTGCGCAAGAAACTCGACGGCCAACCGGTGGCCATCGTGACCTTTCGCGGCCTTGGCTATCTGCTGGAAAGCCGCGATGCATAAGCTCAGCAGCCTGCGGTGGCGGTTGCTGTGGAACCTCGCGCTGCTGCTGGTGGTGTTGATGCTCGCCAGTGGTTTGAGCGCCTATTGGAATGGTCGCGAAGCCGCCGACACCGCTTATGACAGGACCTTGCTGGCCTCCGCCCGGACCATCGCCGCCGGCTTGTCCCAGCGCGACGGCAGCCTCAGCGCCAACGTGCCCTACGTGGCCCTGGACACGTTCGCCTACGACAGCGCCGGGCGAATTTTTTACCTGGTCAATGACATCAATCAGAAGTTGATCTCGGGCTACGAAAACCTGCCGGCACCGCCGCCGGGAACACCGCGCACCGATGACTATCCAGCGCTGGCGCGTTTTTATAACGCCACTTATCAAGGGCAAAACGTGCGGGTGGTCAGCCTGCTCAAAGCGGTCAGCGAACCGAACATGAACGGCATGGCGGAAATCCGCGTGGCGGAAACCGATGAGGCACGGGTCCGTATGGCTCGCAGCCTGATGGCCGATACGTTGTTGCGTCTGGGCATGCTGGCAATCGGTGCGTTGCTGCTGGTGTGGTTTGCGGTCAGTGCGGCGCTGCGTCCACTGGAGCGCTTGCGCACCGCGGTGGAAGAGCGTCAACCCGATGACTTGCGGCCCTTGCCGCTGGTGGAAGTGCAGCACGAGCTGGGGCCGCTGGTGCGCGCGCTCAATCACTTTACCGAGCGTTTGCGCGGGCAGTTCGAGCGCCAGGCGCAATTCATCGCCGATGCCGCCCATGAACTGCGCACGCCGCTGGCGGCGCTCAAGGCACGTCTCGAACTGGGCTTACGCTCGAGCGAACCCGAAATCTGGCGCAGCACCCTGGAAACGGCCGCCCAGGGTACGGATCGCCTGACCCACCTGGCGAATCAATTGCTCTCGCTGGCACGGGTCGAGAATGGTGCCCGAGCCATCGCCGAGGGCGGTGCGCAGTTGCTCGACCTCAGTCAGCTGGCCCGTGAACTGGGCATGGCCATGGCGCCGTTGGCCCATGCACGTGGCGTGGCGCTGGCGCTGGAAGCCGACGAACCGGTGTGGCTGCGCGGCGAACCGACGTTGTTGAATGAACTGTTGAGCAACCTGGTGGACAACGCGCTGGCCCACACGCCACCGGGCGGCAATGTGATCCTGCGGGTCATGGCACCGGCGGTGCTGGAGGTCGAAGACGATGGCCCGGGAATTCCTCTTGAAGAGCGGGATCGGGTGTTCGAGCGTTTTTACCGGCGCAACCAGCAGGTGGCTGGCTCAGGGTTGGGCCTGGCGATTGTCGGTGAAATCTGCCGCGCCCATCTGGCGCAGATCAGCCTGCACGATGGCGAGCGGGCGGGGCTGAAGGTGCGGGTGAGTTTTATTGCAGGTGAGTGAGCACCGCCCTGTGGCGAGGGGGCTTGCTCCCGTTGGACTGCGCAGCAGTCCCTTTCTTTTTAGGTAGAGAGTGGGGCCGCTTCGCAGCCCAGCGGGAGCAAGCTCCCTCGCCACAGAAATCAGTAAAACATCGACCGCGAACCTTCCAGATCCTTGCACATCGCCTCGTTCTCCGGATCGATCCCCAGCTTCTTGAAGGCCGGCACACTGAAGGGGTCGATACGAGCCAGTGGATGATCGGTGTCCTTGTGACAGTACAGGCTGGCCACTTGCACCAGATCGACATAGTCGACCCGCTCCGATTGCCGCTTGAAATCCAGATACAGCCCCGGCAATTGCACCAGCATTTCCGGAAACTCCCAGACCCTGAGCAATTTATCGCCGAGCAGCGGATGAATCCGGTCGATCACATGGTTGAGGCTGACCGGGTCCGATAACAATTCATAGTGATCTTCGGCGTAGGTCAGGATCGGCAGCACGCCAATCTGATGCACGAGCCCGCCGAGCGCCGCCTGATCAGGCTTGAGCTGCGTATAGCTGCGGCACAACGCGTAACTGACGCCGGCGATTTCCAGGCTTTTGCGCCAGACCTCGCGCATTTTCTGTTCCACCACTTCGGAACGGGCGTTGAAGATCTGTTCCATCACCAGGCCGATGGCCAGGTTGCTGCTGTAATTGACACCCAGCCGGGTGATGGCCGTGTGCAAGTCAGTCACTTCCTGGGTCGCGCGCAGCAACGGGCTATTGACCACTTTGATCAGGCGCGCCGACAGCGCGGTATCGCGGCCAATCACTTTACTCAGTGTGCTGACACTGATTTCCGGGTCTTCGGCGGCCTTGCGAATCTGCAGGGCCACTTCCGGTAACGTTGGCAGAACCAGGTCATCGTTATCGATGGCCTCAACCAAATCCTGTTGGACCTTATCCGCCAGCTCGCTCATTTCTTTTCTCTAGGTGTTGCGACAAGTGCTGCTATTAACGCTGGATTTCGCGATCGCGATCCAGTTGGTAAGGCAGGTCGAGCAGATGCAGGCCCGGACCTTCGAGTGCGCCAAGGTGCAGGTTGCCATCTTCTGCAGCTTCGGCTTGCAGCACGGCAAGGAGTTCAATGTTTTGCTCGGCGCGGGCGGCTAGCACCACTTCACCGATAGAGCTGCCGTGGGTCGGGGAGAACAATTGGGTACCGGGCTCCGGTAATTCGCCAGCCTCCAGTTGCAGGCGATACAACCGGCGCTTGAGTTTGCCCAGGTACTGCATGCGTGCGACGATTTCCTGGCCGGTGTAGCAGCCTTTCTTGAAGCTCACGCCACCGACGGCTTGCAGATTGAGCATCTGCGGGATGAACAGCTCGCGGGTGCTCGGCATGACCTGACCGATCCCGGCGCGGATCTGGCCCAGCAGCCATTGATTCAGATCGCCTTCGGCCAACAGGGCGGACAGCTTGCCCTTGACGGTGTCGGCTTGATCGGCGCCCACCCAGAGTTCAGCGCGGTCAGACGAGACGCGAAGGGCGATCAGGCCTTCGTTGCGCACGACGCTATCAGTGTCGGCCGGCAGTGCCAGGCCCAGGCTGACCAGTGCTGCATCGCCCTGCTCAAGGCCAAAACGAACCCAGCCGGCACTTTCATCGGTCAGTTTCGATTTGGAGAACACCGCGTACTTTTTCAGGTCCGCCAGTTGCGGCTCCAGCAGTTCGCTGGCCATCGCCATGAGTACACCGTCGCCTTCCAGCAGAATGCGGAAACTCGACTGCATCCGGCCTTTCTGCGTGCAGCGCGCGCCAAGGCTGGCCTGGGTGTCGCTCAGGTAATTAAGGTTGCAAGTCAATTGGCCTTGCAGGAATTTGCTGGCATCCGCGCCGCGTACCGCGAGAACGCCTTCGTGAGACAGGGTGCAAAAAAAAGCAGAATCGGCCATGGGTCATCGCAGGGTAAAGAGTCCGAAGGACATCATAAGGGGGCGCCCTTGAAATGGGTAGTTCACAAAGGTTCGTGGAGGGCGACCAAAGCCGACTGTTCGAGCAGGCCCGGGGCTGTATACTTGCCGCCTATTTGAGGAGCGCTCCATGGTCGAACAAGTTGAACTGAATCGCCTCTACTGGCACAGTCGCCGCGGCATGCTTGAGCTTGACGTGTTGCTGGTGCCGTTTGTGAAAGAGGTTTATCCGCACCTCAATCAGGTGGATCGCGATTTATACGTCCGTCTGCTGACGTGTGAGGATCAGGACATGTTCGGCTGGTTCATGGAACGCGCCGAATCGGAAGATCCGGAGCTGCAGCGCATGGTTCGCATGATCCTGGATCGTGTCCAGCCCAAGTAACGCGTTCGAATGCCGCTGGCATGCCTCACGGCAGTTGCTGGCGGCCTATCTTCTCGCCCAGCTGTTCGCGTTGGGCTCGCTGTTTCTTCTCTCGATACCGCTCTGGGCCAGCTTGCTCGGCGTTATGTTGTGCGTGGCTCACAGCATTTGGGTATTGCCGCGACAGATTCTGCTGACACACCCACAGGCCTTTCGCGGCTTGCGTCGCGATGCCGATGGCTGGCAGTTGTGGAGTCAGGCGCAAGGTTGGCAACCCGTACAGCTACGGCCGGACAGCCTGGCGTTGCCATTGATTGTGGTACTGCGTTTTCGTCTGCGCGATGAGCGACGGGTCAGGGCGATCTGTGTGCCGCGGGATTCGCAGGCGGCGGATGTGCACCGACGCCTGCGGGTCCGGCTCAAGTTCAGTCGGCGTAGGTGGGCGGCACCAGAATAGTGTCCAGGGCGACCGGCAGCATGTTCGGGTAGTCGAGGGTGTAGTGCAGGCCGCGACTTTCCTTGCGTTCCATGGCTGACTGGATCATCAGCTCGGCGACCTGCGCCAGGTTGCGCAATTCGATCAAATCCCGGCTGACCTTGTAGTTGCTGTAGAACTCGTCGATTTCGTCCAACAGCAGACGCACCCGGTGCTGAGCCCGTTGCAGGCGCTTGTTGGTGCGCACGATGCCGACGTAGTCCCACATGAATCGCCGCAGTTCGTCCCAGTTGTGCGCAATGATCACGTCTTCGTCAGAATCGGTGACCTGACTCGCATCCCAAACGGGCAGGGCGGTCGGAATCGACACTTCTGGCAGCTGCTCAAGAATGTCCGTCGCCGCCGAGCGGGCGTAAACGAAACATTCCAGCAGGGAATTGCTGGCCATGCGGTTGGCGCCATGCAGGCCGGTGAAGCTCGTTTCGCCAATCGCATACAGGCCCGGCACGTCAGTGCGGCCTCGCTGGTCGACCATCACGCCGCCGCAGGTGTAGTGCGCCGCCGGCACCACCGGGATCGGTTGTTTAGTGATGTCGATGGAGAATTCCAGGCAGCGCTCATAGACCGTCGGGAAGTGCGTCTTGATGAAATCTTCGGGCTTGTGGCTGATGTCCAGATAGACGCAGTCGATACCCAGACGCTTCATCTCATGGTCGATGGCGCGGGCGACGATGTCCCGTGGTGCCAACTCCGCCCGTGGGTCGAAGCGCTGCATGAAGCGTTCACCGTTGGGCAGCTTCAGGTGTCCGCCTTCGCCACGCAGGGCTTCGGTGATCAGGAAACTCTTGGCTTGCGGGTGATAAAGGCAGGTGGGATGGAACTGGTTGAACTCCAGATTCGCCACCCGGCAGCCCGAACGCCAGGCCATGGCGATGCCATCACCGCAGGCACCGTCGGGGTTGCTGGTATAGAGGTAGACTTTTGCCGCGCCACCCGAAGCAAGGATCACGAAGCGCGCGCCATAGGTATCGACTTCACCGGTGCCGCGGTTGAGCACATAGGCGCCAAGGCAACGATCGCCTTCAAGGCCCAGGCGCTTTTGGGTGATCAGGTCGACCGCGACTCGCTGCTCCAGCAGTTCGATGTTGGGACGCTGCTTGGCCTGATCGAGCAGGGTTCTGAAGATCGCCGCGCCCGTCGCATCGGCAGCGTGGATGATGCGCCGATGGCTGTGACCGCCTTCGCGGGTCAGGTGAAACTCGAAACCACCGTCTTCGGTGCCAGACTGTTCATCGCGGGTAAAGGGTACGCCTTGATCGATCAGCCATTGAATCGCTTCTCTGCTGTGCTCGACGGTAAAGCGCACGGCGTCTTCATGGCACAGGCCACCGCCAGCGTTGAGGGTGTCCTCGACGTGGGATTCGACAGTATCGGTGTCATCCAGAACGGCGGCGACACCGCCCTGGGCCCAGAAGGTTGAGCCATTGGCGAGGTCGCCTTTGCTCAATACGGCGATGCGCAAATGACCGGGCAAGGTCAGCGCAAGGCTCAAGCCGGCAGCACCGCTGCCAATTACCAGAACATCGTGTTGAAACTGTTGGCTCATTTCAGGATTCCGCTCAAAGCGACCCGGGACGGGGTTGGCGCAAGACAGCTGGATTGGCGAGTCAAGACAGCCACACAGCCCACTAGTATATAGAGGGGGGGAGCGGCACAATAGCCGGGCTCACATGGCATTGTGAAACTACTGTGACGGAAAAGGCTGGACGCTTCGTCGGAAGTTTTTTGAGGGCGTCGGCGACAAGGCGACTGTATCGTGGATTTAACAGTCTTTTTCTCTTCACAGTTGCACAATGTCGGTTTCGGGCAGCTATAAATATGGAACTTTTGCCAAAGGCTCAAGATCAATAGACGGTTGCCTGAAACAAGGGACAGTGTCGGTTTCGGTGCGGGACTTGCGGTTGGGTCCTTGCTGGCGAATCCGGTGACAAGATTATTCGCGCAGCCGGGTTATCCCGCGCTGCGCTTTTCGTGCGTGCCAAATCAGAGCCCGCAGGAAACTTGCTTGGAGGGGGAGAACTTTTGCGAAAAGCCCGAGTCTATGTTTGCAAGTCTGGTCGTTCAGTAATGCAAGCCTCCTTCGAGCTTATCGAGGAGTGTTCATGCTAACCCAGGAAGAGGATCAGCAGCTGGTCGAGCGCGTTCAACGCGGCGACAAGCGAGCTTTCGATCTGCTAGTGCTGAAATACCAGCACAAAATTCTCGGGTTGATCGTGCGTTTCGTGCACGACACCCATGAAGCCCAGGATGTCGCACAGGAAGCCTTTATCAAGGCGTACCGTGCACTTGGTAATTTTCGCGGAGACAGCGCGTTTTATACGTGGCTTTACCGTATCGCCATCAACACGGCGAAAAACTATCTGGTTTCACGCGGCCGTCGGCCGCCGGATAGCGATGTCAGTTCCGAGGATGCAGAGTTCTACGATGGCGATCATGGCCTCAAGGATCTCGAGTCGCCAGAACGTGCATTGCTGCGGGATGAGATCGAAGGCACCGTCCATCGAACCATTCAGCAACTGCCAGAAGATTTGCGTACGGCTTTAACTTTACGTGAATTCGATGGTCTGAGTTACGAGGACATTGCCAGCGTCATGCAGTGTCCGGTGGGTACCGTGCGCTCCCGGATTTTCCGCGCCCGGGAGGCCATCGATAAAGCCCTGCAGCCGTTGTTGCAGGAAAACTGAGACAGCGGCGACAGCCAAGAGAGGAACGCCATGAGTCGTGAAGCCCTGCAGGAATCGCTGTCCGCAGTGATGGATAACGAAGCGGACGAATTGGAATTGCGTCGGGTGTTGAATGCCTTCGACGATGTTGAAACTCGCGAAACCTGGGCTCGTTACCAGATCGCTCGGGCAGTTATGCACAAGGACCTGTTGCTTCCTCGTCTGGACATCGCTGCGGCAGTCTCTGCTGCGCTGGCTGACGAAGCCGTACCGGCAAAAGCCTCTCGCGGTCCATGGCGCAGCCTGGGTCGTCTGGCAGTCGCTGCTTCGGTGACCGTTGCCGTGCTGGCAGGTGTTCGTCTGTACAACCAAGACGAGATCGCCGGTGTCGAGTTGGCCCAGCAATCCAGCCAACCGGGTCTGACCGCTCCTCAGGTCAAGGGCCCCGCTGTATTGGCAGGCTACAATGAGAGTTCGGAAGCCACTGGCCCTATGGCCAACGGCGTATTGCAAGGCCAACCAGGCTGGCACGATCAGCGTCTGCCAGGTTACTTGCGCCAACATGCTCAACAGGCTGCATTGAAAGGTACTGAGAGCGCTCTGCCTTACGCTCGTGCAGCAAGCCTGGAAAACCGCTAAGGAGGATCATGCGCGCCATACCTCTACTTACGCTTCTGCTCAGTGGCTGGTTTGTTGTTCCAGCCCACGCCGATGAAGCCCAGGACTGGCTGAAGCGTCTGGGACAGGCCGAGCAAACGCAGAGCTTTCACGGTACTTTCGTCTACGAGCGTAACGGTAGTTTCTCTACCCATAACATCTGGCATCGCGTCCAGGATGGCAAGGTCCGCGAGCGTTTACTCCAGCTCGACGGTTCGGCACAGGAAGTCGTGCGCATTGATGGGCATACTCAATGCGTTAGCGGCACCCTGATAGCAGGGCTGGGGGACTCACCCAACTCCACCGCTCGTGCACTCGATCCACAAAAGCTAAAGAATTGGTACGACCTTGCCGTCATCGGCAAGTCGCGTGTGGCCGGGCGTTCGGCGGTGATCGTGTCGTTGAAGCCTCGCGATCAGCATCGCTACGGTTTTGAGCTGCATTTGGACAAGGAAACCGGTTTGCCGTTGAAGTCATTGTTGCTCAATGACAAAGGGCAACTGCTGGAGCGGTTCCAGTTCACCCGGCTGGATACTGCCGAGGTGCCTTCCGACAGCGATTTGCAGGCAGGTTCTGACTGCAAGCCCGTTAACCTCGACAGTGACAAGGCGTCCGCCGTCAAGACCGCGCAGGTCTGGCATTCGGACTGGTTGCCGCCAGGTTTCGAACTGACCAGCAGTAGCTCTCACAAGGATCCGGATACCAAAGTCCAGGTCAACAGTCTGATGTTCGACGACGGTCTGGCCCGATTCTCGGTGTTCCTGGAGCCATTGAACGGGGCAACAGTCACCGACACGCGTACCCAGCTTGGGCCAACAGTCGCTGTCTCCCGTCGCTTGACCACTCCGCAAGGCGAAATAATGGTGACCGTGGTCGGTGAAATACCGATTGGTACCGCCGAACGGATTGCGCTGTCCATGCGCAACGATGCCGCGGCTACCAGCAAGCAGTGAGCTGATTAGCCATGCTCATCAATCGGGGGCTGGAGGGTGAGGGAGATCGGCGATGGCTGCCCAGTCGTTGAGGTCTCGAAATGTTTTGCCGAGCATTTTCATTTGCAAATATCCGGAAATTTTTTTATAGGTCAGAGCTCCCTCGGCTCTGGCCTTGTTTGTTGTTCCCGGAACAAAAATACCGGCGTATCGTTTCCGGTGTTCCTTGCTCCATATCGCTTAACCATGCTCGTCGTAACGGGAGCCGTATGTCGATACCACGCTTGAAGTCTTACCTCTCTGTTTTTGCCACCGTGCTGGTGCTCGGTCAGGCGGTCACTGCGCAAGCGGTCGAGTTGCCTGACTTCACGCAACTGGTCGAGCAGGCCTCGCCCGCGGTGGTGAACATCAGTACCACCCAAAAGTTGCCGGACCGCAAAGTGTCCAGTGAGCAAATGCCAGACCTTGAAGGCTTGCCGCCGATGCTGCGCGAGTTCTTCGAGCGTGGCATGCCGCAACAGCCACGCTCGCCTCGTGGCGATCGCCAGCGCGAAGCGCAATCCCTGGGTTCGGGTTTCATCATTTCGTCTGACGGCTACATCCTGACCAACAACCATGTGATTGCCGACGCCGACGAGATTCTCGTGCGCCTCGCCGATCGCAGTGAGTTGAAAGCCAAGCTGATCGGTACCGATCAGCGTTCCGACGTCGCCTTGCTGAAAATTGAAGGCAAGGATCTGCCGGTCCTGAAACTTGGCAAATCGCGAGATCTGAAACCCGGTCAGTGGGTTGTGGCCATCGGCTCGCCGTTCGGCTTTGATCACACCGTGACTCAAGGCATCGTCAGTGCCATCGGTCGAAGTCTGCCGAACGAAAATTATGTGCCATTCATCCAGACCGACGTGGCGATCAACCCGGGTAACTCTGGTGGTCCGCTGTTCAACCTGGCCGGTGAAGTGGTCGGCATCAACTCGCAGATCTACACTCGCTCCGGCGGTTTCATGGGCGTGTCGTTCGCAATCCCTATCGATGTCGCGTTGGATGTTTCCAATCAGCTGAAAAGCGGCGGTAAGGTCAGTCGTGGCTGGTTGGGTGTGGTGATCCAGGAGGTGAGCAAGGATCTGGCCGAGTCGTTCGGTCTCGAGAAGCCGGCCGGTGCGCTGGTGGCTCAGATCCAGGATGACGGTCCGGCTGCCAAGGGTGGCCTGCAAGTGGGCGACGTGATCCTGAGCATGAACGGTCAACCAATCGTCATGTCCGCCGATCTGCCGCACCTGGTGGGCGCGTTGAAGGCTGGCTCGAAAGCCGATCTAGAAGTGATCCGCGAAGGCAAACGCAAGAACGTCGAGCTGACCGTCGGCGCTATCCCTGAAGAAGGCAAAGAGCTGGAAGCCCTGCCTAAATCCAGTGTCGAGCGCAGCAGCAATCGCCTGGGCGTTTCCGTGGCGGAATTGACGGATGAACAGAAGAAAGCCTACGACCTCAAAGGTGGTGTGGTGATCAAGGAAGTTCAGGACGGTCCTGCTGCCCTGATCGGTTTGCAGCCGGGCGATGTGATCACTCACCTGAACAACCAGGCGATCGGCTCTTCCAAGGAGTTCACGGACATTGCCAAGGCGCTGCCGAAGAACCGCTCGGTGTCGATGCGGGTTCTACGTCAAGGTCGCGCCAGCTTCATCACCTTCAAACTGGCTGAATAAACCGGTTGTCGGCTGAATAAAAAACCGCCTCGAAAGAGGCGGTTTTTTTGTACCTGGTTTTTTTGTTTCTGAGCTTTGTTTCTGAGCTTTTGTTCTGAAACGGTCAGCCCATCATGTCCTTGACCATGCGCTCCTGCTCCATCAGCTCACGTTGCCGCGCATCGATCCGCGATGACAACGGGAAGTTGCTGCCAGCCTTGCGCTTGGCGAAGTCCAGTTGCTGGATCGCCTGGCGATAGTCGCCGACCAGCGCAAAGTACTCCGCGCGAGCCTGATGCAGGCCGATGATGTTGCCCGACAGGCCACGAGTCTCGGCCACCATATACCAGACGTCCGGATCATCAGGGCGGCTCTTGAGCAGGTTCTCCAGCGCTTTTTCCGCATCGGCTGCTCGATTCTGCTTGAGCAGCAGGTCGACACGCACCTGATTCAGCGGGTAGTTGCCGGGATATTGAGTGAGCATCCGGTCGACCCTTGATTGAGCATCGGGCAGACGATTATTGGTGATGTCCAGATCGACTTGCGCCAGGTTGTAGATGATCTCGTTCGGCGATTTGGCCAGCAGCAGCTTGAGGTTCTCGCGAGCCTCATTCAGCTGGCCGCCTTTGATCTGGGCGATCGCCAGGCCGTAGCGCGCCACGTCGTTTTTCGGGTTTTCATCGAGTTGAGCCCGAAAGCGCTTGGCGCCCAGGCCAGGGGTTTCTTCATAGATCAACTGCACGCGTGCCCGAATCAGCTGGTAACGCATGCTGTCTTCGATGCCGCCCGGTTTGGCCTGTTCGGCGCGGTTGCGGGTGTCGGCGATCCGCGATTCGGTTACCGGGTGAGTCAGCAGGAACTCCGGTGGCTTGGCATCGAAGCGGTACTGGCGCATCAGCCGTTCGAACATGGACGGCATCGAGCGTGGATCGTAACCGGCCTTTTCCAGATTCATGATGCCGATACGGTCGGCTTCCTGTTCGTTCTGGCGCGAGAAGCGTCGTTGTTCCTGAATCGCCGCTGCCTGAGTACCGGCAATGGCCGCAATCCCGGCATCGCCTGCCCCGGCCGCGGCAATTACGATCCCGGCCAGCAGGGCTGCCATCATGGGCACTTGCATGCGTTGCGACGCTTCGACACCGCGGGCAAAGTGACGCTGCGACAAGTGAGCCAGTTCGTGGGCCAGTACCGAGGCATACTCGCCCTCGGTCTGGGCATTGAGGAACAAGCCACCGTTGACGCCGACGATCCCGCCCGGCGCGGCAAAGGCGTTGAGCTGCGGACTGTTGATCAGGATGAACTCCAGGCGCCGGTCATTGACCTGGCTGGTTTCCACCAGTCGGTAGACGCTGGACTCGACGTAATCCTTGAGTTGCGGATCGTTGAGCTGCGACACCTGGCTGCGCAACAGTGCCAGCCATGCACGGCCCAGTTGGTGTTCCTGTTGCGGCGAGACGATGGCAGAACTGGCGTCACCGAGTGACGGCAAGTCGTCGGCGAAGCCCGGTGAGGCGAGCAGGCAAGCGAGCGTCAGCAGGGTAGGGCGCAAAAAAGTCATGCACAAAGCCTTAGTCGACAAAGACCTTACTGTAGCCGGACACTACGCTTGGGACCAGATATTCTAAGCGGCTTAACCCCCTGCCCCGGAGTGATTCGATGACTGACGCTGTAACCCACGACGCCGAACTGGACGCCAGCGGTCTGAATTGCCCGTTGCCCTTGCTCAAAGCCAAACTGGAACTCAACCGACTGGCCAGCGGAGCGGTACTCAAGGTGATCGCTACCGATGCAGGTTCCCAGCGCGACTTCCGCACCTTTGCCCGATTGGCCGGTCATACGCTGCTTCGTGAAGAAGATGAGGCGGGCGTTTACCGCTATTGGTTGAAAAAAGCCTGAAATCTGCTGCGTTCATTTCTAAGGATTATTGATGTTCAAAGTGTTACGCGACTGGATTCAGCGCTATTTCTCGGACGAAGAAGCCGTGGTGCTGGCGGTGCTGCTGTTTCTGGCATTTACCGCGGTGCTCACCCTGGGGGGAATGCTCGCGCCAGTATTGGCCGGTATGGTGCTGGCGTATCTGATGCAGGGGCTGGTGGTGACTCTCGAGCGCCTGCGCGTGCCGGGTGGCGCGGCGGTGGGGCTGGTTTTCGCGTTATTCATGGGGTTGTTGCTGGTCTTTATCATCATCGTGGTACCACTGCTCTGGCATCAACTGATCACGTTGTTCAACGAATTGCCCGGCATGCTCGCCAAGTGGCAGTCGCTGCTGTTGCTGCTGCCCGAGCGCTATCCGCACCTGGTGTCGGATGAGCAAGTGCTGCAGGCGATCGAAGTGGCGCGGGGGGAGATCGGCAAGTTCGGTCAGTGGGCGCTGACATTCTCGCTGTCGAGTCTGCCGTTGCTGGTGAACATCATGATCTACCTGGTGTTGGTGCCGATCCTGGTGTTCTTCTTTCTCAAGGATCGGGAGATGATCGGCCAGTGGGTGCGCGGTTATCTGCCGCGCGAGCGGGCGCTGATCACCCGGGTCGCTCAGGAAATGAACCGGCAGATCGCCAATTATATTCGCGGCAAGGTCATCGAAATTTTCATTTGCGGTGGCGTGACTTACATCGCATTTGTGGCGCTGGGGCTTAACTATTCAGCGTTGCTGGCGTTGCTGGTGGGTGTGTCGGTGGTGGTGCCGTACGTCGGGGCGGTGGTGGTGACCGTGCCGGTGCTGCTGATCGCACTGTTCCAATGGGGTTGGAGCGATCAGTTCATCTATTTGATGGCGGTCTACGGGATCATCCAGACACTGGACGGCAACGTGCTGGTGCCGCTGCTGTTCTCGGAAGCGGTCAACCTGCACCCGGTGGCGATCATTTGCGCGGTGCTGTTGTTTGGCGGGTTGTGGGGCTTTTGGGGCGTGTTCTTTGCGATTCCACTGGCGACGCTGTTCAAGGCCGTGCTGGATGCCTGGCCGCGCAAAGAGCCAATGGTGGCGCCGCTGCTTTAATTGTCAGCCTTGAGGGCCTCTTCGCGGGCAAGCCTCGATCCTACAGGTCTTGTGGAACGCCGCTGGCCTGTAGGCGCGAGGCTTGCCCGCGAAGGCGTCCGAACAGACGCCCAAATAATCAGGCCTTGTTCAGCGCCTGAGCAGCAGCCAAAACCGCATCCACATGCCCCGGTACCTTCACGCCGCGCCATTCCTGACGCAACACGCCGTTCTTGTCGATCAGGAACGTGCTGCGATCAACGCCCATATATTCCTTGCCGTAGAGCTTTTTCAGTTTGATCACGTCGAATAGCTGGCACAGCGCTTCTTCTTTGTCACTGATCAACTCGAAGGTGAACTCCTGCTTGGCCTTGAAGTTTTCGTGGGATTTCAGGCTGTCGCGAGACACGCCGAAGACTTCCGTGTTGGCGGCCTTAAAGGCGTCAAGCTGATCACGAAAACCCTGACCTTGGGTGGTGCAGCCCGGCGTGCTGTCCTTCGGATAGAAGTAAATCACCACTTGCTTGCCTTTGAGGCCCGCGAGGCTGACGGATTGCCCGCTGGTGGCGGGTGCTTCGAAGTCGGCAACCGGTTGGTCGATGGCTACGGCCATGAAAGCTTCCTTACATTGGGTTTTGTGGGCGCCACGGTTCAATCAGTGCGTCCAGGTTCATGGCGTCGGCGAAATCCAGGAACTGGTCACGCAACCAGCTGATCTGAGTGCCGGCCGGCAAGGTCACGGTGAACGTGGCGTTAAGCATGGTGCCGCCGGTCTGCGGGGCCTGATAGGTGTCGCAGGTCAGGTTCTCCAGCTCGACGTTGTGATCCATGAAGAACTGGCACAGCTCGTTGATGATGTCCGGGCGGTAGGCCGAGCTGACATAGGCAACGTACGGCAGGGCCTGGGGGCGGTTCTCCAGGGCAGCGCTGCGGATCACGTTAACGGTGAAGGCGTGCCGTTTGGCCAGCACTGGCAGGCTGCCTTCGAGACGCGCCAGGGCGTCCCAGCTGCCGGAGATCTCGAGGATCAGCGCACTGCATTCGCCGTGACGCGTCAGGCGAGAGGTGACCACGGCGCAGCGGTTTTCATGGCTGGCGCGGCACAGGACGTTAGTCAGCTCCATGGGGTTGGCGCCGAGGGCACTGATTACAAGGAATTGTTCGCGAACTGTGGGGGTGGACATGCAGCATTCCTAAAGCGATGAGCGGTCGATACTTTTATGGGCTTTTTTTGCCGGGACGAGCCTGCGGATGCGAATTCAGAAAACCCGGCCGAAGGTTGCAACGTGCTCCAGTATGGCAAGAGCGAGGGGTAGCAACGCTGGATCGGGGCTTGTGATGCCGAAAATGGAGGCTGGAACGCGGCGTACGAGCTTATCAGTACCGATCAAAGTCTGAAGGGTAGCGAAAAGCAGCGCCAAGGGGAATGGCAGCAGCGCAGTACTTCGCTTGTACAAGCATCTTGGCGCCAGTACCATTACCGCTCTCTTTTTCCGGCAGGAGCGGTTGCATGATTGCGGGCAGTATGGTGGCACTGGTCACACCCATGGATGCACAGGGTCGTCTCGACTGGGACAGCCTGAGCAAACTGGTGGACTTCCACCTGCAAGAGGGCACCAACGCCATCGTGGCGGTCGGCACTACAGGTGAGTCGGCCACGCTTGACGTGAACGAGCACATCGAAGTGATTCGTCGCGTGGTTGCCCAGGTTGCAGGGCGTATTCCGGTGATCGCCGGTACGGGCGCCAATTCGACGCGCGAAGCGATCGAACTGACAACCAATGCAAAGAACGCCGGCGCCGACGCGTGCCTGCTGGTAACCCCCTATTACAACAAGCCGACGCAAGAAGGCCTGTACCAGCACTTCAAGGCAATCGCCGAAGCCGTCGACATCCCGCAGATTCTCTACAACGTGCCGGGCCGTACCGCATGCGACATGCTGGCCGAGACCGTAATCCGTCTGTCGACCGTGAAGAACATCATCGGCATCAAGGAAGCCACGGGCGACCTGCAGCGCGCCAAGGACATCCTGGCCGGCGTGAGCAGCGACTTCCTGGTGTATTCCGGTGACGATGCGACCGCGGTCGAGCTGATGCTGCTCGGCGGCAAGGGTAATATTTCGGTGACCGCCAACGTCGCTCCGCGCGCCATGAGCGAGTTGTGTGCCGCGGCCATGGCCGGTGATGCCGTCAAAGCCCGGGCGATCCACGAAAAGCTGATGCCGCTCAATAAAACCCTGTTTATCGAATCCAACCCTATCCCCGTGAAATGGGCACTGCATGAAATGGGCTTGATGCCGGACGGTATCCGTCTGCCGCTCACCTGGCTCAGTGCTGCCTGTCACGAACCGCTGCGGCAGGCCATGCGCCAGTCCGGCGTCCTGGTTTAATTGAGGAAGTACTACGCATGAAGCGATTGGCCGGACTTTCCGCACTTGCCTTGATTATCTCCAGCACCAGTGGCTGCGGATGGATCTGGGGCCCGGAAGGTTATTTCCGTGACCGTGGTAGTGACTACCTGGAAGCGCAACAGACTGCACCGATGCAACTGCCACCGGACGTCAGCACCGCCAAGCGTCTGGATCCGCTGTTGCCGATCCCGCGCAACGTGGCCGATGACACTGCCAAGGGCGAATACATCGTGCCTCGTCCGCAGCCGCTGTCGGCAGCGGCTGATGCCAGCGACTATACACTGCAGAAGAGCGGCGACTCGCGTTGGGTCATGGCCCAGCACCCACCGGCTGAAGTCTGGCCCGTGGCCGTGCAGTTTTTCCAGGACAACGGTTTCCGTCTGGACGAGCAACGCCCGCAAACTGGCGAATTCACCACCACCTGGCAGCATTCCGACGAACTGTCCGCAGCAATGGCCAAGCGCCTGAGCGCAGCCGGTGTCGGCGCCGACAGTGAAAGCCGTGTGCGGGTGCGTATCGAACCAGGCGTGCAGCGCAACACCAGTGAAGTCTATGTGGTCAGCGCCGAGCGTCCTGCCGGCAGCACCGCCAATGTGGATTTCACCAATCGTTCGGTCAACACCAGCCTGGACGCAGCACTGGTCGACGACATGCTCGCGAGCATGAGCCGCACCTCGGAGAAGGGCGGTTCGGTCTCCATGCTGGCCTCTCGTGATTTCGATACGCCAAGTCGTGTCAGCCTGACCGAAGACGGTAGTGGTAACCCGGTGCTCAACGTCGGTTCTGACCTGGATCGTGCCTGGTCGAGTGTCGGTCGTGCGCTGGAACAGGGCGAATGGCGTGTTGAAGACATCAACCGCAGCCTGGGCCTGTACTACATCAACCTCGCCGAAAAAGCCGAGAAAAAGGACGAGAAGCCAGGTTTCTTCAGCGGTCTGTTCGGCAGCAAGCCGGACAAGGAAGAAGTTGAAGCCCGTGCCGAGCGTTATCAGGTTCGCCTGAGCAAGGTTGGCGAGAACGTCCAAGTCACCGTCGAGAAAAACATCAACACCGTGGCGCCCGCAGACGTGGCACGTAAAGTGTTGAGCGTGATTCAGGACAACCTGGGCTGATCACATGCGTTTTGCCGTTCTCGGCAGCGGTAGCCAAGGGAACGGCACGCTGATAGCCAGCGATGACACGTATGTACTGGTGGATTGTGGTTTCTCCCTGCGGGAAACCGAAAAACGCCTGCTGCGACTGGGTGTAAGCCCTTCGCAGCTGAGCGCGATACTCGTGACCCACGAACATGCCGATCACGTGCATGGCGTGGGTTTGCTGTCTCGGCGTTACAATCTGCCTGTCTACCTCAGTCGCGGGACCCTGCGCGGGATGCGCAAACCGATTGAACCCGCAGGCCTTCTGGCTGGCGGCGAGCAACTGCAAATCGGCCCTCTGAGCATCGGCGTCATTGCCGTGGCCCATGATGCGCAGGAGCCGACGCAGTATGTCTTCAGCGACGGTCAGCGGCGTTTCGGCCTGTTGACCGACCTGGGCTCATACTGCAACAAGGTGCTGGACGGCTATCGGGACCTCGATGCGTTGATGATCGAGGCTAACCATTGCCGTGACATGCTGGCTCGCGGTCACTACCCGTACTTTCTCAAGCAACGGGTGGGCGGCGAATTGGGACATTTGAACAACCATCAGGCGGCATTCCTGGTGGCCGAGTTGGGCTGGCAAGGCCTGCAACATCTGGTCCTGGCCCATCTGAGCAGCAAGAACAACCTGCCGCAGCTGGCCCGGCAATGTTTTGTCGACACCCTCGGGTGCGACCCGGACTGGCTGCAACTGGCCGATCAAGATTCAGGGCTCGACTGGCGACACATCGCCTAGCCCACCTACTTAGCAAGCGGAGCCCATCATGGAAAAACGTGAAGAACTCTACCGCGGCAAAGCCAAATCGGTTTACAAGACCGACGACGCTGACCGCTTGATCCTGCTGTTTCGCAACGACACTTCGGCGTTCGACGGCAAGCGCATTGAGCAGCTCGACCGCAAAGGCATGGTGAACAACAAGTTCAACGCCTTCATCATGCAGAAGCTCGAAGCAGCCGGCGTGCCGACTCAATTCGACAAACTGCTGGGCGACAACGAATGCCTGGTGAAGAAACTCGACATGATCCCGGTCGAGTGCGTCGTGCGTAACTACGCCGCCGGCAGCCTGGTCAAGCGCCTGGGCGTGGAAGAGGGTATGAAGCTCAACCCTTACACCTTCGAACTGTTCCTGAAGGACGACGCCAAGGGCGACCCGTTCATCAACGAATCCCACGTCGTGGCATTCGGTTGGGGCACTGCCGAGCAACTGGTTCGCATGAAAGAACTGTCGCTCAAGGTCAATGAAGTCCTGAGCAAACTGTTCGACGACGCCGGCCTGCTGCTGGTCGACTTCAAGCTCGAATTCGGCGTTTTCTCCGACGGCACCATCGTCCTGGGCGACGAATTCAGCCCGGACGGCTGCCGTCTGTGGGACAAGGCCACCGGCAAGAAAATGGACAAGGACCGCTTCCGTCAGGGCCTCGGTGACGTCATCGAAGCCTACGAAGAAGTCGCCAATCGTCTGGGCGTACCGCTGTAATCGACGCAAGCATCTGATAGCACGGAAAAATTTCGCTTAGGGGGTTCGCTTCCGGCAAAAGTGTTGTTATGATGCGCGCCGTTGGAGAGATGCCAGAGTGGCCGAATGGGACGGATTCGAAATCCGTTGTACCTTCACCGGTACCTAGGGTTCGAATCCCTATCTCTCCGCCATTACATAGAAAAAGCCCCGTAGCTGAATAAGCTACGGGGCTTTTTCGTTTGCGCAGCTTTTTCCGTTGGGCCATTTGCCCCAAGTTTTTGGTGTCAGATAAATCAGGCCAACAGCGTAAGAAAAATATGCATATTTACGGGAAAACTGACTCCGCCGAGTCTCTTTAATTACCGCCTCCCGTATCCATTGGTCCTGCCGCGAATCAAGGTTCTTTCTTCGAAATATCCGTTCACATTGAAAGACATTGCCTCAAAAATTCCTCATCTACTCTGGTTTCGCAGGTCACTGATCTGTCGTAATCAGCAGTCGCAAGGAGCGATCAATGTATTTTGAGATTTACAGGCAAACCCGTGGTATCGCACAAACCGGCAAGGGCCAATGGCGCTGGCGTTTGCGGGCGGGGAATCATGAAACGATTGCCAGTGGGGAGGCTTACGTCAACAAGTCTGATTGCGTGCACGCCATCAGCTTGATCAAAGGGACTCATGATCAGACCCCGGTCAAGGAAATATAAGCTCCAGGGCGGTGAAGCTGCTCAGTCAGAGCAGCTTCGTTTTTTCAGGCTCCCTGTTTTTATGGATCAGGTCATTTGCCAGCCTGCATAGACGCCGATTACGACACCTCCCTAAACTGTCGCCCAGTCTTGGGGACCGGGGTGCAAGGGATGAATCGCAACGAACTGCGCAAGGCCGACATCAATCTGATGGTGGTGTTCGAGACATTGATGCTCGAACGCAACGTCACACGGGTGGCGGAGAAGCTGTTCCTCGGTCAGCCGACCATCAGTGCGGCGCTGAACCGCTTGCGGACGATGTTCAATGATCCGCTGTTCATTCGGGTCGGCCATCGCATGGAGCCGACGGCGCGGGCCGAGGAGATTATTCAGCACCTGTCACCGGCGCTGGATTCGCTGTCGGTGGCTTTGAGCCTGACCCATGATTTCGATCCGCTCAGCAGCACCATGACGTTTCGCATCGGGCTGTCGGACGATGTCGAGTTCGGCCTGTTACCACCGTTGCTGCGCGCCTTGCGTCAGGAAGCTCCGAAGGTGGTGTTCGTGGTCCAGCATGTTGACTACTGGCGGATTCCCGACCTGCTGGCATCCGGCGATATCACCGTTGGTATCAGCCAGACCCGCGGCCTGCCAGCCAACGCCAAGCGCAAATTGCTGCGACACATCCAGCCCAGTATTTTGCGTGCAGACGCATCGGACACACCGCTGACCCTCGATGAATATTGCTCGCGGCCGCACGTGCTGGTGTCTCACACCGCCAATGTCAGTGGCTACGCCGATGAGTGGCTGGCGGAAATCGGCCGCACTCGTCAAGTGGTGCTCTCGGTGCCGCAATACAGCTCATTGCCGGCCTTGCTCGCCGGCACCGATCTGATCGCCAGCCTGCCGGATTACACGGCCGAAGCGATGGCCGCGTCCGGCCAACTGTTCAAGGAGCCGTTTCCGTTCAAGACGCCAACCCTGGACTTGTCCATGGTCTGGCTCAGTCATGTCGACAGCGATCCGGCCGAACGCTGGCTGCGTTCGCGTCTGGAGGCGTTCATGAGTGAGCGTGCGATTCTTCCGCCGTCCCAGTGAGTAGGGCGGCGCTGTGTTATATGTACGACCTTTCTGCCAATCATCAGGAGCCCTGTCATGCCCCACCTGCACATGGAATACACCGCCAATTTGCCCGAATTGAATGCCGATGTGGCGTTGATGCGACTCAACAACGCGTTGGTGGCGTCCGGCCAGTTTGGTGCTGAGTTCGATATCAAGGCTCGTGCAGTGAAGGTCGAGACTTTCAGGGTGGGCACGGCACTGGGCGAGCGGGCGTTCGTGCATGTGAAGCTGGCGCTGTTGAGCGGTCGTTCGCCGGAGATCAAAAAGCAGTTGTCTGAAAGCCTGCTGGCCGTGGTGCAGGATGTGTGTGAGTGGCCGGCGGGGGTTGAGGTCCAGCTGTGTGTTGAAATCCTCGATATCGATCGAGAGTCCTACACCAAGACTGCCATTGGCCACTGAGTTTCAGGCCATTTCCTGCTTGACGCAGGCTTTGACCACTTGCTCGCGAAGCCAGGTATTGGCGCTGTCCTGATCGCAGGCTTCGCTCCATTGCATGTCGAGGGTAAATCCTGGCAAGCCATTCGGTGCTTCGCAATGACTGAATACCGCGTCATTGGCCAGCAGCCTTTGAATGCGCCGCGGTAGCGTCAGGATGAGGTCGGTGCCGGTGATCATCTTGAGGGCTGCCCTGTAGCTGTTGGATCGGGCGATAAGTTGTCGTTTGTGATCGACCGTGTGGGGGTCGAAGGTCCTGTGTGGGGGGAGCACGTGACGATGTTCAACGAACGATCGCAAACTTGGGCGCGATTGCGGCGGGGTTGCGCGTTTATCGAAGACGTAAACCATTTCATCTTCAATCAGCCTCCGGGATTTGAAGTTCGCGTGGCTGTGCTGAAAGTCGGGACCGAAGCAGATCACCAGATCGAGACTGCCATCGCGCAATTCATCGACGGGTAGGGCGGTATCGAGTTTTTGCACATTGATGATCACCGGCAGGTTGGCAAAGTCGAAGTTCCTCAGCAGCCGCGGCAGTACCAGCAGTTCGAAGTATTCCGACGCGCCAATGTTGAAGGTGACGGCTTTTAGAGTCGGATCAAAGGTTTGAGCTCCGGAATGGCAGAAGTTGATGCCTTCCAGAATCTTCAGCACATGCTCGTGCATGGTGGTGGCTTTGTAGGTCGGACGCATTCCTGATCGGGTATTGATGAACAAATCATCTTTGAAGCCGGTACGCAGCTTTTTCAGCGAATAGCTGACGGTGGACTGGCTGACCCCGAGGGTTTCGGAGACGGCGGTGACGCTGCTTTGTTCATACACGGCGACGAACACCATGAGGTCCTGCATATCGAGCTTTCTAAGTAAATTGCTGTTAAGCATCTGACCCATCTCGACGAACTCCCTGTCCTGTTTTGAGCACAACCTATCCATAGAAGGATAACGGAACGATAGTGCCAGGAGAATGCCTTGTAGGAAGCTTCATTGTCAGATGTGGGACACAACGTGTAGGTAACACGACCTGTGCATTCAATCGCCTGCGATATCGCCCGGCGCGTTCGGGTCTGGAGGGGCTTTCCGGGAATTTCTGGATCAGCGCGGACTGCCCGCGGGCCAAGCGCTGAAGTTACGCCCAGACACTTGGCTGTGGTCGGTGTGAGGTTATAGGTTAATAAGTCTGATTACAGTAAGCCGTCTTGTGCACACACGCTGACTATCTGTTCGCGAAACCAGTTGTTGGCGCTGTCTTGACCTGGTTTCTCGTTCCACAACATGTCCAGTGTGAAGTTCGGTAAACCCGTTGGCGGTTTGCAATGGCTGAACCTGGCTTCATTACTGATCAGCATCTGAATGCGTCGAGGCAGAGTGAGAACAAAGTCGGTCCCGGGGATCATGTTGAGTGCTGCAACGTAACTATTGGCCCGTGCAACAATTTGGCGGGTGTAGTCCCATTTGCTGAGCCAGCCATCCACCATATTGGTGTCTGAAGTCCAGGGAGTCGGAAAGATGTGCTGGCGCGCGACAAAGGTGTCCAGGCTGAACTCGCCCTCTGGCGGCGCGAAGTCTTTATCGACGACGCAGACCAGGTCATCTTCCAGCAGTACTTGTGATTTCAAGTTTTTAGCGCTGCGATGGAAGTTTGGGCCGAAACAAATGACCAGATCAAAACGGCCGTCTATAAGTTCATCGTTCGGGATGTCTCTGTGGAATTTCTGGATGTTTACAATAACCGGAAAGCTACTGCCGATAAAACGCTTTAGCAAGTTAGGGAGGATAAGAAGTTCAAAGTATTCGGGTGCGCAAATGTTAAAGGTTATCTCTTTTTGTGCGGGGTCGAAGGAGTGCAGTCCGGAGTGGCATATGTTTATGGTTTTCAAGATCTTGAGAACATGACTGTACATCGTGGCAGCTTTGTGTGTTGGCCACATCCCGTTGCGGGTATTGATGAAGAGTTCGTCGTCGAAACTCGTGCGCAGTTTTTTCAAGCAGTAACTCACCGTGGACTGGCTGACGCAAAGGGTTTCGGAGACCTCGGTGACGCTTCTTTGTTCATACACAGCCACGAAAACCATAAGGTCCTGCATATCCAGTTTTCGTAGCAGATTGCTATTAAGCATAAAGTCCGTCTCGGTGAAAATCCATGTGTGTCACAGTACGTCATGTTTTGTGACAGGGTTGTTTATTTATATATTAGTGCACGCAATTGGTTTTTTAAATAGTCTGTCGGAAATTTCCTCAATATATTCTCGTTCCACTTTAGAGAGAACCCTGAGCAGGGATAGGAGGGCGAAGTGTTGGTACGAGTCACGGAAAGCCAAACGCCGTTATGGATGCAGGCGACTGAAGTTGTGAAAGAAAAGTTTCGCAGATCTTATAAGGCATCCGTAGAACCGAGCCCGCAGTATTTTGCGGTCACCCAGGACAGCGAGGAACGGATTCTTTCTTGCGCCGGTATAACTTTTGCGGATGACCGCACACTGTTCTCGGAGCAATACCTGTCGCAACCGATAGAAACGATTCTGTCCCAGCGTTTTGAAAAGATGATTGATCGGTCAGTTATTGCCGAAATAGGCAGTTTGATTTCTCATCATCTGACGGCCGGAATGATCATGGTCAACATGGTTCCGTTGTTGGCCTGGTGCATGGGGGCTCAATATTTACTCTGCACCGTTACGCCCCGGGTCCGGAAAATGATGGAAAGCTGCCAGATCGATTTCGAACCACTACTTACGGCGGACCCTCAGCGTCTGGCCGACGATGGTGGCAAGAACTGGGGTACCTACTACTCGAAATTACCCGTCACCGGTTTTATCCGCGTGGACCCGAAACGTTCGCGATTCGCCGCTATGACCCTCGGTACTTTGTTCACCCAGCTGCCGAACAATTTGCCGGCGAGGGCGCAGTCATGAGCGGTCGATTCATTGCGGACCTACGGCTTGCGTTGCAGGTCAATCGTCAGAAGGTCTGCGCGATCGATTGTGCTCCGACCGGCCTGGAACACGCCGCTGTCATGACCTATGGCGAGCTGGAGTCCCGCGCGCTGAATCTGGCAGCGGAACTGCAGCGACGTTTCGACACGGCGGCTCATGGCGACCACGTGGTGCTGGGAATTGCGACGCGTAACAGCAGCGACTGGTTGATTGCCGATCTGGCTTGTCTGTTTGCCGGAATTACCGCACTGCCTTTGCCGCTGGCGTTCAGTCAGTCCCAGGCCGAGCACCTTGCCGAGCGTTGTGACGGGTTTCTGGTGGATGCCGCAGGCGAGCGGACGCTGGCCGAGCGGTGGATGCTCGACTTTCCCGACAACCGCCTCAGACGTATCGGCGAACCTGCCCTGGAGCAGCCGTTGTTGCGAGAGCCGGACGGCGATAGCGCATGGATCTGCAAAATCATTCACACCTCGGGGACGACCAGCCGGCCCAAGGGCGTGCGTCTGAGCACGGCGGCAGTGGGGGCGGTATTGGCTTCCCTGCGCCAATGGATGCCGGTCGATGCCCATCGCAGCTACCTGTCACTGGTGCCATTGAGCCTGCTGCTGGAGCAAGTGACCGCCGCGTATTTGCCGCTGCTGGCGGGCGGGATTGTGCATTTCCTGCCTGAAGGCGAAGCACTGCTGGGGGAACCGGGGATGTCGCCGCAGCGTTTGATCGAGTGGATCCTACGGGTCGAACCGACAGCCTTGACGGTGCCACCGGTGATGCTCAATCGCTTTCACGAACTATTGACCCAAGGCGGCGCGCAGGGCGAGCGCCTGTCTCGTTACCTGCATTCGGGGGTGCATATCACCTGCGGCGGCGCGGCCGTCAGCATCGATATTCTGCATGCCCTCGCCGAGGAGGGTATCCCGGTGTTCCAGGGTTACGGGCTCTCCGAGAACGCCTCGGTCGTCAGTATGAATACCTTGCAGCACCAACGCTTGGGTAGCGTGGGCAGGCCGTTGCCGCATGTTCAGGTGCGCATCGGGGCCGACCAGACTATTGAGGTCAAGAGCAGCTCGTTGTTCAGCGGCTACTCGGGCAAGGACCCGAGCGCCTGTTCGATGTCCGACGATGGCTGGATGGACACCGGGGATCTGGGAGAGCTGGATGCTGATGGCTATCTCTATGTTCGCGGTCGCAAGAAAAATGTGATCTGCCTGCCCAATGGCCGCAACGTCAGCCCGGAACAGGTCGAGTTGGAATACCGCGAATTCCCCGGTGTGCGCGATGCCGCTGTGTTTTTCGATGAGGCCCAGGGTCTGGTGGCGTTGTTGTGTGTTGAATCGGCACCGGATCGCGATGAGCTGGCCAGCTGGTCAGCGCGGCGCTTTTCCGACATCGAGCGCCCGAGTCGCCTGTGGTTGCTGACCAAGGACGATCCATTGCTCGAGCAACTCTACACCGTCACCGGCCGTCCAAAACGCGCCGACATCGCTACTGTTTTCGCCAATCTGCAAGGGAATGCATCTGATGAACACACCTGCCTATCACTGTGAAAACCCCGACGTATCCATTATTGAACCGCGCCATTTCGCCAGCCTGGGCAAGGCCGAGCTGTACGAGTTGCTGGGGCATTACGGCGTCGTCCTGTTGCGTAACTGCATCCACAATGCCGAGGATTTCAGCGCCTATGTGAAGCAGAACAGTTCGCGGCTGAGCCTCGACCCGGCTCGGGTCATGGTCGGCGGCGCCGCGCAGTTGGTGGATGCGGGCCGTCAGGCGATTGGTCTGCATTGCGAGAATGGTAACTCACCGTTCTGGCCGGACATCACCTGGTTCTATTGCCAGGAAGCGCCGCACACTGGCTCGCAAACCACCCTGTGCGACGGTGAGAAAGTACTGGCGAAGCTCTCATCCGCCTGCCGCACATTTTTCGAAGACAACCCGATTCGTTACAGCCGCACCGTTGTCGGCGACAAATGGCGTCGGCTGGTCTGCCATTATTCGCCGGCGCTCTCGGACCCGGCGGCGGTCGGGATCGAAGATCTGATGCAAATCATCGGCGACGATCCGCAGACACAGATCTCCTTCAATCCGCTTGATGATTCGATTCACTACGCCTTCAGTACCCCGGCGATTCTGGTCTCCGAATTCAGCCAGCGTCCGGCGTTTGCCAACAGTATTCTCGGGCCGTCCTTCAACTATGAAGTGCCAGTGATCGATACATCGTCCGGGCTGCCCATTCCCGGCGAATTCCTGCACGAAATCGCCGAGGTTTCCGCGCAATACACCTACCCCGTCGGCTGGCGTGACCATGACATGGTGATGATCGACAACCGTCGGGTAATGCATGGCCGTGAGGCCATCGTTGACGAGCGCCGCCGTATCTTCAACGCCCTGAGCTACCGCTGAGACCTATTTATGAAGACCAATAACAAACAGATCATTTCTGGTCAGTACGAGACGTATATCGACGGTGACGGTCGCCAGATAGTCGATCTGGCCGGCGGGTTTGGTTTTCAGGTGCCGGCGGTGATCGAGGCGGTCAACCTTCAGGCGCAGATCATGGGGCTGTCCAATCGGGTGCTGATGTCCGACCCACTGATCGCTTTGTGTCGTCGTTTGGCCGAGTTGCTACCGCAGCCGCTGGTCAGCTCTTATGTGTGCAGCTCCGGCGATGAAGCATTCGAAGGCGCCTTGAAACTGTGCAAAGGCCTCAAGCCCAAGGGCAGGACCATTGTGGTTGTTGAGGGCGGCGACTTTGGCTCGCTGAGTTACGGACGTTGCCTCAGCGCGCCGCAAAGCTATCTGGAGATGCAGCGCTTTCTGGGCTTCGAGCTTGTGGCGATCAGGCATGTCCGTGACCTGGACAAGGTGGACTGGAATGATTGCTTCGCGGTTTGCCACACCAGCACCGTGATGGATGAAAACGGTCGCCTGCGCCTGATAGAACAGGTGCTACTCGATCACTTGTATGCCGCAGCGGCCAAGGAGTCGGCGCCGGTCATCGCGGTCGATGTGCAAAGTTGTCTGGGGAGCCTCGGCACGCTGTTCGGTTTCCAGCGTTTTCGCAATACCCCGGACATTGTGGTGTTGGGCGGGCCGCTGGGCGGCAGCGCGATTCCCATCGGCACCTATACCTGCAGCGAACAGATGGCGTATCAGGTCTATGGTCGCAGCAGCCCGGCGAAACATGGCAGCACCACCGCCGGCAACCCGATGGCCTGTGTGGCCGCCATGGCGGCACTTGATTATGTGCAGGCACACGACTTGCCCACACAGTGCCTCACTAACGGCAAGATCCTGGCGCAGGAGCTCGCCTCATTCGGTGCTGTCGCCTGCGGTGCCTGGGTCAGCCTGCCGCTGCCAGCCGACCTCAATCCCGCCGAATTGTGCGAGGAGCTTTATCAGCGTGGCGTCTATGTCAGTGCACCCCGTGGCCGCGAGTTGATTCTGCGTTGCCCGATCACCGCACGAGCCGAACACATCCAGCACGCATCCCGGATCATCAAGGAGACTTTAATCCATGTCCTTATCCCTATCGCATGAACAACTGCTGGATGATTGCCAGCGGCATTGGAGTGCCTCGGCGGCCAAGCTCTATCGCTTGGGTAAAACCAGCGTCGAAAAGGAAACCGATGGCATCTATGTCACCGACCATGCCGGCAAGCGCTTTATCGACTGCGCATGCAGCTATGGGGTGTTTATCGTCGGTCATCGCAATCCGATGGTGCGTGAGCAGGTGCAGACCCAGTTGAACCAGATGGCCTGGGTCCCGGAAGGTCGGGTGCATCCGCTGCAAGGCGCATTGTCCGAGCGTCTTCGGGATCTGGTGCCGGGTGATTGGGGGGATGTGCAGTTCATGGTCTCGGGCGCCGAAGCCATCGAGCAGAGCATGCGTTATGTGCTCAAGGTGCAGCAGCACCGGCGCGGAATCGTGGTCATGAACGATTCCTATCATGGCAAAACGCTGGCGGCGATGAGCATTCTGGGGCAGAAACAGCACCATCGCAGCTATGGCACCGCAGCCTCGGAAGTGACTTATGTGCCGTACGGTGACTTCGCCGCCTTGCAGAGAGCGGTTGGCGAGGGTGTGCGTGCGGTGTATGTCGAGCCGATTCTGGGGGGCGCTCACTTGCAGGTTCCGCCCGTGGGTTACATGGCCAATATCCGCGCGCTGTGCGATGCCACCGAGACCTTGTTGGTGGCCGACGAAATCCAGACAGGTTTCGGCCGCTGTGGCAAGTGGTTCGCCGTGCAGTACGACGACGTCGTGCCAGACATCATGATCCTCTCCAAAGGCCTGACGGGCGGCTACACCTCGTTTGCCTGCGCGATGTACAGCCAGCGACTGGCCACGCAATACCCGCTGAGCGAGACCGAGCCTGACCAACGGACCAATGGCGGGCATCCGGTGGCGTGCGCCTCGGCGCTGGCCGCGATCGATTACATCGAGCAGAACAACCTGGTCGAGCAATCGCGGATCAATGGCGGCTTGCTGCGCCATGGCCTGCAACGGTTGGCCCAGCGTTATCCGCAGATTGTCGAGGATGTGCCCGGTGTGGGCTTGATGACCGGTTTGCGCTTGCGCGGCTCGGTCTACGAAGCGCTGATGAGCATGGAATTGGGCAAGCGTGGCGTGCATGCCGGGCATTCCATGAATGAAAAGGCCAAGCACCCGGTTCTGCGGTTTTACCCGCCGTTGAACATCACCCCCGACGCGCTTCGGCATGTCCTGACGATGACCGAGGAAGCCCTGGAGGCGATCGCCCGGCGTCCGAAGCTGGCGGTCAAGGCGTTTTCTGTGGTGGTCAGAAACATGTACCACATCCCCAACAAGCTACTGCGCAGCAACGGGAAGCCCTGAGTATGTTCAATCCCGATACGTTGACCCTGCGCGAAATGGCCGGCCTGCTGCGTCGCGGTGTGCTGACCAGCGTCAATTTGCTGGAGTTCTATCTCCAGCGCATTGGCGAACGCAATCCGCAGATCAATGCCCTGATTCAACTGGAATCTGTCGACGAACTGCGTCGGCAGGCCCGGGAGGCTGATGAGATGGTCCGTGTCGGGAAGATTCATGGGCCTTTGCACGGGATTCCCATGACCATCAAGGACGTCTGTCATGTGCGCGGCTTCCGCATGTCGCGGGGGTTGGGGGAGTTGCTGGGCGACGCCAGTCAGCAGGATGCCACGGTCGTCGCCCGGCTTCGGCAGGCGGGGGCGATCATCCTTGGGATCACCAATGTTCCCGAGTTGTGCATGGCCTTTGAAACCGAGAACCTGCTGTACGGCCGCACACTCAATCCCTATGACGGGCAGCGCTCCGCCGGTGGCAGCAGTGGCGGGGAAGCGGCAGCCATCGCGGCCGGTTGCTCGCCGGCCGGGCTGGCCTCGGATGCTTGTGGCAGTGTGCGGATTCCGGCGCATTTCAACGGTATCTGCGGCATGAAACTGACTCAGGGGCGTGTGCCGTTGACCGGCCAGTTTCCCAATGATCGCTCCGGGTTGTTCCATCTGACGTCGGCGTTTGGTGTGATGGGGCGTTACGTCGACGATCTGGCATTACTTGGGCAATTGATCAGCGGCGCTGACGGTTACGACCCGGACACCGTCGATGTGCCGTTCGCCGACAGCAAGCCGCTGGACCAATTGCGTGTCGCACTGTCCTGGGAGTCCACCAGAACCCGGGTAAGCCCGGCAGTGAAGCAGGTTTTGCAGCGGGTCGAGAGTTGCCTGAGCAGTGTGGTGGCGCAAGTTACACCGACGGCTCCGCAGATGCTCGACGAAGCCTGCGATGTGCTATGGCGGGTTTTTATCACGGGTGCGGATGCCGGGCGTGGCTGGAAGCGTTTGTTCCAGTCCATGGACAAACAGACCTATACACCCGCCACCACAGGGTTGATCCGCTTGAGCGAAGAGGTCGAGTTGAGCGTGGATGAAATGAAGCGTGACTGGATCCTCATCGACACGTTTCGCTACCACCTGGCGAAGTTCTTCAATCAGCACGATCTATTCATTTGTCCGGTATTCCCGGATGTGGCGTTCGCTCATGGCGAGTCTTTGCAGGACCGTGATCGCTATGCCTTTGTGTTTCCGTTCAGCCTCTCCGGTTCACCGGCGGTGGTCATTCGCGCCGGACATGATCCGGCCAACGGGATGCCGATCGGCATCCAGATAGTCGGCCCGCATTGGCAGGAAGAGCAGTTGCTGGCTGTAGCCAGTTTCCTTGAGCGCGAACTGGAGCGCTGGAGTCCGGTCGCACCGTAGGACGCAGTCACTCTTTGAAGGATCTCAAGCCGTAACGGTTTTGGCGTGACGGCTGTTGATCACCAAAGCCAGCATGCCGACACCCACCAGCACAGCACCGGTGACTTCTATCAACACCGGTTGCTGTCTGAGCCAGAACCAGTGAAACAATGTGACAAACAGGGTGTTCAGGTAGACATAGGAAACCACTGTCGACGGCGAAATCACCCCGATTGCCCGATGCAGCAGCCAGAATGTCCCCAGGGTGCCAAACAGCGCCAGGTACACCAACCAGAACATATCGCTCGACGACAACTGCGCGCCGCTGCGCCAACCGCCGTTAAACAGACAGAACGCAAACAGAAACAGCGAGCCGAAAAGCATGTTCCAGAAGGTCATCGCCACCGGGTCACGCCCCTTCAAACTCTTGGCCTTGAACCGCTGGCTCAGTGGCGAATAGAGTGCCATCGCCAGGCAGCCGACGCCGAAGACCATTACCGGGTACAACGCGGGCAGCTCACCCGGAGCCGCGCCTTTAAGCGTCAGCAGCAGGGCGCCGATTGCCGCAATCGACATTGGCAACAATCGAGTCTTCAGGCTCGTACTCGGCAGCAGGAATACCTCAAAGAACAACGTCATCAGCGGCACCAGCGTGTACAGCGTCGCGGTATTGACCGCCGTGGTGTAGCGCAGTGCTTCAAACAGCGAACCAAAATACGTCGCCAGCAGCAGCCCAAGAACCGCATGGGCCAGCAGGCCTTTGGCCGAGATTGGTGAAGTGTTTTTCAGTAACAGCAGCGGCAAGAACATCAAGGCTGACAGCAACAAGCGCAGGCCGGTCAACAGAATTGGATCTATCGATTGGCTGACCTCTGCTGCCGCAAAGAAAGACGATGCGATCAGCATCGCCCAGATCAGCATGCCCCAATGAGCTTCTGCAAAACCGACTTGCTTCATGAGTTCCTTTCCCTGCGTTTGAAAATAGATTTAGCGGGCGCAGTCGGTAATGCCTGTAGGAGCCAGCGGTGCGGCGATCCGACTTGCCGCACCGCTGGCTCCTACGAAAAGCGGTTCACTCGTTTAAACTGACCGCCATTTGGCACAATCGGTGCGTTGATCGATGGGGGCTTGAAAGGACCTTCGAAGACTATTGGATATGCTGCGCGTATTGCCTTGGGTTGAAGCGCAGCACCATCACAATCATCACCGCCATCACCGCTGTGAGTGACCACCAGGCCCATTCGAAGCTGCCCAATTGGTCGCGAATCATCCCGGCAATCAGCGGCGAGAGCCCCGCGATCAGGTAACCGATGCCTTGTACAAAGGCCGTCAGGCCACCGGCACGACGCGGGTTATCCAAGTGATCAAGGGACACGATCAGGCTCATCGGGAACAGGCCGCCAATGCCCAGGCCCAACAGGCACGGCCATAGCAGGCTAAAGCGTTCCGGGCTGAGGATCAGGCCGCAGAAGCCGGCCATGATCAAGGCCAGCAGAACGACCAGTACCAGACGCTTGTCCTGGCTGCGGTTGGCAATCGCGGGTGTTATCAGCCCAGACACGACTTCCATGGCGGTGAGAAACCCCAGCAGTAAGCCGGCATTCTGTTCGCTCCAGCCTTTTTCCACGTAATACGGGGCTAGCCAGGCCAGCACACAGGTGTAGGAGGCCGTGCCCAAGCCGAAGAAAATCGCCAGCAACCAGGCCCGTGAGTTACCGACGAAGGACTCCTGGCGCCCCATTGGCGCCGCCGGCAATGGCGCGATTGCCGAGCGCTGGGCAAGCCAGAAGACCAGGGCAACCAGCGTCAGTAGCGCCCAGATTGCCAGGCCCATCCGCCAACTGCCGGTTTGCGCCAGGACGAAAGGCGAGAACGATGCGGCAATCGCCGCTCCGCCCATGATCGAGGTGACATACAAACCCATGAACAGCGAAACGTTGTCGCTGAAGCGTGACTTGATCAGCGCCGGCATCACCGCCTGAATGAGGGCGATCCCGAGCCCGGCCAGTACCGCGCTCAGGATCAGCTCAAGGCTGCTGTCCAGGTACAGCCGCGAGACCGTGGCCACACCGATGATCAGCAAGGACAGGATGATGGTGCGGTGATCGCCGACCCGTTGCGCGATGCGCATTCCCAGGAACATCGCCAGTCCCATCGCCATGACGGGCAGCATGGTCAACAGCGCGGCGGTACTGAAACTTAACGGGACATCCCCGCGAATGGCCGACAACAACGGCCCGACAGCGGCCATCGAAGGCCTCAGGTTCAGTGCCACCAATACCACGCTGACCATCAGCCATCCGGCATAGGAACTTGAAGTGCGAACGTTTTCCATAAAGGAACCCCAGATGTACAAGGCCGTGATTAGGCCGCTCCAAGCCTGCAGGGGCAAACTGAAATGTCGCTGGCACTATCGAGAAATTAGGTTGGTTACCGGGGGGAATGTTTAGCCAATCTGCAACCAAGGTTCATCAAGTCTGGATTTAACGGCTTATCTGCCCGTGTGACGCTGCTTTGCATCTGTTTACTGCGGTCTTTTCCATGGACGTCTGGCTGATCGGAATCAAACACGAGGGGGCGTCTGGTGCCACTTCAAGCCTTCAGCCACGTCGTCTATACAGGCCTGCCAGCGCGCCAAGCCTGTCTGCACTCCCTTCTGAACTGGCCTTCTGGGCACTGTGGCACTGCCGCCACGCCCGCCCGCCGGATTCCTGCATGTCCCGTTGATTGTTCTGACAGGTCCCGCGCTGTGCGCCGGGATCAAACCGGCGGCGCCTGTGCGTTTGCCTGACGCGGATAGACGAGAATTCCCATGAGCTGTGCCACGACATCCTTCGCCACGAAAGAAGAAGCCCTGTCCTTCCTGGACCACAATCCGGATATCGAGATGTTCGAGCTGTTCATCCTCGACAACAACGGTGTGCCACGGGGCAAGTTGCTGCATCGCGATGAACTGCTGGCGGTGTACGAAAGCGGCCGGCCGCTGCCGAGCACCATTCTGGGCCTGACCATCAATGGCGATGACGTGGAAAATTCCGGGCTGGTCTGGGACGTCGGTGATATCGATTGCCGGGCCTACCCGATCAGCGGCAGTTTGCAGCGTATGCCGTGGCGATTGATTCCCACGGCGGCGGTGCAGGTCAGCATGCATCCAAAAGAGGGCATGCCCGCGACCATCGCCGACCCACGGCATCTACTGGCCAAGGTCATCGAGGGCTTGCAGGCCGACGGTTATTACCCGGTGATGGCGGCGGAGCTGGAGTTCTATTTGCTGGATCAGCAGCGCGACAGCAACGGTCGGCCGCAGCCGGCGCGGGATGTCGATGGCGGGCGGCCACGTGGGACTCAGGTCTATGGCTTACGTGAGCTGGAGCAGATCGAGCCCTTTCTGGCCGACCTCTACAACGCCTGCAAACTTCAGGGTATTCCGGCGCGCACGGCGATCTCCGAATACGCGCCGGGGCAGGTGGAAATCACCCTCGAACACCGCACCGATGCTTTGCAGGCGATGGACGAAGCGGTGCGCTACAAACGGCTGGTCAAGGGCGTGGCCCACAAGCATGGGATGAGCGCCTGTTTCATGGCCAAGCCTTTCGATGACCTGGCCGGCACCGGCATGCACATGCACGTCAGCCTGGCGGACAAGGACGGCAATAACCTGTTCGCCAGCGAAGCCCCGGACGGCACGCCACTGCTCAAACAAGCGGTCGGAGGAATGCTCGGTACGTTGCTCGATTCATTGCTGCTGTTCTGTCCGAACGCCAACTCGTACCGTCGTTTCCAGACCAACAGCTACGCACCCCTGGCGGCCACCTGGGGCGTGGACAACCGCACCGTGAGTTTGCGGGTGCCCGGCGGGCCGGCATTCTCCCGGCATATCGAGCACCGCATCTGTGGTGCCGACGCCAACCCGTACCTGGCGGCTGCGGCGATCCTGGCTGGTATTCATCGTGGCATCCGCGAGCAGCTTGACCCGGGCGCTCCGGTGGAGGGCAACGGGTATGCCCAGGCCACGCAATTGTTGCCGACCGACTGGTTGACCACATTGCGAGCGCTGGAGGCTTCGAGCTGGGCGCGGGAGGCATTCGGCAGTGAGTTTCTTGGCGTGTATCTGGCGGTGAAACGTGCCGAATACCGGCAGTTCATGGGCGAGGTCGGTGAGCAGGACTGGCGCTGGTATCTGCATCAGGCCTGAAACTAATCTCAAACCCGTTGAAAGTTTGGGCCTAATGCCATGAGCCAACTAATCGTTGGCTTCTTTTTCACGAAAAATTGATGGTTGGCTCCTTAAGATTTGTGTTGTCGCGGTAAATGAAATTTTCACATCTACCGTGGGCACTTCTTTCAGGAACAGCCAATCATCATGTTGAAGTTAAAAGCCGTGCGCCCTGAATGGGTGACGTTGATTGCCAGCGCCTTTTTATTGGCAGGGTTCAATTCAGTTCTCTGGCAACACCTGTTCGATATCACCGCTGCCGACGGTCAAGGCATCGCCATGCGTGTCGCGTTCGGGGTGATGATCCTGGCGGTTTTCAATATTGTGCTGACCTTGCTGGCGTTCCGGCCTGTGATGAAGCCCGTGTTGACGCTGATCTTATTGGTCAGTGCCGGCGTGGCCTATTTCATGAGCCAATACGGTGTGTTGATCGACGCGGGTATGTTTCGTAACTTCGCAGAAACCAATGCCACGGAAGTGCGCGACTTACTGTCCGTGAAGTTGTTTGTTTATATTGTATTGCTCGGAATTTTACCGTCGTGGTTGTTGTGGAAAACGCCGGTTAATTATCGTCGCTGGCACCGTGAGTTATTAAGTAAAGTGCTGGTGAGTGTCGCATCGGTTGCGGTGATCGGTGGTGTCGCCCTGGTCAACTATCAAGGCCTGTCATCGTTGTTTCGCAATCACCATGAGTTGCGCCTGATGGTGGTGCCAAGCAACTACATCGGTGCCTCGCTCGGCTATCTGCGCGAGCAAGTAGTGTCTGCCCGGCAGCCCTTCATCAACATCGGTGAAGACGCTCGGAAAAACCCGGTCTGGCAGACCCACGGCCGTAAATCCCTGACGGTACTGGTGGTGGGCGAAAGTGCCCGGGCCGAGAACTTCGGCATCCTGGGTTATGACCGTGACACCACACCCAAACTGGATAAAGAGGCCGGCCTGATTGCCTTCACCGATGTGCATTCTTGCGGCACGGAAACGGCCGTGTCGGTGCCCTGCATGTTCTCCAACATGGGCCGCAAGGATTACAACGCCAGCAAGGCAAAGAACGAGGAAGGTCTGCTGGACGTACTCAAACACGCCGGTCTCGAGGTGATCTGGCGCGATAACCAGTCGGGCTGCAAAGGCACCTGCGATCGGGTCACTGTCGACGACGTGAGTAATCTGAAAGACCCGGTGTTGTGTGCCAATAGCGAGTGCCGCGATGAAATTCTCCTGCAAGGTTTGCAGCACTTCATCGACACGCTGGATAAAGACACCGTGCTGGTACTGCACCAGATGGGCAGTCACGGGCCCGAATACTTCAAGCGCTACCCGAAAGAGTACGAACACTTCACCCCGGTGTGTGAAAGCAATGCACTGAACAATTGCAGCCGAGAAAGTATCGTCAATGGCTACGACAACACGTTGGTGTACACCGACCATGTGCTGTCGACCCTGATCGACCTGTTGCGCAGTAATCAGGACAAAGTCGATACCGCCATGCTCTATCTGTCGGACCACGGCGAATCGCTGGGCGAATACAACCTGTTCCTGCATGGCACGCCTTACATGCTGGCGCCGGAACAACAGAAGCATGTAGCGATGCTGGCATGGTTCTCCGACAGCTACCAAAAGTCGTTCTCGGTGGACACCCATTGCCTGCAATTGAGTCGCGAAAAGCCCTTGAGCCAGGACAACCTGTTCCATTCCATGCTTGGCCTGCTGGAGGTCAACAGCAAGGTCTACGACCCGGGGCTGGACATGTTTGCCGGCTGCCGCGGCGCGGTGATTGACGGTGTGTTGGCCAAAGAATGAGTCCGTCGACCTTTTTTTCACGCGCCAGTCGTTAACCTGCCATCAGTCGATATTCCAACAAGAGCCCTTGCACATGTCCGCGCTGCCCCCATCCGCCATCGAACTTGAGTTCGCCCGGCGCTACGATCAGGAACACGCCCGCGTCTGTCTGCAGTCGCGACCGCGTGGTCTGGCGGGGCGTTTGACGTTCTGGCGCGACGAGCAACTGGTGCGTAACGCGCTTCAGGTCGCTGGCGAACCGGGATTGATTCTTGATGTAGCCTGCGGTGTCGGGCGCTTCTGGTCGATACTGGCCGAGCATGCGAATCGGGTGATTCTTGCGACCGATCCGTCTCAGGACATGCTCGATCATGCCCGCACCCACCATCCGCAGCACCTGCTGGAACGGGTCAAGACCTTTCAGAGTTCAGCCTTCACCATCGGTTTGCCGGCGAACGCGGTTGACTGCATTTTTTGCATGCAACTGTTTCAACACATCACCAGTCCTGAGCATCGGTTGGCCATGCTGGTTGAGTTCCATCGGGTCAGTCGCGATACGGTGATTGTGGCGGTGCGGGTTGATGCGCATTTCAAACTGCGCCGATCCGGTGTGGAAGGCGCACAGGCCCAGCCACAGGCGAGCAAGGCCGAGCTTGAGGCCGAGTTCAGGCAGGCGGGTTTCCACGTGCTCAGCCATCAGGACTTCTTGCCGGGGTGCGCGCGGATGCGGGTCTACGTGCTGCGTAAGGGCAGCTAGTCTCCACCTGTCAGACTATTCTTGCGGTCCAGCAGGTATTTTCGCTAAAGCTCTTGTTCAGTGGATGCGCGGAAATCGCCGGGGGCGATATATACTGCGCGCCATTCTTCAAGGGAGAGCCGTGTGGCCATCGATATTCACTGGATTCGCGACAACGATAGCCTCGGTCAGTTTTGTGCCGAGTGGCAGCAGCTGCCATTCGTTGCCCTCGACACCGAATTCATGCGGGTCGACACCTTTTACCCGATCGCAGGCCTGCTGCAGATCGGCGATGGCGTACGCGCTTACCTGATTGACCCACTGACCATCGACAATTGGCAACCGCTGGCCGCATTGCTGGAAAACCCGGCCGTGGTCAAAGTCGTGCATGCGTGCAGCGAAGACCTCGAAGTCCTGCTGCGCCTGACCGGCAGCCTGCCGGCGCCACTGTTCGACACCCAACTGGCCGCCGCTTACCTGAACCTCGGTTTTTCCATGGGCTATTCGCGACTGGTGCAGGAAGTGCTCGGCATCGACCTGCCCAAGGGCGAAACCCGTTCCGACTGGCTGCAACGTCCGCTGTCCGATACCCAGATCAGCTACGCCGCCGAAGATGCCTTGCACCTGGCGGAAGTTTTCGTACAGCTGCGTCCAAAACTATCTGACGAAAAATACGCCTGGGTCCTGGAAGACGGTGCCGAGCTGGTGGCCAATCTGCGTCGCGAGGTCGACCCGTATGAGGTCTATCGCGACGCCAAACTGGCCTGGAAACTGTCCCGTGCCCAACTCGCCGTGTTGCGTGAACTTTGCGCCTGGCGTGAGACGCAGGCCCGTGCCCGTGATCTGCCGCGCAACCGCATCATTCGAGAACATTCCCTGTGGCCGTTGGCGCGCACGCAACCGGACAACCTTGGCGCGCTGGCGAAAATCGAAGACATGCACCCGCGTACCGTGCGTCAGGACGGCGAATTTCTGCTTGATCTGATCAAGCGCTCTGGCAGTGTGTCGCCTGATCAATGGCCACCGGCGGTGCCGGAGCCGTTGCCGGTGGACGCCGCTGCGCTGGTCAAACAGCTGCGCGCCATCGGCCAGGCCGAAGCCGAGCGCTTGAACATCGCGCCAGAACTGATGCTGCGCAAGAAAACCCTGGAAGCGCTGCTCAAGAGCGGCTTCCCCAATGGTCCTTACCAATTGCCTGATTCGCTGCGTGGCTGGCGCCGCGAATTGATGGGCCAGACGCTGCTCGACAGCCTGGCCACCGCCGGAGAACAGCCTTGAAACGTATTTGCTCCATCTATCGAAGCCTGAAGAAAAACGAGATGTACCTCTATGTGCTCAAAAGTGATGCACTGGAGCGCGTTCCGGAAAGCCTGATGGCGGCCTTCGGCAAACCGCACCACGCTTTCGATCTGGTGCTCACGCCCGAGCGCAAGCTGTCACGCGAAGACATCACGGTGGTGCTGGAAAATCTCGAGAAACAGGGCTACCACCTGCAAATGCCGCCGGCCGAAGACGAATACATCGAGCATCTGCCGGAAGAATTGCTGCGACGTAACGACCCGATGTAGTCGGCACACAGGCTCTGTTCAGAGCCTTTATGAAACACTGGAATGATTTTGGCGATGGCCAGGGCGATGGAGTGACACTCCGTCGGCGGCTGTCTGCACTGTTTTTGAAAGGTTTGAACCATGCGCGTTCTGATTGCTGAACACGACCACCCTGTGTACGCCCAACTGTTGCGTCAGGCAGCGCCTGATCTGGAAGTTCTGACCAGCGGCGACTCCGCCGAACTGGCCCGTCAGGCCGCTGAATGCCAGGTCTGGCTCGGTCAGCCGGACCTGCTGGCGACCTTGCTGCGTCAGGGCCACGAACCACAATGGCTGCAGTCGACCTGGGCCGGCATCACGCCGCTGCTGGCCGACGGCCTGCCACGGCACTATCGCCTGACACGCGCGGTAGGGATTTTCGGTCAGGTCATGGCCGAATACGTGCTGACCTACATGCTCGGTCACGAGCGCGAAGTGCTGCCGCGGCTGGTCAGCCAGGTCGAGCGAAAGTGGGACAACCGCCAGGGTCAAAGCCTGGCTGGACGCAAGGTATTGATCGTCGGTACCGGTGACATCGGCCAGACGGTGGCGCAGTTTCTGCTGCCGTTTGGCGTCGAGTTGTATGGCATCGCCAGCGAAGCCCGCGAGCAGACGCCGTTTGTCGAGGTTGGAAGCCTGGCTGATCTGCCGCGTCTGGTCGGCGAAGTGGATTACGTGATCAATCTGCTGCCAAACACCCCGAATACTCACGACCTGTACGACGCCGCACTGTTCAAGCAGTTCAAGCCGACGGGGTTGTTCATCAACGTCGGGCGCGGTGTCGCGGTGGTCGATGCGGATCTGGTGGAAGCCTTGAAAGAAGGGCATCTGGCCGGGGCCGTGATCGACGTCTGCCGTCAGGAGCCGTTGCCGCAACGCCATCCATTCTGGACCGCGTGGGGCCTGCTGCTGACCGGGCACAGTTCGGCACCGACTTCGCCACCGATGATGGTGAAGTTGTTCGTCGAAAACCTGCGGGCGTATCAGGCGGGCGAAGCGTTGCGTGGGGAAGTGGATTTCTCGCGCGGGTATTAAACCCACCACTCATCAAATGTGGGAGCGAGCAAGCCCGCTCCCACATTTGAACTTCATCGTTGGTTAGAGGGTGAAATCACCTTCAGCCGCCAACTCGCTCAGCGGACGACGCGGGCTTGGCTCTTCACGCGCTTGCAGGTACTCGGCCAGCGTCGCCTTGTCGCCCAGCTTGCCGATCGCCACCGCCGCGTGCAGCGCATAGCCCTCAGGAATATTCAGCTCTTTGCGGGTCAGTTCCTGATCGAAACCGGCCATGCCGTGGGTGTGCCAGCCGCTGATGCTCGCTTGCAGCGCCAGATGCCCCCAGGCCGAACCGGTGTCGAACGTGTGCGACAGCGCCGGTGTTTCTTCGGTGGCGCCAGGTATCGCAAAAGTGGTTTTCGAGACCACGATCACCAGCGCCGAGGCATGCTGTGCCCAGCTGCGGTTGAACTCGTTCAGCAGTCCCAGATAGCGTTCCCAATTCGGCGTGTCGCGACGCGCATAGAGAAACCGCCAAGGCTGCGAGTTGTACGCCGATGGTGCCCAACGTGCGGCTTCGAAGAAGCTCAGCAGCGTCTCTTCGGCAATGGTTTCGCCGGTGAACGCGCGAGGCGACCAGCGATCGGTGAACTGAGGGTGAATGGCGTAATCGGCAACGCGTGGGTTAGCACTCATCAAGAGATTCCTTTACGTTTGAAAGTGAGGGTCGTCTAAAAAACGGCGGGCGCAGTTGAGCTGGGCGATGGGGTTTTCCGAGAGCCTGGGCCGTTCACCCGAAAACAACGCGGTTGAGCGTTAATGGCACGTGGGTAGGGCTCTTTGCGACTGGTAACGCTACCGGGCGGCGCAAAAACTCACAAGTGCCGTGTACCGGCAGTCGCCAATGCTTGGCCCGCCGGTGCCTTGGCACTAGACTGGCGGCCTTTTCACCACCTGATGTTGATGCTTGAGCCATGGCCGCCAAAGTCGAACCGTTCTGGATACGCAAAACCCTCGATCAACTCGATCAAGAGGAATGGGAATCGCTGTGCGACGGCTGTGGCCTGTGCTGCCTGCAAAAACTCGAGGACGAAGACGACAACGCCGTCTACTACACGCGCATCGCCTGCAAATTGCTCGACCTCAAAACCTGTCAGTGCACCGATTACCCCAACCGCCGCGACTTTGTGCCCGATTGCATCCAGCTCACGCCGGGCAAGGCCGATGAGTTCAAATGGCTGCCGCCGACCTGCGGTTATCGACTGGTCAGCGAAGGCAAGGATTTGCCGCTCTGGCATCACCTGGTGTGCGGTGATCGCGAGGCGGTGCATCACGAACGTATTTCCCAGTCCGGGCGCATGCTTGCCGAGGGCAGCGTGGCCGAAGACGATTGGGAAGATCATCTGATTTTTCGCGCGGGTTAATTCCTATTGCTTATGTGACGAGGGCGCTTGCTCGCGCTTAAGTGCGTAGCACTCACAAAATAGGCAGTGATTACAAGAATTTGGGGCCGCTACGCAGCCCAGCGCGAGCAATAGGAGTGGGTATGGCTGTGGGAGTGCGGCGGGCGTTGGCCTTTGGACTTTTGGCCCTGAGTTCGCCCGTGTGGGCGGCAAAGAAAGTCGATCTGGATTATCACGTGCGCCTGTTGCCGCAAAGCGATCAGGCCGAAGTGCGCCTGACCCTGGCCCAGGGCTCGGCGGTGCGCAGTCTGGATTTCGACTTGGGCGACGGCAGTCACTACAGTGATTTCAAGGCCGATGGCCAATGGCAACTCACACCCGGCAAACAGGCCCGTGGCGTCTGGCGCCCGACCGCCGACAAGGCCAGCCTGACCTACCGAGTGCGCATCAGTCATGGACGCAAAAACGGCAGCTTCGACTCCCGCATGACCCCGAGCTGGGCGCTGATGCGCGGTGATGACCTGGTGCCCGCGGCCAAGCTCGATCAGCAGGACGGCATCGAACTGGTTTCACGCCTTGAATTCGAATTGCCCGCCGGTTGGAAAAGCGTCGAAACCGCCTGGCCGCGGATCGGCAAGAACACGTTCCGGATCGACAACGTCTCGCGCCTGTTCGACCGTCCCACTGGCTGGATGCTCGCCGGCCACCTCGGCAGCCGTCGCACGCGACTGGGAGAAACCGAAGTCACCGTCACCTCGCCTCAGGGGCAGGGCATGCGCCGCATGGACGTGCTGACGTTGCTGACCTTTGTCTGGCCGCAAGTGCAGGCAGTTTTTCCGCGTCATCCCAACAAGCTGCTGATTGTCGGCGGCAACGACCCAATGTGGCGCGGCAGTCTGGCCGCGCGTGAATCGATCTACCTGAACACGCGGCTGCCGCTGGTCAGCGAAAGCGGCACCAGTGCGCTGGTGCGTGAATTGGCTCAAGTGTTCGGGCGGATCAACGACAACCAGCGCAGCGACTGGATCAGCGAAGGGTTTGCCGAGTATTACGCCATCGAACTGGTGCGCCGCGCAGGCGGCATGAGTGATGAGCGGTATGAAAGCCTGCACAGCAAGTTGACCAAGGACAGCCAGAAGGTCAGCACGTTGCGCGGTGAGCAGATCAACCCGGCACAGGTGGCCAAAGCGGTGGTGTTGCTACAGGAACTGGACCGCGAGATTCGCCTGAAAACCCGCAACAAGCGCTCGCTGGATGATGTGTTGCGTGGGGCGATGCATTTGGAAAGTGTGGATACCAAGGCATTCATTCAGCTCGCGGAAAGCGTTATTGGCGAGTCTTCCAGGGTGCTCGAGACCGGGTTGCTTCAGTAGCACCGCCATCGCGGGCAAGCCCGCTCCCACAGGATTTGTGGCGTACACAACAGTGTGAACACCGCCAATTACTGTGGGAGCGGGCTTGCCCGCGAAGAGGCCCTAAGCCTCAGCATCGATTCCGGATCAGACCCCAGCCTTCGGCGAGTTCAACGAATCATTACCCGTCACGGTCGCCGTGCTGGTCGCCGCTTCAGCATTGGCTTTCATGCGGGCCAGCTCATCCCCGGCGCGCTCGATCCTTGCGCGTGCGTTTTTCATGTCCTGACGGTTCTTTTCCAACAGGCGTTTCGCCGAACAATGCCCGGTGATGCCCCGGGCCAGGGCCATGCCGCCGATGGCTATTTCAATCAATCCGAACACGCCGCCGCGTCGCAGGCCCTTGCTCAGCATGACCACGCCACCCGCCAGGGAGCCGGCGCGTTCCCAACCATGAACGTTCTGTTCGGAAAGGCTCTGGAACGGGGTGGTTTCGATACGTTCTACAGGATTGAACTCGCGCATGATCTGTCTCCAGGCAGGGAAGGGTTGCTTCAGCAATAGATATTTAGCTGACTGTCTGGGCGAGCGGCTTGTTCCATCGAATATGCGGCAATTCAGCGGAATTTCGGCCCGGAGCGGGTGTTGTTGCCCTTGGCCATGCGGTCGTACAGCACGACGTTGACGGTAGCCGCCAGGTTCATGCAGCCGGTGGTCGGGATGTAGACCACGTCTTCGCACCAGTCGCGGATTTCTTTATCCAGCGAACCGTCTTCGGGGCCGAAGATGTAGAGGGCGCGATCCGGGTGCGTGTATTCCGGCAGCGAGCGGGCGCCGTCGACCAGTTCGACCGCGACCGGCACACAGCCCAGGGGCAGGATTTTCTTCAGGTCGTCGATGCCGATCAGCGGAATGTCGTAGTGGACTTTCTTGGTGTCGGTGACGAAATCGGCGGCGCGTTCATAACGTTTGCCGGTGTAGAAAACCGACGCCACGCCATAGCAGCCGGCGGCGCGCATCACCGAACCGACGTTTTCCGGTGATTTGGGGTTATACAAACCAATGCAGCTGTACCGTTTGTCTGCCACGAGCGGGGTGCCTTCGGGGAAAAAACGGCGATTATACGGGGATTGGGGGAGGGGTGTTCAGTTTGAGATTGGTGGTGCCCGGACAAATGCAATCGCGGGCAAGCCCGCTCCCACAGGGGGCTGCGGCGTACACAACATCTGTGCTCACCGCCAATCACTGTGGGAGCGGGCTTGCCCGCGATGGGGCCGGTTCAGGCACTGAAGATCTTCAGTCTTCTTTCTTCATCAACCCGGCCAACGCCGCAAACGGGTTGTGCGTCGCCTTGGCGATCTTCGGCGTACTCAGCGAGCCTTCGTCGAAATACTGCTGATCGGTATACCGCGAGTGTTCGTTGTCGTGGCAATACAGGCACAACAGCTCCCAGTTCGAGCCGTCCTGAGGGTTGTTGTCGTGGTTGTGGTCGCGGTGGTGCACGGTCAGTTCGCTCAGGCGCTTGCCGGAGAACTCACGGGCGCAGCGGCCGCACACGTGCGGGTACATCTTCAGGGCCTTATCGCGGTAACCCATTTCCTTGTCACGCTGGTTGTCGGCAAGGATGCGGTCCAGCTTCGACGTATTGGTTGGGGTGGACGAACTCATGGGTTCACCTTTGTAAAAGACTAATGACGGTTATGACGTGAGTTTAGCTCAGCCCTTGAGCTTTTCGGCAATCCAGATGGTGTGGCGGGTACCCTTGTTGCCGTGGGCGAAGACTTGCACTTCCTCGGCCTTGAAACCGGCTTTTTTCAGCTTGTCGGAAAACTGCCGGTCGGCGCTGGCCGACCACACCGCCAGTACGCCTTTTGGTCGCAGGGCCTTGGCGCAGGCGCTCAGGCCTCCTGCGGAATAGAGCCAGCTGTTGGCCTTCTGGGTCAGGCCTTCGGGACCGTTGTCGACGTCAAGCATGATCGCATCGAAACCTTGCGGCTCGGCTTGTAGCACTTTGGCCACATCTTCCATACGGATCACCGTGCGCGGGTCGAGCAGTGGGTTGCCGGCTTTCTCGCCCAGTGGCCCGCGGTTCCACTCCACCACGCCGGGTACCAGTTCGGCGACCACCACTTCAGCCGTTTTACCCAAGTGCTTGAGCGCCGAGGCGAGGGTGAAGCCCATGCCCAGGCCACCGATCAATACCCGCGAATTCGGCCGACCGGCGACCTTGCGGCAGGGGATTTCGGCCAGCGCATCTTCAGAACCGTGCATGCGGGTGTTCATCAACTGCCCGCCATCACCGCCCTGAATCTTGATGACGAAGTCCTCGCCGTATTCGAACAGGCACAGGGCACCGCCGTTTTCAGGGATGGGGGTGGTGTCGAGCAGAACGAAACGTTTCATGGGGCTCTCTTGAGCAGAAATTGACATACGGAGGAAGGCAAACACGCGCAGTTGGGAGTAGCCTGCAAAAAGACAACAAGGCCAACGGAGCCATTGATGAAGCGCACCATTCTAACGGTCATTGCCTTGGCCGCGCTCTCGATAACTGCAGTGCAGGCCCAAGAGCTGCAAACCATCCCCACCAGCCCCGCGCCGATGCCCGGTTCACCCGGCACCGCCACTCCGACGCCGTATCCGCAGATCACCCCGACCAGCGTGCCCAAAACCGGTAGCGGCGGGCCACCGCTGTTACCGCCAATCGAAATGCCCAATCCACCCAAGGACCAGACCTTGCCGGGCCTTGAGCCGAGCACGACGAAAATCAAAACGCCGGGTGGCTAAACTTGTTGCGAGAGCAGTTGCCCATCGGCCATGCGCAAGCGTTTGGAGAGGGAGACGGCGAGGGCGCGGATGATCTTCGCGGCGATCTTTGGCGCGTCGTTGAGCATCTTTTCCAGGGAGTCCTTGCCCAGGTTGAGCAACTGGCAATTGCTCGCGGCCACGCAACTGGCTGAGCGCCGCTCGCCATCGAGCACGGCCATTTCGCCGAACGCCCGACCGCTGCGCAAGGTGGCCATGGTCACCCGTTGCCCGTCGCTGTTGGTCTTCTGCACCGCGACCTGGCCGGTGTGGATGATGCACATGAAACTGCCGGCATCGCCCTCATGGAAAATCTCTTCGCCTTCGGCAATGGTGCTGATGCTGAAGTAGCCCGAAGCCGCCACGAAGTCTGCCGGCAGCAGTTGATCGAACAGGCCGCAGTCCATCAGCCAGTCGCGAATTTCTTTGTTCAGTAAGGTCGGTTCTGACATGTCGTCACGGTCTTTTTCTTGTGTCTGTGTCTGTTCCGGGCTTCAGTCACCCATCATCCCCTGTGGGAGCGGGCTTGCCCGCGATGAGGCCATCACATTCAATATCAACATTGGCTGTGACATCGTCATCGCGGGCAAGCCCGCTCCCACAGGAAATGTGTGTGGTTTCGGGGCCCCGGTGTCTGGTGTTAAGACCGGGACGCCGGGCCAAGTTCCTCAGGCGATGCCCAAAACCTTGAAAACAAATGCGTATTCGAGGGCTACGTCACGTAATCCCTGATAACGACCGCTCATCCCGCCATGCCCGGCACCCAATTCAGTCTTGAGCAACAGGGCGTTGGTGTCGGTTTTGGTCGCGCGCAATTTCGCCACCCACTTGGCCGCTTCCCAGTACTGCACGCGACTGTCGTTGTAGCCGGCGATTACCAGCGTTGCCGGATAAGCTTGCGCGGTGACGTTTTCGTACGGGGCGTAGGCCTTGATCCGATCATAGACGTCCGGCTCTTGCGGGTTGCCCCACTCGTCGTACTCCGTGACGGTCAGCGGCAGTTCCGGGTCGAGCATGGTATTGAGCACATCGACGAACGGCACTTCGGCAATCGCCGCACCGAACAGCTCCGGCCGCTGATTGAGTACCGCGCCGATCAGCAAGCCACCGGCGCTGCCACCACTGATCGCCAGCTGTGATGGGGTGGTGAAGCCGTTGGCGATCAGGTGTTCGGCGCAAGCGATGAAATCACTGAAAGTGTTGTGCTTGTGTTCCTGCTTGCCGGCGCGGTACCAGGCTTCGCCCAGCTCACCGCCACCGCGTACATGCGCGATGGCAAACGCCATGCCGCGATCCAGCAGGCTCAGGCGCGCGTGGGAGAACCACGGGTCGAGGCTTTCGCCGTAGGCGCCGTAGCCGTACAAATAAAGCGGCGTCGGCTTGCCGAGGAACTCGCGTTTGACCACAAGGCTGATCGGCACTTGCGTACCGTCCGGTGCCGTCGCCCAAAGCCGCTGGCTGACGTACGCATCGGCGTCGAACGGGCCGAGCACCGGGGTTTCCTTGAGGACTTTCTGCTCGCCGGTGGTCAGAATCAGTTGGCGGATCTGCGCTGGACGGTTCAAGGCTTCGTAGCGCAGACGGATCCGGTCGCTGACAAATTCCAGGCTGTTCTGCACATGCAGGCTGTAGGCCGCGTCCGGCAATTGCACGCGATAGGGCACCAAGTCCCGTGGGCGGACTTCGATGATCGGCAGGCCACCTTCACGCAGGCTCAGGGTCATGGCCTCGGCGTTCAGGCTCATGCCTTCAAGCATCACGGTGTCGTTGTGGGGAATCAGGTTCTGCCAGTCGGCTTCGGTCGGCACGATGCCAGTATCGGCGGCCTGGTAGAGGGCGAAGTTGATGCCGTCGCGGTTGGTGCGGATCAGCCACGTCCACTCGCCATCGAGTTTACCGTGGTCGACATCGTACTCATGCTCTTCAACCCTCGGCGCCAGGCAGGTAAAGGCCTGATGCGGCAGCGAAGCATCGAGCACCCAGACTTCGCTGGTGGTCTTGCTGCCCAGCGACAACAGCAGTTGCCGTTCTGAGCTTGAGCGGTAGCAATGCAGGAAGAATCGGCCGTCTGGCTCATGGAACACTTCTTCGGCCGCGGTGCCGTCCAGCCGATAGCGGAACAGTTTGTGCGGGCGATGGGTGTCGTCGAGTTCGCCGAAGAACAGCGTCAGGCTGTCGTTGGCCCAGGTCATGCTGCCGTCGCAGTCCTGGAACTCCAGTTCGCTGACGCGGCCGCTGGATAATTCCTTCACGAACAGCGTGTAAATCTCTTCGCCGCTGGAGTCGATGCTGTAGGCCAGACGCTGGTGGTCCGGGCTGATGCTGAACGCGCCCAGGGAAAAGAAGCCACCCTTGGCCAGTACGTTCGGATCAAGCAGCAGTTGTTCCTGGCTTTCGTCAATCTGCAGGCTGCCATCGGCCGGACGCGGGCAGCGGTAGTGACGGGCGTATTCGTCGCCGGCAGTGGTGCGGGTGTAATACAGGTACGGGCCCCAGGGCGAGGGCAGCGACAGATCGGTTTCGAGAATCCGCGCCTTGATCTCGTCGAACAGGGTTTCGCGCAGCCCGGCCTGATCGGCGGTTTGCGCCTCTTGATAGCGGTTTTCAGCTTTCAGGTAATCGAGCACCGCGTCGGTGTCGCGCTCCTGCAGCCAGGCATACGGGTCGCAACCGTCGGTCTTGTGGGCAATCGGAGCGCTGTTGACGTTGGCGGATAGGGGCATGAATGGCTCTCGAACAATGTACGGAATAGGGTTTTGCAGGCGACATGCAAATCTTGATGCCTCTGCAGACCCTGTGGGAGCGAGCTTGCTCGCGATGGCGGACTGCCAGACAACATTGATGTTGAATGTACTGACCTCATCGCGAGCAAGCTCGCTCCCACAGGGTCTGTGTCTTGCCCGACTGGTATTGGGACAAGCCTGACGTGCGAAAAGTCGTTACTATAAGCGCCTCTTTGCCTGCCTTGCCATGGACACCATGACCGAGAACGACTATCTGATCGCTTGGGGCCTCTACGCCTTTGCCGCTTTAGGCTGCCTGTTGGTGTGGATGCGCATCACCCGCTGGATGTGGCGTTGGCTGCGTGAGCCGCTGCGGCTGCTGGTGGCGGTGTTGCTGTTCAGCCCGACCATCATCGACCCGGTGAAAGAAAAGGTCGCCCCGTCCATCGCTATTACTGCCCTCGACTTGCTGTTCAAGGTCGGCAACAACGCCTGGCGCGCGGTTTCCGATCTGTTCATGTACGGCATGATTGTCTTCGGCATATACCTGGTGTTCGTGGCCATCCGTTTTCCCATCGAGCGCGCCTCCAAAGCTCGCAAGGAACAGGCGGCTGCCGCCAAGGCAGCGGCGCGGGCCGACGAGCCTGACGACGATCAGCCTTTCGGCGGTGCCGGCGATGATCGTTACGGTCGGCCACCGGTGCCGAGCAACCCGCAGCGTTTGCGGGTCGAACCACGTCTGTAATCGTGCCCCTGTACTGAATCGAGAGTCCGAGCATGTGTGAGTTATTGGGCATGAGCGCCAATGTCCCGACCGATATCGTGTTCAGCTTCACCGGGCTGATGCAGCGCGGCGGTCGCACCGGGCCGCACCGTGACGGTTGGGGCATCGCTTTTTATGAAGGCCGTGGCCTGCGGCTGTTCCAGGACCCGGCGGCGAGCAGCGAGTCGGAAGTGGCGAACCTGGTGCAGCGCTATCCGATCAAAAGCGAAGTGGTGATCGGGCACATTCGCCAGGCCAACGTCGGTAAGGTCTGCCTGTCCAACACTCACCCGTTTGTGCGCGAGTTGTGGGGGCGCAACTGGTGTTTCGCCCACAACGGCCAATTGGCCGATTTCAATCCGACCGCCAGTTTTTACCGCCCCGTTGGCGATACCGACAGCGAAGCGGCGTTTTGCGATTTGCTCAATCGGGTACGCGCTGCGTTCCCCGAGCCGGTAGACATCGAAGCGCTGTTGCCAGACTTGGTGGCCGCCTGCGCCGAGTACCGCAGCAAAGGCGTGTTCAACTGCTTGCTCAGCGATGGTGACTGGCTGTTCTGCTACTGCTCGAGCAAACTGGCGCAGATCACCCGCCGTGCACCGTTCGGCCCGGCGCGTTTGAAGGACGTCGATGTGATCGTCGACTTCCAGGCCGAAACCACACCCAATGATGTGGTCACGGTAATTGCTACCGAACCCTTGACCGAAAACGAAACCTGGACCCGCTACGAACCGGGCCAATGGAGCCTCTGGCGACGCGGTGAATGCGTCAGCCAGGGCAAGACCGAATAAGGATCTCTCCCCCATGTTGCTCAGTTATCTTCGGCTGGTGTTGTTCGCGGCGGGCTTGTTGATCGGTGTCCAGGTGCCTGGATTCATCAGTGATTATGCCAAGCGGGTCGAGGCGCATCTGATCGAGGCGCAGACCGGTTTGAGCGGTTTTCAGGGCACCGCCAATCAATTTTTCAAGGGTGATATGCAGGCGCTCGTGGCCCATTACCGTGCCAGCGAAGACCCGATCTTTCGCAGCGATGCCGACAGCCTGAGCACCTTGCTCACCCGTCAACTGGCCCTCGACAAGCAATTCCAGGCCATGCAGGGCCCGTGGTACATCCGCGTCCTGCAAGTGGCCCTGGCCGCCGACCCGGATATTCGCAAGGAAACCTGGAACGGCTACAGCTATCAGATCCTGCTGACACCGGAAGCGATGATCTGGGGCATGAGCGGCGCGTTGCTGCTGTCGTTCGGCATTGAATGCCTGTTCCGACTGATTGACTGGGTGGTGCTGGGCGGCAAGCGTTTGCGCCAGAGCCGGCCGATCGAAGAGCGCGATTTGCGCGGTCTTTGAGTCGATGATCGTTCCCACGCTCTGCGTGGGAATGCCTCAACGGACGCTCTGCGTTCGGCTTTAAATGGGACCCGGAGCGTCCCGGGCTGCATTCCCACGCGGAGCGTGGGAACGATCAAACCGAAGGCTTGCTCAAGACGATGTACTGCTCGCCCACTTTATGCGCATAGCGCTCCACGACTTGCTGACACAGCGCCACGATTTCTTCGACCCACTCCACGCCAACCCGCCACGACACCACCACCTGCAAGTTCGGCGGTCGTTGATCTATGGCCAGCAAGGTCAATTCCCCCCGCGCCAACTCCTCGGCGACCAACACCGGCGGTAACGCGCCAATGCCGAAGCCGTCCCTCAGCAATCGGGTAATCGCCGACACTGAATTCACACAGTTCAGCCGTGGTGCCATGATCCCGTTGGCCTGCATCAGGCTCAAGATGTCCTGGTGAGGATGGGAGTTTTTCGAATAGGTGATGATCCGCTCCCGCGCCAGATCGGCGACACCTGAATACTCGCGGTTGTAGATGGAATTACTGGCCACGATCCAGCCCATCGGATGACTGGCGAGCTCCAGGCTGCGCACGCTTTCCTGGCGCAGCAGGTCGGTTTGCAGGATCAGATCGAGAAAGCCTTTTTGCAGCTGATCGCAGAGGTTGAGCGCGGTATCGGCCACCAGTTCGATTTCCACCAGTGGGTAGTGATCCATCATTTGCGCCACCAACGGGCTGAGCCAGGTGTGGATCACGGTGTCCATGACGCCGATCCGGACCCGCCCGGCCTTGCTTGAGCGCGTCTCGATCGAATGCTTGAGCGCCTGCATCGTGTCCATCATCTGCTCGGCATATTCGAGCACTTTCAGGCCTTCGGGCGTCAGGCTCACGCCGCGAGAATCGCGCAGGAACAGCTTCACCCCGAGCTCGCCTTCGAGCACGGCGATACGGCTGGAAATCGATGCCTGTGTGGTGAAGAGCTTGTCGGCCGTCAGGCGAAAACTCTTGAGACGGGCGACCCAGACAAAGGTCTCGAGAAACTTCAGGTTCATGGGGGCGGCTCGTGGATAAAGTTTTTCTTATGTCTAGGGCGGGTTTTTATTAGTTGGACGCAGCAGGGCCAACCGCCCAAAAATCAGGCCATCCGGTTCCCACGATAGGCGTCGTCGGGGCTCAGAACAATACCAATAAAATTGCGCGGAGATTTGCCATGAGTGCGCCCGACACCCTCGATATCCCCAAGACCACGGCTCGCCCGGGACCTTTCGACTGGTATCGCAACATCAATAAACAGGAGCGTCGCACGTTCTGGAGCTGCAAGATCGGCTATGGCCTGGACGGCATGGACACCCAGATGCTCAGCTTCGTGGTGCCGACCCTGATTGCCATGTGGGGCATCACCACCGGCCAGGCCGGGCTGATCCACACCAGCACCCTGATCGCCTCGGCCATCGGTGGATGGGTGGCGGGGATTCTCTCCGACCGCATCGGTCGGGTGCGCACGCTGCAACTGACGGTGCTCTGGTTCGCCTTCTTCACGTTCCTCTGTGGCTTCGCCCAGAACTACGAACAACTGCTGATTGCACGCACCTTGATGGGCTTCGGCTTCGGCGGTGAATGGACCGCTGGCGCGGTGCTGATCGGCGAAGTGATCCGCGCCAAGGACCGTGGCAAAGCCGTCGGCATGGTGCAATCGGGTTGGGCTTTGGGTTGGGGACTGACGGCGATTCTGTATGCGCTGCTGTTTTCGGTGTTGCCACCGGAAGACGCCTGGCGGGCATTGTTCATCCTCGGCATCGTGCCGGCGATTTTCGTGATCTTCGTCCGTCGCTTGGTGAAAGACCCGGAAATCTATCGTGAAGCCAAGGCCAAACAAGAGCCAAGCAACCCCGCCAAATTCTACGAAATCTTCGCCCCCGGCATCCTTTTCACCACGATCCGCGCGTCGATCCTGACCACCGGCGCGCTCGGCGGTTACTACGCGATCACTTCCTGGCTGCCGACGTTTCTGAAAAACGAACGGGGCTTGAGCGTACTCGGCACGGGCGGTTATCTGGCGATGGTGATCGTCGGGTCCTACGTCGGATACGTGATCAGTGCGTATTTGACTGACATCCTTGGTCGTAAAAAGAACTTCATTCTGTTCGCCGTCGGCTCGTTCACCATTGTTCTGCTGTACACCCAGTTACCAGTCAGCAATGGTGTGATGCTCTGGCTGGGTTTCCCCTTGGGCTTCTTCGCTTCGGGGATCTTCAGCGGCATGGGCGCGTTTTTGACCGAGCTGTTTCCGACACGGATTCGCGGCTCGGGCCAGGGTTTTTGCTACAACATCGGTCGGGCGCTGGCGGCATTGTTTCCGCTGCTGATCGGCTTGCTCAGCCAGAAGGTGCCACTGAGCGTGGGAATCGGGGCCTTCGCGGCGGTGTCCTACGGGGTAGTGATCCTGGCGGCCCTGAGCCTGCCGGAAACCCGTGGCAGGCAACTCGACGCTCAATAACCGAACATCCGCTAACTGATAATCTGAGGGGCAATGTCCTTCAGTTAAGAAGATAAAAGCCTACAGGAGTGTTCACCGTGAACCGCCTGCTATTGAACTGCGACATCGGCGAGAGTTTCGGTAACTGGACCATGGGTCTGGACGCCGAGGTCATGCCCTTCATCGACTGCGCCAACATCGCCTGTGGCTTCCATGCCGGCGACCCGAGCATCATGCGCAAGACCGTCAGCCTGGCCCTGAGCCACGGCGTGCAGATTGGCGCGCACCCGGCCTATCAGGATCTGGTGGGGTTCGGTCGCCGATCCATGGCTTATACCGCCCAGGAACTGCAGGACCTGTTGCATTACCAGATCGGCGCCCTTGACGGCATCTGCCGGGCGCAGGGTGGGCGGGTGAGTTACGTCAAACCCCACGGCGCGATGTACAACGACATGATGGCCAACCCGGCGCAACTGCGCGCGGTGATTCAGGCCGTGGCAGCCTACGACCGGACATTGCCGTTGATGCTGATGGCGACCCGCGACAACAGCGCCGCGCAGCAACTCGGCGATGAATATGGCGTGACGTTGTGGTTCGAAGCCTTCGCCGATCGCGCTTACGACAGCGCAGGCAGGCTAGTCTCGCGGCAACTGCCGGGCGCCGTGCATCACGACCCCGAGAAAATCATCGAACAGGCATTGATCATTGCCCGCGGTGACAATCTTACGGCCAGCGATGGCAGTGCCTTGCATTTGCAGGCCAACACCCTTTGCGTACACGGCGACAACGCCAGTTCGGTGGCTGCCGTGCAGCGCATTCGCGAAGCCTTGAATCAGCAGAGCGCATCATGAACCCACGGGTAGAAGTGGTGGCGCTGGATTGCCTGATGGTGCGTCTGTTCGATGAAATCAGCGAGGCCAACATGCCCTGGATGCTCGCGGCCAGCGAGCGTCTGCGAGCAGCGTTCGCCCGCCATTTGATCGATCTGGTGCCGTCTTACACGACGTTGATGGTGCATTATGATTTGCTGGCACTGAATCCGGCCCAGGCGCGGGAATTGATCGCTGAAGCCTTGATCGATCTGTCGCCCAACGCTCGGGCCAGCGGTAAATGCCATGTGTTGCCGGTCTGGTATGACCTGAGTGTCGGCCCGGAACTGACGTTACTGTCTCAGCGCAGCGGATTAACGGTGGAAGAGGTGATCCGCTGCCACAGCGAACACGAGTATCAGGTGTTCGCATTGGGCTTCGCACCGGGGTTCGCTTTCATGGGATTGGTGGACGAAATATTGGCTGCACCGCGTCTGAATACTCCGCGCAAAAAAGTGGCGGCCGGCAGTGTCGGCATCGCCGAACGCCAGACCGCGGCCTATCCGGTGGTGTCCCCCGGCGGCTGGAACCTGATCGGCCGTACCCCGGCCAAATTGTTCGACCGCGAGCGCGACGGCTACAGCCTGATGCAACCAGGCGACACCGTGCGCTTCGAAGCGATCAGCCATGCCGAGTTCATCAATCTGGGCGGTGATGACACGCCGTTGGAGGCCCTGGCATGAGCCGACTGACGATTGCAGCAAGTACACCGCTGTGCCTGTTGCAGGACGCCGGGCGGTTTGGCGTGCGGCATCTGGGCGTGACCCAGGGCGGCGCGGCGGATTGGCGATCGATGTCGTGGGCCAATTGGCTGCTGGGCAATGGGCTGGATGCATCGGTGGTCGAAATCACCCTCGGCGGGTTTACGGTCATTGCCCAGGAAGATTGCGTGCTGGCGTTGGCCGGGGCAGATCTGGGGGCGCAGGTGGATGGCGAGGCATTGGCACCGTGGCGCAGTTTCAGGCTAAACAAAGGTCAGCAATTGCAATTCACTCAGCCGCTGCTTGGCGCTCGGGCTTATTTGGCGGTCCCGGGCGGATTTGATGCGCCAAAGGTGTTGGGCAGTAGCGCAACGGTGGTCCGTGAGGAACTCGGTGGGCTGGATGGCATGGGTCGGGCGTTGGCCAAAGATGCGCAGTTGAGCTACTCGGGGAGCTCGTTGCTACTGCTGCGGGAGTTGGCGCCTGAACAAGTGCCGGATTTCAAACTCAATGCGCCGCTGGAGCTGGTGCTAGGTGCACAGATTGGCGAGTTCAGTGGACAGAGTTTGTTCGACGCGTTCAACAGCACCTGGACCCTCGACAGCCGCGCTGACCGCATGGGCATTCGCCTGTTGGGAACGGCGTTGCAGTATCAGGGCAAGCCGATGATTTCCGAAGGCATCCCGCTGGGCGCGGTTCAGGTGCCACCGGACGGGCAGCCGATTGTGCTGCTCAATGATCGGCAGACCATAGGCGGTTATCCGCGACTGGGGGCGTTGACGCCGTTGGCATTGGCGCGGTTGGCGCAGTGTTTGCCGGGGGCTAAGGTGCGGTTGAAGCCGGTGGTGCAGGATGTGGCGCATCGCGAACATGTCGAGTATTTGCGGCGGTTTTCAGGCCGCTAAAAGCTCGCGGGCAAGCCCGCTCTCACAGGGTACGTGGTGCTCACAAATGTGTGAACAATGCTAATCCTTGTGGGAGCGGGCTTGCCCGCGATGGCGTCAGTCCAGACAACAGAGATTATTTGGACAAAAACCGCATCCCTTCCTCCAACCCCCGCAACGTCAGCGGATACATCTGATCATCAATCAAATCCCGCACGATATTGGTCGATGAGGTATAGCCCCAGGTGTCTTTCGGGTACGGGTTGATCCAGATGAGCTTCTTGTACTTTTCCTTGAAGCGCTGCATCCACACGTAACCGGCTTCTTCGTTCCAGTGTTCGACGCTGCCACCGGCCTGGGTGATTTCATAGGGCGCCATGGCGGCGTCGCCGATGAAGATCACTTTGTAGTCAGCGCCGTACTTGTGCAGCAGGTCCTGGGTGGCGGTGCGCTCGGAGGTACGGCGCATGTTGTTCTTCCACACCGATTCATAAATGAAGTTGTGGAAGTAGAAGTACTCCAGATGTTTGAACTCGGTCTTGCAGGCCGAGAACAGCTCTTCGCAGATCTTCACGTGGGCGTCCATCGAACCGCCGATGTCGAACAGCAGCAGCAACTTGACGGTGTTGCGGCGCTCCGGACGCATCTGGATGTTCAGTAACCCGGCATCGCGCGCGGTATGGTCGATGGTGCCATCGATGTCCAGTTCTTCCGCTGCGCCCTGACGGGCAAATTTACGCAAGCGACGCAGGGCGACCTTGATGTTGCGCGTGCCCAGTTCTACCGAATCGTCGAGGTTCTTGTATTCGCGCTGATCCCAGACTTTCACCGCTTTGCCCTGACGCTTGCCGGCATCGCCGACCCGAATGCCTTCCGGGTTGAAGCCACCGGAGCCGAACGGGCTGGTGCCGCCGGTGCCGATCCATTTGTTGCCACCGGCATGGCGTTCTTTCTGTTCTTCCAGGCGCTTCTTGAACTCTTCGATCAGCTTGTCCAGGCCGCCGAGGGACTGGATCGCGGCCCGCTCTTCATCGGTCAGGGAACGCTCGAATTCCTTGCGCAGCCAGTCTTCCGGAATCAACGCCTGGAGGTGATCGTCGAGCTTTTCCAGCCCATTGAAGTAGGCACCGAACGCCCGGTCGAACTTGTCGAAATGCTTTTCGTCCTTCACCAGAATCGCCCGTGACAAGTAATAGAACTCGTCCATGTCGGCGAAGGTCACGCGCTGTTTCAGCGCGTTGATCAGGTCCAGCAGTTCCCGCACCGAGACCGGCACCTTGGCGGCGCGCATTTCATTGAACAGGTTGAGCAGCATGGCGATTGCCCTTTGTTAGCGAGTACCGCGACGGCTCATGAACGCCAGACGCTCGAGCAATTGCACGTCTTGTTCATTCTTCACCAACGCACCTGCCAGTGGCGGAATGGCCTTGGTCGGATCGCGCTCGCGCAGTACTGCTTCGCCGATGTTGTCGGCCATCAACAGTTTCAGCCAGTCCACCAGTTCGGAGGTCGAGGGCTTCTTCTTCAGGCCCGGCACCTTGCGCACGTCGAAGAACACGTCCAGCGCTTCGCTGACCAGGTCTTTCTTGATGTTCGGATAATGCACGTCGACGATCCGTTGCATCGTGACGCGATCCGGGAAGGCGATGTAGTGGAAGAAGCAGCGGCGCAGGAAGGCATCCGGCAGCTCTTTCTCGTTGTTGGAGGTAATGATGATGATCGGACGCTTTTTAGCCTTGATGGTCTCGTCGATCTCGTAAACGTAGAACTCCATCTTGTCGAGTTCTTGTAGCAGGTCGTTAGGGAACTCGATGTCGGCCTTGTCGATTTCGTCGATCAGCAGAATCACCCGCTCTTCGGACTCGAACGCTTCCCAGAGCTTGCCCTTTTTCAGGTAGTTGCGAACGTCGTGGACCTTCTCCGTACCCAACTGCGAGTCCCGCAGGCGACTGACCGCGTCGTACTCGTACAAACCTTGATGCGCCTTGGTGGTGGACTTGATGTGCCAGGTAATCAACTTGGCGCCGAAGGACTCGGCCAGTTGCTCGGCGAGCATGGTCTTGCCGGTGCCTGGCTCGCCCTTGACCAGCAGTGGCCGTTCCAGAGTGATGGCGGCGTTGACCGCCAGCTTCAGGTCATCGGTGGCGACGTAGGCCTGGGTGCCTTCGAACTTCATCTGCTAATCCTCGAACGGTAACGCCGACCTGAACGAGGCAGGGCGGGGCGCAATAATTGTAGTACCCGACTATAACGCGCTGCCCGGTCGACTGTGAACGCAGACGGCTTATTCAGTCTCTGAATGGGGCGTCACATCTTGACTCAGTCCGTATCCGGCTTGGGCCGTTCGTACTGGGCATTGAAGGCCTCGATAAAACCATTACGCAAAATCTGCAAAAACGCCTCGAATGCGCTGATATCCCGCTGATGCACGTTGCCCCTGAGCTGAACCCGCGTGGCGAACTGGTTTTTTGGCTGATTCTTCAGCACGTTCTCGGTGCCGCCGACGAGCGCTTCCCAGATGGAACGGAAAATCCCTTTGTTTTTGTTTTCCACGTCCTGTTGCCAATTGAACACATCGACGTCGCGCAATAGCGGTTTGATGTAGCCGGTGAGTTGCCCCTTGTTGGCTTCGGCTTCGATGACCAGATCACCGTGGCCGGCGTTGAAGTCGAATTTGCCGTAGGCCGCGGCGAAGTCGTTCAGGCGTTTGAGTTCCAGGTTCTTGGCGCGCAGGCGGAATTCGAAACTCTGAAAGTCGCTCAGCGGATCGAAGGTTGCCGTTGTTTCCAGCGGAGCATGTCCCAGTAGCAGTGCCTTGCCATCGAATCGGGCGTCGCGTTTCCCTTCGGTGTCGACCACATTGGTCAGGTTGTAAATGCTCGCATTGACCTGGGTGGCATTCATGTTTACGGGCGGTTTTGAATTGAAGTTTCGAAAGGTGATCCGGCCATCGTTGATCCGAACTTCATTCAGGGTGATCGGCAGCAGTTTTTCCAATTGTGCCCGCCAGTCGGTGCCCTGACCGGTCTGGGAGTTTTTTTTGTTGGCACCGCCGTCGACGAAGTTCACCTCGGGTTTGTCGAACTGGGCCTCGCCCACCACGGCATGGTCGTACCAGAGCGAGTGCCAGCTGACGGAGAGGTCAATTAATGGCGCGTTGACGAAAGGCACGGGAACCTTGCCATTGACCTTGACGATTTTCAGTCCATTGATTTTGTAGGCGCCGCGCCACAGGGCCAGGTCTACGTCGGTAATCTGCCCGCGGTAGTCACCCATGTTCGCCAATCTTTCGTTGAGGTAATCGCGCACCACGTAGGGCAGGGCAATGTGCAGGGCAACCAGCAGCAGAACGATGCCGGCGAGGGTCCACAGGGGCCAACTGTATCGACGCTTCATGGCAGCAAATCTCTGGCGGTATAAAGCGATTGACTGCGGGGGTAAGCGGACGTTCGACTGACTGGACGACCACGGGTAACAGGCATACCTTGGACAGTTAATTCAACGCTGTATAAGGACCCAGCCATGAGCCGTATTTATGCTGACAACGCCCATTCCATTGGCAATACGCCGCTGGTGCAGATCAACCGTATCGCCCCGCGCGGTGTCACCATCCTGGCCAAGATCGAAGGGCGCAACCCCGGTTATTCGGTCAAGTGCCGGATCGGCGCGAACATGATCTGGGAGGCCGAAAGCAGCGGTAAACTCAAGCCCGGCATGACCATCATCGAACCGACTTCGGGCAATACCGGCATCGGCCTGGCGTTCGTTGCCGCCGCCCGCGGTTATCGACTGGTATTGACCATGCCGGCGTCCATGAGCATCGAACGACGCAAGGTGCTCAAAGCCCTTGGTGCCGAACTGGTGTTGACGGAACCGGCCAAAGGCATGAAAGGCGCGATCGAGAAGGCCGCCGAAATCCTCGCCAGTGATCCATCCACCTACTTCATGCCGGCGCAGTTCGAAAACCCGGCCAACCCGGCCATCCACGAAAAAACCACCGGGCCGGAGATCTGGAACGACACCGACGGCGCGGTTGATGTGCTGGTAGCGGGCGTCGGAACGGGTGGAACCATTACCGGGGTTTCGCGGTATATCAAGAATACCCAGGGCAAGCCGATTATCTCGGTGGCGGTGGAGCCGCTGGTATCTCCTGTGATCACCCAGGCGATGGCCGGGGAAGAGATCAAGCCGAGCCCTCATAAAATCCAGGGCATCGGCGCTGGTTTTGTGCCGAAGAACCTGGATCTGTCGATGGTCGATCGGGTGGAGCTGGTCAGCGACGATGAGTCCAAGGCGATGGCCCTGCGGCTGATGCAGGAAGAAGGGATTTTGAGCGGTATCTCATGCGGCGCTGCCATGGCAGTGGCTGTGCGGCTGGCCGAAACCCCGGAAATGCAGGGCAAGACCATCGTGGTGATCCTGCCCGACTCTGGCGAACGCTACCTGTCGAGCATGCTGTTCAGTGATCTGTTTACCGAACAGGAGAATCAGCAATAACATTTACGATTGCTTTGCAGGCGAACGGGAGCAAGTCCCAGTGCCGGTAAGTCAAGAAATGTGAACGACGAAAATCCTGTGGGAGCGTGGCTTGCCCGCGAAGAATGCACCGCGGTTTGTCAGGTATTACGCGTCATCGTTCTTCGCGGGCAAGCCACGCTCCCACAGGAATTGGGGCAAGCCTCCTTATCATAGGGGTTGATTCGGGTCAGCCCCCATTCAGGAACCCTGTGTTAATAAGTGTTTATTGCGTAATCCTTAACACTGAATGTTGCGTTATGCGGGTTTTTCCCGAGGCCGGTAGTGTTTATCATGGCCGACTGCCACGTCGGGTAAATGGCGTTGTGCAAAGTTACCTACTATCAAGGAGTTGTAGATGAACTTTCCCTTTGTCGCGAAGGCGTCGGTGTTGTTGCTGTTCCTCGGCAGCACACTCTATGTGCACTTGCGTGGCAAGGCGCGTTTGCCGGTTCTGCGTCAGTTCGTCAATCACTCGGCCCTGTTTGCACCCTATAACGCCCTGATGTACCTGTTCTCCAGCGTGCCATCCAAGCCCTACCTGGACCGCAGCAAGTTCCCCGAACTGGATGTGCTCAGGGACAACTGGGAAGTTATCCGCGATGAAGCCATGCACTTGTTCGACGAGGGCTATATTCGCGCCGCCGAAAGGAACAACGACGCCGGTTTCGGTTCATTCTTCAAGAAGGGCTGGAAGCGTTTCTACCTCAAGTGGTATGACAAACCCCTGCCGTCGGCCGAAACCTTGTGCCCGAAAACCGTGGCGTTGGTCAGCAGTATTCCCAACATCAAAGGCGCCATGTTTGCGCTGCTACCCGGTGGCAGTCACCTCAACCCGCATCGCGACCCGTTCGCCGGTTCTTTGCGTTATCACTTGGGTCTGTCGACACCGAATTCCGATCATTGCCGCATCTTCGTCGATGGTCAGGTTTATGCCTGGCGTGATGGGGAAGACGTGATGTTCGATGAAACCTACGTGCACTGGGTCAAGAACGAAACCGAGCAAACCCGGGTCATCCTGTTTTGCGACATCGAGCGACCGATGAGCAACCGCCTCATGACCCGTATCAACCGCTGGATCAGCGGCTTGCTGGGGCGCGCCACTGCACCCCAGAACCTTGACGATGAACGCGTTGGCGGGATCAATCAGGCCTATGCCTGGAGCAAGAACTTCAGCGACAAATTCAGCGGTATGGTCAAACAGTGGAAGCGTCGTAACCCCAAGGCTTACCGCGTATTGCGACCGGTGCTGGCGGTGGTGGTGTTGACGTTGTTGGGGTATTGGCTGTTTGGTTGAGACCGGTTTCTGCACAAAAAGCCATCCCCAGTCAGTTAAGCCGTAATGCGATCTGTAGCAGCTGGCGAAGCCTGCGTTCGGCTGCGAAGCAGTCGTAAATCAGCCAATGCGGTTTTTCAGGTAAATCAAGGTGATCGGATTGACGACTGCTTCGCAGCCGAACGCAGCCTCGCGGGAGCTCGACAGCTGCTACTGGCCCTTTGTCCAAGTCATTGCAATACATGTCACACGCTGGTTATAGTCGGCCCTCGGTGGTTTCCTGAACCACCCTTTCACCCATCAAAAAAGATCAGCCCATGCCAGCTTCCCCCATCAATGCGGTAGTCGATTCAGCGGTCAACGCTGGCGTCGTGCCGTGCGGGAATCAGCAGCCTGCGCAGATCAGTCATTACCCCCCACCTGTCAGTAGCACGCCGGTGTGCGCAGTCGTATCACCGCCAGGCGTTGGCTTTTCGGGCTGATCAGCTTTTTTCTGCTGTTCCCGTGCCCATCTGAAAAGCGCCTGAAAAAACTACTGAATTTCAGCTTCGGCTGAGTTGGCTTTTTGCCTGACTACAGGTGGTATTCATGTTTGTCCTTTCGAAAAAATCCGCGCTCGCGGCGGCGTCCACGAGCCTGTTCGTTTTGCTGTGGAGCAGCGGGGCGATCTTCTCTAAATGGGGCCTGGCCCACGCGTCTCCCTTTGCCTTTTTGCTGGTTCGTTTCGCCATCGCCTTGTGCGGGCTGGTGCTGTTGATGCCGTTGCTCAAGCTGAAACTGCCCAAGGGCGGCAAGCCGATGTTGTATGCGATGGCCACGGGCGTGGTGTTGCTGGGGGCTTATCAGATTTTCTATCTGCTGGCCCTCAACCTGAATGTCACGCCGGGAATGATGGCAACCATCATGGGCGTTCAACCGATTCTCACCGTAGTGATCATGGAGCGGCACCGATCAATAAGCCGGATGTTCGGTCTGGCGCTAGGTTTGGCCGGTTTGATCATGGTGGTTTACCAAGGCATCGGTTTGGCCGGTATGTCGTTGGCCGGAATGCTCTTCGGTCTGTTGGCGCTGGCGAGCATGACCTTCGGCTCGATCATGCAGAAGCGTATTACCGACAATCCCCTCGGCACGCTGCCGGTGCAGTACCTCGCGGGGCTGTTGCTCTGCGGGATCTTCGTACCGTTCCAGCCCTTTCACGTTGAACACAGCACAGGGTTCATCGTGCCGGTGTTGTGGATGGGGTTGGTGGTATCAGTGCTGGCGACGCTGCTGCTGTATCGACTGATCGCCCGGGGCAATCTGGTGAATGTCACCAGTCTGTTCTATCTGGTGCCAGCGGTGACGGCGGTGATGGACTACCTGATTTTTGGCAACCGCCTGGCGGCATTGAGCATGCTCGGCATGCTGCTGATCATCATTGGTCTGGTGTTCGTCTTCCGTAAAACTGCTTGAGTCAAACAAGGCCCGAAGCATTGCTTCGGGCACCGTTCCCACATTGGATCTTCGTCGTGACACCGATCCATTGTGGGACCGAGCTTGCTCGCGATGGCATTGCCAACAGCACTACCGAGCAACCACTTCAACCGGTTTCACCACCGCCCGCTTCAAGACCAGCCACAACGCCACCGCAATCAATACTCCGCCATAAAGGTGCGCCATCGACAGCGGCTCATTCAGCAACAGCGCGCCCCACAACACCCCGAACGGCGGAATCATGAAGGTCACGGTCATCGATTTCACCGGGCCGATCGAGCTGAGCAGGCGGAAGTAAATAATGTAGGCAAACGCGGTGCAGCCCAAACCCAACCCCAGCAACGACAACCAGACGCTCCAGCCGCCCCAGCTCGCTGGTGGTTGGCTGATTACGCTGTAGCCGAACAGCGGCAGCAAAAGCAACGTTGCGCCAAGCATGCTGCCCAACGCCGAAAGGCGACTGTCGAGACCGCCGGCATGGTCGAGCCAGCGTCGGGCGAGGAACCCGGCAAAGCCATAGCAGGTGGTGGCCATCAGGCACGCGAGTGCGCCCATCAGCAGTTCCATGTCGAACGCCACCGGACCTGCGCGGGTGAGGATGCCGACGCCGAACAGTCCGAGAAACACCCCGCAGACCTTCGCGCCGGTGAGTTTTTCATGGAAGAACAGTCCTCCGATCAACACCCCCATCAAAGGCGTGGTGGCGTTGAAAATCGCTGAGTAACCGGCCGGCAACACCTGGGCGGCCACGGAATAGAGGGTTGCTGGAATCCCGGAGTTGATAAGCCCGAGCAGCATCACCGTCTTGAGTTTGCCTTTGAAATCCCAGCTGATGCGCATCAGCCCGACGATCACCAGCAGCCCGACAGCGGCAATCGATACACGGAAAAAAGCAGTGGGGATTGTGCCAATCACTGGGGCAATAATGCGCATGAACAGAAAGCTCGCCCCCCAGATGGCGGCAAGTGACAACATACGCAGGATATCGACGGGGTTCACAGCACTTTCCTTCCTTGATTGGCGCGCAAGTGTCGCGCCAGTCAGGGCACAAGGCAATGGTTGCGTTGCGTCACGCAGGGCCACTAAGCTCAGGCTCCAACGACAAGAACAGCCGCCGAGGTTTTACCTATGCCGCAGCAATGGCCAGCCGCCGACATCGCCCGAATGATCCTCGATGGCTTTGACGATTACCGCGAGCATTTCCGTCAGATCACCGACGGCGCTCGAGCCCGCTTCGAGCAGGCCCAGTGGCAGACGACACAAGTCGCGTCGGCGGCGCGGATCAACCTCTACGAAGAGAAAGTCGGCGAAACGGTTGGGCGCCTGCATCAGTCGTTCGCCGCCGATGTGCTGATGGACGTCAGCAGCTGGCCGTTGGTCAAAAGCGCCTATATCAGCCTGATCGACCTGCGCTTCGACGATGAACTGTCCGAGACCTGGTACAACTCGATTTTCTGCGGGCTGTTCAGCCACGACCTGATCAGCGACGGCTGCATGTTCATCCACACCACGCGGCCAAGCCTGCGCCGCGCCCGGGCGGCGCAAACCCGCACCTACAAGCCCCATGGCCAGTTGTCCGGCATGCTTGCGAGCATTTTTTCCGACTATCGCTTCAGCGAGGATTACGCCGATTTGTCCGGCGACCTGCGCCGCCTCGAAGCACAATTGCGCGAGAACCTGCCGGATTGGGTCTGCAAGGACCCGGAACTGAGTGTCGAGCTGTTTTCCTCGGTGCTTTACCGCAATAAGGGCGCCTATCTGGTGGGGCGCATTTACACCCAGGACGATCAATGGCCACTGGTGATTCCGCTGCTGCACCGCGAAGGCCGGGGCATCCAGATCGATGCGCTGATCACCGACGAGGCGGAGGTGTCGATCATTTTCTCCTTCACCCGTTCGTACTTCATGGTCGATGTGCCGGTGCCGGCGGAATTTATCGGCTTTCTCAAACGCATCCTGCCGGGCAAGCACATCGCCGAGCTGTACACCTCGATTGGCTTCTACAAGCATGGCAAGTCCGAGTTCTACCGGGCGCTGATCAATCACCTGGCCAACACCGACGACCAGTTCATCATGGCCCCCGGCGTGCGCGGCATGGTCATGAGCGTGTTTACCCTGCCGGGCTTCAACACCGTGTTCAAGATCATCAAGGACCGCTTCTCGCCGTCGAAAAACGTCGACCGCGCCACGGTGATCGAAAAGTATCGCCTGGTGAAAAGCGTCGACCGGGTCGGGCGCATGGCCGATACCCAGGAGTTCGCCGACTTCCGTTTTCCGTTGAGCAAGTTCGAGCCGGCATGCCTGGAAGAATTGCTTGAGGTGGCCGCGTCCACGGTATCGCTGGAAGGTGACACGGTGTTGATTCGCCACTGCTGGACCGAACGCCGGATGACGCCGTTGAACCTCTATCTGGAACACGCCAACGAGGCGCAGGTTCGCGAGGCGCTGGAGGATTACGGTCTGGCGATCAAGCAACTGGCGGCAGCGAACATTTTCCCCGGCGACATGTTGCTGAAGAATTTTGGCGTCACCCGTCACGGTCGGGTGGTGTTTTATGACTACGATGAGATTTGCTTCCTGACCGAAGCCAACTTCCGCCACATCCCGCAACCGCGCACCCCGGAAGACGAAATGGCCTCCGAACCGTGGTACTCGATCGGGCCACTGGATGTATTTCCCGAGGAATTTCCACCGTTTCTGTTTGCCGATTCGGGGCAGCGAAAGTTGTTCGATCAGTTGCACGGTGAGTTGTACAACGCTGATTACTGGAAGGGGCTGCAGGAGGCGATTCGGGCGGGGAAGGTGATTGATGTGTTTCCGTATCGGCGCAAGGGCCTCGATAACGAATAGCCTCAAGAGATCGTTCCCACGCTCTGCGTGAGAATGCCTCAATGGACGCTCTGCGTCCGCTCTTGGGACGCGGAGCGTCCCGGGCTGCATTCCCACGCAGAGCGTGGGAACGATCACATGGGGGCGCAAATCTGCGACAATCCGCCCCCTGCGCCACTAGACGACTTTTGCGTACCTGATGACTGACGAATCGCCTTCCATCGACAAACTGCTGAAAAACCTCGATCACGCCATGCTCGCCGACCGCCACCGGCTGCGGCGGCAGTTGCTTGAGCTGCGCAAAAAACCTGACGAGGCCAAACTGGCTCAGTGGGTGACGCGCACGCAGGCGTCCTGCGATCAGGTGTTGGCGCGGCGCGCCAGCCTGCCGGTGATTCGTTACGACGACAGCCTGCCAATCGCCGCCAAGCGCGACGAAATCAAAGCGGCGCTGCTAAAACATCAGGTGCTGATCATTGCCGGCGAAACCGGGTCGGGCAAAACCACCCAGTTGCCGAAGATCTGCCTGGAAATCGGCCGCGGCCAACACGGCCTGATCGGTCACACCCAGCCCCGTCGAATCGCCGCACGCAGCGTGGCGAGCCGGGTCGCTGAAGAATTGGCGACGCCGTTGGGCGCGCTGGTCGGCTATCAGGTGCGGTTCGAGGATCAGAGCGATTCCAACACCCTGATCAAACTGATGACCGACGGCATTCTGCTGGCGGAAACCCAGAACGACCGCTACCTCGAACGCTACGACACGATCATCGTCGACGAAGCCCACGAGCGCAGCCTGAACATCGACTTCCTGCTCGGTTACCTAAAAACCCTGCTGCCGCGTCGTCCGGACCTGAAAGTCATCATCACCTCGGCGACCATCGACCTGGAGCGTTTTTCCAAGCACTTCGACGATGCGCCAATCGTCGAAGTCTCCGGCCGCACCTTCCCGGTAGAAACCTGGTATCGCCCGCTGACCCTGGAGCAGGATGAGGAGGGCAACCGTGTCGAGGATGACCTGACCGTGGATCAGGCGATTCTCGCCACCCTCGACGAAATTGCCGCGTTCGAACGCAGCGAGCGCAAGAGCCCCGGCGACGTCCTGGTGTTCCTGCCCGGCGAGCGCGAGATTCGTGACGCCGCCGACATGCTGCGCAAGGCCCAGCTCAAACACACCGAGATTCTGCCGTTGTACGCGCGGCTGTCGCCGGCCGAACAGCAGCGGATTTTCCAGTCGCACCCAGGCCGTCGAGTCGTACTGGCAACCAACGTCGCGGAAACCTCGCTGACGGTGCCGGGCATTCGTTACGTGATCGACAGCGGCACCGCGCGCATCAGCCGTTACAGCTACCGCGCCAAGGTTCAGCGCCTGCCCATCGAAGCGATTTCCCAGGCCAGTGCCAACCAGCGTAAAGGCCGTTGCGGGCGGGTCGAACCGGGCATTTGCATCCGCCTCTACAGCGAAGAAGATTTCATCGGCCGCCCGGAATTCACCGACCCGGAAATCCTGCGGACCAACCTCGCGGCGGTGATTTTGCAGATGCTTCATCTGCGCCTCGGCGAGATCACCGATTTCCCGTTTATCGAGCCGCCGGATGGCAAAGCCATCAGCGACGGTTTCAACCTGCTGCAAGAACTCTCGGCGGTGGACCGCAACAGTCAGCTGACCCCACTCGGTCGGCAATTGGCGCGGCTGCCGGTGGACCCGCGCATGGGCCGCATGCTGCTGGAAGCGGCGAAACTGGGCAGCTTGCAGGAAGTACTGATCGTCGCCAGTGCCATGTCGATTCAGGACCCGCGCGAGCGTCCGCCGGAGCGTCAGCAAGCCGCCGATCAGGCCCACGCCCAGTGGAAAGACGTGGACTCGGACTTCGCCGGGCTGGTCAATCTGTGGCGAGGTTTTGAAGAACAACGCCAAGCCCTGACGGCCAGTCCGCTGCGCAACTGGTGCCGCAAGAATTTCCTCAATTACCTGCGCCTGCGCGAGTGGCGCGATTCCCATCGCCAGTTGAGCCTGATCTGCCGCGACATGCAGCTGAGCCTCAACAAAGAGCCGGCGGATTACCCTAAGCTGCACAAAGCCGTGCTCTCGGGTTTGCTCAGCCAGATCGGCCAGAAAACCGAAGACGGCGATTACCTCGGCGCCCGTCAGCGACGCTTCTGGATTCACCCGTCGTCGGGCCTGGGCAAGAAGCGTCCGCAATGGCTGATGACCGCCGAACTGGTGGAAACCACCAAGCTTTACGCGCGGATGGTCGCCAAGATCGACGCTGACTGGATCGAGCCGCTGGCCGGGCACCTGATCAAGAAAAACCACTTCGAACCCCATTGGGAGAAGAAGCGCGGTCAGGTTGTGGCTTTCGAACAGATCACCCTGTTCGGGCTGATCGTGGTCGGACGCCGGCCGGTGCATTACGGGCCGGTCGACCCGGTGGTGTCCCGCGAGTTGTTTATCCGCGAAGCTTTGGTGCGTGGTGAGATTCAATCCAAAGCCAAGTGCTTGTCTGCTAATTCACAGTTGTTGGAACAGCTCGACGAACTGGAAGCCAAGGCGCGCCGCCGCGACATCCTCGCTGACGAAGAAACCCTGTTCGCCTTCTACGATGCGCGACTGCCGGCAGAGATTCACCAGACCGCGACCTTCGACAGTTGGTACCGGGTCAACAGCCAGAAAGATCCGCAGCTGCTGATCATGCGCGAAGAAGACGTGCTGGCCCGCGAAGCCAGCGAAGTCACCGCCGCGCATTACCCGGACACCCTGCACATCGGCGATCTGGAACTGGCGCTGAGTTATCACTTCGAACCCAACCATCCACGCGATGGCGTGACCTTGCGTGTGCCGGCACCGCTGTTGCCGATGCTGCCGCCGGAACGTCTGGAATGGCTGGTGCCAGGCGTAATCGAGGCCAAGTGCATTGCGTTGGTGCGCAACCTGCCCAAGGCCCTGCGCAAGAATTTCGTGCCGGTGCCGGACTTCATCAAAGCCGCCTTGCAGCGCATCACGTTTGCCGAGGGCTCATTGCCTCTGGCCCTGGGGCGCGAGTTGCTGCGCATGACCGGGGCACGGGTCAGCGATGAAGCCTGGGCCGAAGCCTCGCAGCAGGTCGAAAGTCATTTGCGGATGAACCTGGAAATCGTAGACGGCCAGGGCAAGTTCCTCGGCGAAGGCCGTGACTTGGCCGAGCTGACCGCACGCTTTGCCGAGGCCAGTCAGGCTGCGTTGGCAGTGCCGCAAACGGCGAAGAGCCAACAGCCGGTGGAGCCGAAAGTCTTTGCCGCCGTGGCGGAAAAAACCCAGCAAAAAATCGCCGGGCTATCGATGACGGTGTATCCGGCGCTGGTGGAAGAAAGCGGCACCGTCAAGGAAGGTCGATTCTCGACCCCGGCCGAAGCCGAGTTCCAGCATCGCCGGGCCTTGCAGCGTTTGCTGATGCAGCAGTTGGCGGAACCGGCGAAGTTCCTGCGCGGCAAGTTGCCGGGGCTGACCGAGTTGGGCCTGATGTACCGCGAACTGGGGCGCATCGACAGTCTGGTGGAAGACATTCTGCTGGCCAGTCTCGACAGCTGCATTCTCGACGGCGAAGACCCATTGCCACGCGATGGCGCCGGGCTGGCGTCGCTGGCCGAACGCAAACGCGGCGGCTGGACCGAGCACGCTGAACGGTTGGCCAAGCTGACCCTGGAGATTCTCAAGCTGTGGCACGGCCTGCAGAAACGCTTCAAGGGCAAGATCGACCTGGCGCAAGCCGTGGCCTTGAACGACATCAAGCAGCAGCTCAGCCATCTGGTGTATCCGGGGTTCGTGCGTGAAACGCCGATGCCGTGGCTCAAGGAACTGCCGCGTTACCTCAAGGCCGTCGAGCAGCGTTTCGAGAAAATCGGCGCTCAGGTGCAAAGGGACCGGGTCTGGAGCGGCGAATTGTCCGGCCTCTGGACGCAATACCAGACCCGCGCCAACAAACATGCCCAGGAGGGCAAGCGCGATCCGCAGCTGGAGCTCTATCGCTGGTGGCTGGAGGAATACCGGGTCTCGCTGTTCGCGCAGCAATTGGGGACCAAGGTGCCGATCTCCGACAAGCGCCTGAACAAGCAATGGACACAAGTCGAGCCCTAAACCCTGTGGGAGCGGGCTTGCCCGCGATGGCGGCCTGCGATTCGATATAAATGTTGGATGTGATGGCCTCATCGCGGGCAAGCCCGCTCCCACAGGTACGCTGTTGCGCTTGCAAAAGGCGCCAAAAGCCAGCGTTTATGGCAAACTTCGCGCCTATAAACGCCAGCCCCGCGGTTTTGAGCCTTCACGGGCCGGGCGGATCGGAATAAAGCGATGCCAGGTTTGCGTCCGGACCTGGAATAGACCCTTTGTGTGTTGGTACGTCGGTGCCAGCGCTTTCTGCCTGAACGGATTAGAGAAACGACCATGCATAACGTCGTCATCAGCGGCACCGGCCTGTACACCCCGGCCAACAGCATTTCCAATGAAGAGCTGGTGCAGTCTTTCAACGCTTACGTCGCGCTGTTCAACGCCGACAACGCCGAAGCCATCGCGCGCGGCGAAATCCAGGCATTGACCGAATCCAGCGCCGCGTTTATCGAAAAAGCGTCCGGCATCAAAAGCCGCTTTGTCATGGACAAGGACGGCATCCTCGACCCGCAGCGCATGGCGCCACGCCTGCCAGAACGTTCCAACGACGAGTGGTCGGTGCTTTGCCAGATGGCCATCGGCGCGGCCGAACAAGCCTTGCAGCGTGCTGGCAAGACCGCCGCTGACATCGACGGTGTGATCGTCGCCTGCTCCAACCTGCAACGCGCCTACCCGGCCATCGCCATCGAAGTTCAGGAAGCGCTGGGCATCCAGGGTTTCGGTTTCGACATGAACGTGGCGTGCTCCTCGGCGACCTTCGGCATCCAGGCTGCGGCCAACAGCGTGCAACTGGGCCAGGCCCGCGCGATCCTGATGGTCAACCCGGAAGTCTGCACCGGCCACCTGAATTTCCGTGACCGCGACAGTCACTTCATCTTCGGCGACGCCGCCACGGCGGTGATCATCGAACGTGCGGATCTCGCGACGTCCAAGTACCAGTTCGACGTGGTCAGCACCAAACTGCTGACCAAGTTCTCCAACAACATCCGCAACAACTTCGGCTTCCTCAACCGCGCCGCGGAAGAGGGCATCGGTGCCCCCGACAAACTGTTCGTCCAGGAAGGCCGCAAGGTGTTCCGCGATGTCTGCCCGATGGTCGCCGAGCTGATCGCCACGCACCTGGAAGAAAACCAGCTCAACGTCAGCGACGTGAAGCGCTTCTGGCTGCACCAGGCCAACCTCAGCATGAACCACCTGATCGTCAAGAAGCTGTTGGGCCGCGAAGCCACCGAAGAAGAAGCCCCGGTGATTCTCGACACCTATGCCAACACCAGTTCTGCCGGTTCGGTGATTTCGTTTCACAAAAATCAGGACGATCTGGTCAGCGGTTCGCTGGCCGTACTCAGCTCGTTCGGCGCTGGCTATTCGATCGGTAGCGTGATTCTGCGCAAGCGCTGAAGCTGTCGCGAGGTGGCATTGTCCCAATGCCATTCTCAGTTAAGGCGCGGAACCTGTGGGAGCGGCGGTGCGACGATTCGACTTGCTCGCGAAGGCGATGTATCAGGCAACATTCATGTCGACTGACACTCCCTCTTCGCGAGCAAGCCCGCTCCCACAATGTTGTCCGACGCCACAATACCGATGGTTCTGAAACGAGGTTTGCATGGCCGCAGCTGACGACACCCTATTGCTCGAACGCCTGCTGGCGGGCGAGCAGAGGGCTTTCAAGGAACTGGTCAGCACTTACCAGAGCGCGATGCGCGCGGTGGCCTATGCCATCGTCGGTAACCGACACGTCGACGAAGTGGTGCAGGATGCCTGGCTGTCGGTGGTGCGCAATCTCGGCGGGTTCGAGGGGCGGTCGAGCCTCAAGACCTGGCTGCTGACCATCACCGCCAACTCGGCCAAGAGCCGCTACAAACAAAACCGTCGGGAAGTGCTGCTCGATGACCTGCCATCGCCTCACGGCACGCTCGATGACGATCGTTTTTCATCGAGTGATGGTCATTGGCTGGTGGCGCCGTACGCCTGGCATCAGGACACGCCAGAGGCCCTGTTGACCGAAAGCGAGCTGCGCGAATGCCTGGAGCACACGTTGCTCAGCCTGTCGGAACTGCAAAGCAGTGTATTGCTGTTACGCGAGCGACAGGGGTTGGAGCTGGAGGAGATCTGTAATCTTCTGGAGATCTCGCTCTCCAATGTTCGTGTGCTGCTGCATCGGGCACGGTTGAAGGTCTTTGCGACCGTGGAGCATTTTGAGGAAACCGGCGAATGTTGACCTGCAAGGAACAAGTGGCGCGCTCCAGTGATTATCTGGATGGGCAGTTGAGTTTTCGTGAGCGATTGATGGTGCGGCATCATTTGATGTTCTGCCCCAATTGCCGGCGGTTCATTCGGCAGATGCGCTTGATGCAGGCCACCCTGAAGGTGATGCCCGAGCCGCCTGTAGCTGATCTGGATGCGCTGGCTGAACGGCTTGCCAACGAGCATCTGAAGAAAAAATCGTAGTTTCCCGCCCGTATTACACCCCTTCAGCCGCTCTAGCTTGCGGCTTGCAGCTCATCTCCTGTGGCTGCTCTTCTGTTATTTCGATTCGAAGTAAAAAAGTTCCCCTGTCATAAAATCTTTATCTATCAGCAACCCGGCTGAAATACCCCGCCCCCAAGATTCCCTCCCAACACAAGCGGGCCAGACCCGCGTGTTTCCAAGCTACAGACCACCAATTAGGGGAACTCTTCGATGATCCGTAAGCACTTCGCCGGTTTTGCCGCCAGCGCATTGGCCATGGCAGTAACCGCCCAGGCTTTCGCTGGCACCGTCACCACTGACGGCGCCGATATCGTAGTCAAAACCAAGGGCGGCCTTGAAGTCGCCACCACCGATAAAGAATTCAGCTTCAAACTCGGCGGTCGCTTGCAGGCTGACTACAGCCAGTTCGATGGCGTCTACACCAGAAACGGCGATACCGCCGACGCGGCCTACATCCGTCGTGGCTTCCTGGAGCTGTCGGGTGTGCTGTACACGGATTGGGCTTACACCATCAACTACGATTTCTCCCACAACAGCGGTGACTCCGACAACGGTTACTTCGACGAAGCGTCGTTGGCCTACAACGGCTTCAAACCGGTCTCGATCAAAGTCGGTCGTTTCGACCCGGACTTCGGCCTGGAAAAAGCTACCAGCTCCAAGTGGGTCACTGCGCCAGAACGCAACATGGCGTACGACATGGTCGATTGGGCGAACAGCCACCAGAATGGTCTGGGCCTGCAAGCCTCCAGCACCTTCGCTGATTCGTTCTACGCTTCTGCCGGCGTGTTCAGCAAAGACACCGACGATACCGATGGCAACAGTGTTAAACAGGTCAACGGTCGCTTTGTATTCGCCCCGATGCATGACGCCGGCAACGTGCTGCACTTCGGTGTGAACGTGGCTTCCCGTGACGTCTCCGACACCGCCTTCGATTCGCGTTATCGCACCCGCATGGGCATGCGTGGCGTCGAAACCCTCGGCGGCAACGATGCCGGCACCAACGGCAACCGTCCGGTGCTGGGCGGCAGTTCCACTTCGCCTGCCGGCTCCTATGACCGTGACGACGCTTACGGCCTGGAAGCTGCATTCGCCATGGGCCCTGCCTCGATCCAGGGTGAATACATCGCCCGCAAGACCAAGGCCGATGACAGCAGCCGTGAAGACATCAAGGGTCACGGTTTCTACGTCCAGGGTGCCTACACCCTCACCGGCGAAGCCCGTGGCTATAAAGTCGGCAAGTTCGATGCGATCAAGCCAGCCAACAAGTCGATCGGTGCCTGGGAGCTGTTCTATCGGTACGACAGCCTGACCGTCGAAGACGACAACATCACCACCGCCAGCCTGACCCGCGATGTCGGCGATGCCGAAGCCCAAGTGCACACCCTGGGTGTCAACTGGTACGCCAACGAAGCGGTGAAAATCACTGGCGCCTACCTCAAGGCCAAGACTGACAACGTGACCAATGCCACTGCTGCCAGCGGTACTACCCCGGCACGTCGTACAGGTGATGACAGCGGTGACGGTTTCGTGGTCCGCGCTCAATACGTGTTCTAAACCGCAGTAAATCCTGTACGAGCTCTTTCTTCATCCGTTAAAGCTCCGCTCGTTTAACCCCGCTTCGGCGGGGTTTTTTTTGTTTCGGATTAGGCAATCAGATAGGCGATACTCGTCCCATCTGTAGAAAATGATGGTCGGGGATACTGATGCCGCTGCAACGTCTGGAACGTCTGTCCGAAATCGCGCCGCACACCTGGGACGCGCTGGTGCCGGCAACTCAGCCGTTTCTGCGCCATGCCTTTTTGAGTGCGCTGGAAGACAGCGCCAGCCTCGGCCCGCATTCCGGCTGGCAGCCCGAGCATCTGCTGCATGTTGAAGGCGATCGCCTGATCGCCGCGCTGCCCAGTTACCGCAAATGGCATTCCTACGGCGAGTACGTGTTCGACCATGCCTGGGCCGAAGCCTGTGAGCGTGCCGGCATCGACTACTACCCCAAGCTGTTGACGGCGGTGCCGTTCAGCCCGGTCAGCGGGCCACGATTGCTGGCGGCGACGATCGAGGATGGTTTCGAACTCCTGCAGAGCCTGCCGGGCTATCTGGAGATCGAAGAGCTTTCCAGTGCTCACATCAACTTCACCGATCCGTTCACCGACGCCGCGCTGGCCCAGCAGCCAGGCTGGTTGCAGCGCATTGGCTGTCAGTACCACTGGCAGAACCGCGGCTATCGGGATTTTCAGGACTTCCTCGACGCCCTCAGTTCGCGCAAGCGCAAGCAAATGCGCAAAGAGCGTGAGCAAGTGGCCGGGCAGGGTATCGATTTCGAATGGCTGGAAGGACGACAACTGGACCAGGCGCAGTGGGACTTTGTGTATGCCTGCTACGCCAATACCTACGCGGTGCGTCGGCAAGCGCCGTATCTGACGCGGGAATTTTTCAGTCTGCTGGCCGAGCGTATGCCGGAGTCGATTCGTGTGGTGCTGGCCAAACAAGGCTCACGACCGGTGGCCATGGCCTTCAGTCTGGTCGGGGGCGACAGCTTCTATGGCCGTTACTGGGGCTGCCTCGCGGAGTTCGATCGCCTGCATTTCGAGACCTGTTTCTATCAAGGCATGGACTACGCGATCGCCAACGGCTTTCAACGTTTCGACGCTGGCGCTCAGGGCGAGCACAAGTTGATTCGCGGGTTCGAACCGGTGATCACCCATTCCTGGCATTACCTGCGCCACCCGGGCTTGAAGTCGGCGGTGAAAGACTTCCTTGAGCGTGAGCGGGTCGGGGTCATGGGGTATGTAGAAGAGGCGAAGACTGCCTTGCCCTACCGACAAGGCTGATCTTCGTGACGGTTATCGAAAATCTAATGTGGGAGCAACTGTCTTGATGTCTTTTATTTTGAAGTTTGATCAAAGGGCAGCCGAACTTCCACAGTCTCAAACCATGTGATTTCCCAAATGAGCAAGCAGTCTGTTTAGGCTGCCTGCTCTCTCCACTCAGTTTGGTCACGGATCATCGCGTTCAGCCTTATCAACAACACCCGCATGCAGGCGATCAGCGCCACTTTCGCGCATTTACCTCTCAGGCGAAGCGCGTCATATCGGGCTTTGAACTCGGGTTGTCGCAAAATCACAGCCCAACTGGCCATGTACATCGCACGTCGCACGGCAAATCGGCCACCGCTTATATGACGAGGCCCTTCGTGGTTGCCGCTGTCGTCGTTGTAAGGGGCGATCCCTGCCAGTGCTGCGATCTCGTGCCGTCCAACCTCTCCCAGCTCAGGCAGGTAGGCCATGATGCTGGCTGCGGTCACGAGCCCTAGTCCCTTAACCGAGCGCAAGCGGGCAATTTTTTCACTGTCCAGGTCTTTGGCGCTTTGGCAGATCAGCTGTTCTATCGACTTTATTGCCTGATCTAAATAGTCGATATGGCTTTGCAACAAGGGTTTTATCGAGTCGACAGAAGCCGTTTTGATACGCCGCCTGTCGTCACTTTGCTGCTGAACAAAGTTTTCGCGTTGCTGTACCAGCGCACGCAAATTGTCCTGTTCGGCGCTGGTGATACGGCTATCGGCGTCCTTTATAATCGTTGCAAATTCGGCGAGAAGCCGCGCATCTATCGCGTCTGTTTTAGCGCGATAACCCATTGCCTTGGCAAAATCTTTCGCCCGACGAGGATTGATTCGTAAGACGTCAAAGCCGCCCCTTTGAAGCACCTTCATGGGCCCCCGCTCGTAGCCACCGGTGGCTTCCAGTAACACGCGGGTGACTTCGAAGCCTTTTAACCAATCAATCAGCACCGGGAAACCACTGGCGCTGTTCGGAAAACTCGCACCAATGCCTTGCGAATTAATCCAGACTTCCAGACTGTCTTTGGAAACATCAATGCCTGCGCAGGAAAACATGGCTAAACCCTCTTACACTCATAAATGAGAGCGCTCTGGTTGGGCTCCACGCTTGTAATGTTCGAGGTCGGCTCGTTCAACTGTTCGGGCTCAATAACCAGAGTGGAGAGGTGAATGGCAGCATGGGCTCCCACACGTGCTGCTAGCACTCCGGGCGTTCAGCTTGCCACTCACCGCTCTCATCTTCAGTCTAAGTCCTGCGCAAGACACAAGCGGGTGATCAGTAGAGACTGTCCCGCACTCTCGCCGGTGCTTCCCGGTCATACGTCTCGGCATCGAACTGCCCATCGTTCAGGCGCTTGTGAAACGCCCCGGCGGTCGGCAGGGCAGAGCGTTCGAGGTGTTTGTGCGGGTTCCACAAATCCGAACGCACTATCGCTTTCGAGCAGTGAAAATACGCCGCTTGCACCGTCACCAGCATCACCGTGCGCGCCGGTTTGCCGTTAACGGCAAAACTCTCCAGCAATGCGGGTTCGGCGCTGATCTGCGCCGTGCCATTAACCCGCAACGTCTCGCCAATCCCTGGAATGATGAACAACAGCGATACCCGTGAGTCGAGCACGACATTGCGCAGCGTGTCGATGCGGTTGTTGCCCGGTCGATCCGGGATCGCCAGCGTGCGCTCATCGATGATCCGCACGAAACCCGGCGTATCGCCACGCGGTGAGCCGTCCATGCCGTCGGGGCCGACCGAGCTGATAATCACCAGGGGCGAGGCGCGGACCATCGCCTGATAGTCCTCGTTCAGAAACGGGATCTGCTTGCGCACCGCGCGGTCATGGGGCAGGCCGTAGATCGCTTCCAGCGCTTCGATTGAATTCAACATCGTTCATCCCTCTACGAATCAGAAAACCAGCCCCATCCGTCGTTCGTAACCGATCCGGCCTTTGTACGCTTCGCCGCTGTCGACAAAGCCATATTTGGCATACAGCGCGATGGCCGACTCATTGTCTGCATCCACCGACAACTCGAGCCCTTTGATTTCCGGCCAGGCCTGGCGCGCAACCTCGGGCAGGGCTTGCAGGCAGGCCTTGCCATAGCCTTTGCCCTGGGCGCGGCGATCGACCTGCAGGGCGTGCAGGGTGGCGCTGTGTTCGTCGGCCCAGGCCGGCAGTACCGGCGGGCGCTTGAGTAGCAGGAAGGCCACCGGAGCATCCTCCACCAGTAGCGCAAAGCCTTTGACGCCAGGGCCAGGCTTGGACAGCAAAGTGTGCAACGCACCATGAATGTCGCCAGAGAACCTGATTTGTTCGGCGTTGATTTCGATGGCCTCGACCTGTTGGCGCTGCAGGGCGTTCAGGCTTTCGTAAGGCACGAGTCGGGCAGTCACTGGAGTGTCCTTTTTCCAACGGAATTGAGCCTCGGATTCTAGCGAATTTGCTCCCATGGATTATTTTTATTTCGGTGGTCGATTTGGCTGTTCGCCAGACGACTAAGGGTGTCTTCAACAAAAAAACCACGGAGAACCATCATGAATGCTCAGACACAAATCCATAACCTGATCGAGAACTACCGCCAGGCGGTCATCGCCAAGGATGTGGAAAAGGTCATGGCCCTGTACGCCGATGACATTGTCTCCTTCGATGCCGTCAAAGCCCTGCAATTCAAGGGCAAGGCGGCCTACCGTGCGCATTGGCAGGAATGCATGGAGATGTGCCCGGGCCCGCACATTTTCGAGTTCCACGAGATCGACATCGTGCCGTCGCAGGAGATCGCTTTCGCTCACTGGCTGGCGCATTGCGGCGGCACCAATGAAAAAGGTGAAACCCAGGCCTGCTGGATGCGCGTCACCGCGTGCTATCGGCAGGAAGCGGGGCTCTGGCAGATCGTCCACGAACACTGGTCGGCGCCGTTCGACATGACGAGCGGCGCGGCGCTGTTCGACCTGAAACCCTGATGGTCGGGCTGTTTATCGGAAAGCAGCGCCATAGCATCAATCTGCAGCCATAGTTGATCAGTTCGATCAGGGCAAAGCTCCAAGAGATGGAGAGCCTTAAAGAATGGAGAGTCCCCATGAAGTATCTATGCCTGGTCTACAGCAACGAGCACGAGTTGCACTCGCTGCCCGAAAGCCCCAAAGACGCCGAGTGCATGGCCTACGCCGAGTCGATCCAGGGCAGCGGCAGGATGATCGCCGCCGAAGCGCTGGAGTCGGTACAGACCGCAACCACCGTGCGCATGCGCAACGGAAAAATGTCGGTTACCGATGGCCCGTTCGCTGAAACCAAGGAGCAGTTGGCCGGCTTCTACCTGATCGATGCCAAGGACCTCAATGAAGCCATCCAGGTCGCCGGCAACATCCCGGCGGCCCGGGTCGGCTGTGTCGAGGTGCGGCCCGTTCGCCAGTTGAATCCCTGAATAACAATCACAACAGGAGTTCTTGCATGAGTCCGCAATCCGTCCAGCGAAAACCGGCCAAATTCGAGCTGTCCATCAGTCGCCTGATCGATGCGCCGCGCCGCAAAATCTTCCGCGCCTGGACTGAACCCGCGCTGCTCGCCCAATGGTGGGGGCCTCACGGCATGACCACGCCCGAGTGCGAAATGGACCTATGGGTGGGCGGTCAGTTTCGCACCCTGATGCGGGCGCCGGATGGCTCCGAGTACCCGACCATGGGCGTGTTTCTGGAGATCGTCGCCCCGGAGCGTCTGGTGTTCACCGACGCTTTTCTTCCCGGCTGGATTCCCACCGGCAAGCCGTTCATGACCGCCGAAGTGACGCTCGAAGAGCGGGACGGTAAAACCCTCTATACCGCTCGCGCCATGCACTGGAACGAAGAAGATCGTCAGGCGCACGAGGCCATGGGGTTTCATGACGGTTGGGGGCAAAGCCTTGATCGGCTGGAGACGCTGGTGACTGAAGGCATGCCGGACTGATGCCTGGCGAGTCGGTACGGGCGCGAGTCGAGCAGGTCTACCGCGAAGACTCGCGGCGGATTCTGGCGACCCTGATCCGTCTGCTCGGCGATTTCGACCTCGCCGAAGAAGCGCTGCACGAGGCGTTCTTCGTCGCGGTCGAACGCTGGCAGCGTGATGGTGTGCCGGACAATCCGCGCACCTGGCTGGTGTCCACCGGCCGCTTCAAGGCCATCGATGTGTTGCGCCGGCGCGCGCGTTTTAACGCGTCCCGGCCGATGTTGCTCGCTCAACTGCAAGAGCTGGAGCAGGCTGACTGGAGTGATGAAGATGTGGAAGACGATCGCTTGCGGCTGATTTTCACCTGTTGTCACCCGGCACTGGCGGCGGACGCGCAAGTGCCGCTGACCCTGCGTGAAGTCTGCGACCTGACCACAGAAGAAATCGCCCGGGCCTTTCTCTCGGCACCGGCCACCATCGCCCAGCGCATCGTGCGGGCCAAAGCCAAGATTCGTGACGCGAAAATCCCTTACCAAGTGCCCACCCTGACGGAACTGCCTGAACGTCTCGACAGCGTGCTGCGGGTGATTTACCTGGTGTTCAACGAAGGCTACTCGGCATCTATCGGCAACGAATTGACCCGCGAAGACCTGACGCGTGAAGCGATTCGTCTCGGTCGGTTGTTGATGCAATTGCTACCCGAACCCGAGGTGATGGGGCTGCTGGCGCTGATGCTGTTGCATGAGTCCCGGCGCCCGGCCAGGACTTCACCGAGCGGTGAACTGATTGTGCTGGATGAACAGGATCGCTCGCTGTGGGACGCCGAGCTGATTGCCGAAGGCTGTGCACTGGTGGAGCAGGCGCTGACGACGCGGCGTTTCGGGCCTTATTGCCTGCAAGCGGCGATTGCTGCGGTGCACGCCGAAGCGCCGACGGCGGCGGAGACGGACTGGCCGCAGATTGTCGGTTTGTATGATGTGCTGCTGCGGGCCGTGCCGTCGCCGGTGATCGAACTCAACCGCGCGGCGGCGCTGGCCAAGCGCGATGGCCCGTTGGCCGGGTTGACGTTGATTGACGGGATTCTGGCGCGGGGCGAGTTGCTGGATTACCACCTCGCGCACTCGGCGCGGGCGGAGTTTTACCGGCAGTTGGGAAGGGTGGAAGAGGCGCGGGCGGCGTACGAGCGGGCGCTGGAATTGACGCAGCAGGTGCCGGAGCGGCGGTTTATCGAGGGGCGGCTCCAAGCGTTGGAGTGATCATGGATGTGCGGTGCGGCAGCGGGCCCCATCGCGGGCAAGCCCGCTCCCACAGTGGATTGATGATATGCGCAAAATCTGCGTCCGACACAGAACCCTGTGGGAGCGAGGCTAGCCCGCGATAAGGGCCGCAGGACCTTCACTCCAGCATCTTGCTCAATAACCAACTCCCCGCCGGCCCAGGCGGGTGCAGGCGCGACCACAGCGCATCGACGCACACCGGTTTCGGCCAGCCGCGCACATTCAACTCCACCAATGAGCCCGCCCCGAACCGCCCCACAAGCCAGCGGGGCAACGGCGCCCAGCCGAACCCGCCCTGGGCCATTTCCAGCAGCATCAAATAGCTCGGCGCCGACCAGACGCGCCCCTTCGCCCGGCTTTCATACGGATTGACGATCGTCGCCAGACGCAGTTCGCGGTGCTGTTGCAGCACGTCTTGATCGATTCCCTTCAGCTTCGCCAACGGGTGAGCATGGGACACGAACAGGGCGATTTCCGTGCGCTCGTCCACCGTCGAATTGACCAGGTCGGGTGGGTAGCTGTCTTGCATCTCGGCGAAGGCGACGTGCGCTCGACCGCGTTGCACCAGCGCCACCAGGTCATCGCATTCGGCGATCAAGCATTCAAGCTCCAGGTCTGGATAACGCTGCTCGAAAGCACTGAGCGCCGCTTCGAAGCGGTCGGACTGGTAGGTATCGGAAATCGCCACGGTCAGCTTCGGCTCGACGCCTTGGGACAGTTGGCTGGCGGTCATTTCCAGACGGCTGGTGGCGGCCAGAATCTCCTCGGCCCGTTGCAGCATGACGTGCCCGGCCGGGGTCAGGCTCGGCTTGCGACTGCTGCGGTCGAACAGGGCAAGGTTCAGGTCGATTTCCAGGCTGGCCACTGCGGCGCTGATGGTCGACTGACTGCGACCGAGCTTGCGCGCCGCGGCGGAAAACGAGCCTTGAGTCGCCGCCTGGACAAACGCCAGCAGCACTTCGTGGGATGCCATGAACTATCGCCTTGATCGATGGTTATTGGTTATGAAGTATCGGTGCGATGACAGATCATGGCAACCATAGTCACTCAGGGAGTCTGGTCATGAACGCCAACAAATCCATCACTGAACGAATTTTCCAGGCCATCGGTTTCGAACTGCTGGCGATATTGATCTGTACCCCGCTACTGGCCTGGGTCATGGAAAAACCCATGCTGGAAATGGGCGCGGTAACCATGGCCATTGCAGCCCTTGCCCTCGCCTGGAACGTGGTCTTCAACGGCGTGTTCGACCGGTTGCTCAAGCGCTTTGCTATTGTGCATAACGCGTGGGTCCGCGTGGTGCATGCGCTGTTGTTCGAAGGAGGTCTGGTGGCGTTTGGCGTGCCGTTGATTGCCTGGTGGCTGAAGGTCAGCCTGTGGCAGGCGTTCCTGCTGGACATCGGCGTGCTGCTGTTTTTCCTGCCCTACACCTACGTCTACCACTGGGGTTACGACGTGGTGCGTGAGCGGCTGTTGGTGCGCAGGGCTTGCGAAGCGTAAAACCCGCCTTTGCAGGAGCGAGGCTTGCCCGCGAAGAACGATAACGCGGTCATTCGGGTAGACCGCGGTGCCTTCTTCGCGGGCAAGCCTCGCTCCTACAAAGGGGGGATGGGTTAGACGTGGAAGTAGCCTACACACGAATCAAACGGCAGGCGTTTGAGTTCGATTTTGTTCAGGTCGAGCACTTCGCGCAGGGCTTTGGTTTCACCAGGGAAGTTGCGATAAGCCACTTCGTCCAGTACTACGATCGCGCCTTTTGGCATGTACGGCAGGAAAGTTTCCAAAGCGACTTTGGTCGATTCGTACAGATCGGTGTCGAGGATCAGCATCGCCACCACCAAGTCTGGACGGGTCTGGACCCACTCCGGCACGGTCTTGACGATGTCGCCTTTGACCAGCTCACAGCGCGGGATACGGTTGACCGGGCGCAGCAAGTCGTTGGCGTCGATCATGTCCTGGATCAGCGACTGGTCGGTGTCGGAGAACATGGTCTCGTTCACGTCTGCCGGGTCTTCTTTTTTGTCGATGCTCTGGAAGCCTTCGAAGGTGTCGAAGCCGATAATCGAACGGTTGATCGCGTAGGGTTCCAGGATCATCGACAGGTGCATGTAGAGCATCAACGAGTTGCCCTTGTACACGCCGCACTCAATGATCGCGCCCGGGATTTCGGCGACTTTCTTGAACAGCTCCATGCGCGACAGAGCAGCGGTCACGCCGATACGGTTGGCGAAGACGAACGGTGCGTCGGCCACGTACTCGGCATCGACCCGTTTCAGGACGTTGGCACGGGTTTCGTTGTACTGGGCCTCGGCAGGCGTGATGCGACGCTTGGTCATTGGTCGATTCCTTGGAAATTCGAAAAGTCGTGGGCGTGAAAATAGTCTTTGAAGCCGGCGCCGACGTCAGGGCAGGCGCTGTCGACGTTGATCGCGCCGCGCTTGTGCTTGAGGTCGTCGAGGTGCATCAGGCGGAAGTCCACGCTGAAGCGGGTTTGTTCGGTGTGATTGGCGACCGTGCCATGCAGATGCGAGCCGGAGAAGATCAGCATCTCGCCGGTATTGCCGGCGATGCGCACTTCAGACGCGGTATTGATCGCCTCCAGCGGCACCGGGTGCACGCGGACTTCCTCTTTGAGGTTGTCCTTGGCCTTGTGCCGCTGGTTGTTGATCCAGTCGTTGAGGCTCCATTCGCTGGAGGTGTTCTTCACGGGCACGTCGAAGTAACCGGCGTTGATCATCATGGTCTGGTCGGGGCGAATGGTATGCACCGGCATCCAGGTGTTGATCTGGCAATCGACGCTGCCGTACCACGTGTCGCGATGAGGCTTGTAAGCGTAGCTGACACCGGCGTGCAGGTAGTCATAGTTCGGCACCACGCGAATACGCGGCACGTCGAAAATGTACTCACGCGGGTCGACACCGATCTCGTCGATAAACGACAGGATCAGGTCCTTGGCGCGTTGGCTGTTGGTGAACTGGCCTTTGAGGCGCGTCACCAGTACCACGAATTCTTCCACCGGCATCAGCGTGTGCAGCGCCTGGTGATTGGTCTCGCCGTCGAAGGCGGCGGTGATGCTTTCCTGGGCGAACGCACACAGCTCTTTGGCGGCGCGCAGCTGAGTGTTCAGGAAGATGTCGCCGGCGTAGATGGCTTCTTTAAAGTCAGCTTTGTGCTGAAGCTGATTGATATACAGATTCACGATTCCACTCCTGAATGCATCGAGTCTCTTATGAGTCGGCCACACGTTAGCAAACTGAAGTGCAATCCGGCGGGTGGTGGATCAATGAAGGCGCAATCCTCTGAATTTGCGACGAAATGCTTTCGCCGGGCAAAAAAATCCCTGTAGGCGCGAGAGGCTGCCCGCGAAGAACGATAACGCGGTCATTGGGGTAGACCGCGGTGCCTTCTTCGCGGGCAAGCCTCGCTACTACAGGGGTTGGGTGTTTAGGCTGGTCAGAACAGCTTGGTGAACAACCAATACAAACTCCCCGACAACACAATCGCCGCCGGCAAGGTCAACACCCAGGCCATCAGCAGGTTGCGGATGGTCTTCATCTGCAAGCCGCCACCGTTGGCGACCATGGTCCCGGCCACGCCTGAAGACAATACGTGGGTGGTCGATACCGGCAGGCCGAACATATCGGCAGCGCCGATGGTCAACATCGCCACGGTTTCCGCCGAGGCGCCCTGGGCGTAGGTCAGGTGTGTCTTGCCGATTTTTTCGCCGACCGTCACCACAATGCGTTTCCAGCCGACCATGGTGCCCAGTCCCAGGGCGATGGCCACCGCGATCTTCACCCACAGCGGAATGAACCGGGTGGCGTTGTCGATCTGTTGTTTGAACAGTTGCAGCTTGCCGGTGGTGTCGGCGTCGAAGTTGCCAACCTTGTTCTTGTCCATCAGGCGAATGGTTTCGCTGGTCAGGTACATGTCGTTGCGCACGTTGCCCATCGCTTCGGCCGGGACTTTCGACAGCGAGCCGTACCCCTTCACTTCGTTCCCGATGTGGCCCGCCAGTGCGGCGAGGGCGGGGATCAATTGCGGCGTGGCTTCCTTGCTGCGCATGTAGTCGGTCAGCACCGGGCGCGGATCGGCGGGCACCGGAAGCGGCGAGTTTTTCATCAGGGCTTGCTGGGTGACTTCCGCCACCGCAGCGAACTGCAAGGCCTGATCCGCCGGCATGGTGCGGTTCAGCGCATACGCCATCGGCAAGGTGCCCACCAGGATCAGCATAATCAGGCCCATGCCTTTCTGGCCGTCGTTGGAACCGTGGGCGAAGGACACACCGGTGCAGGTCAGAATCAACATACCGCGAATCCACCACGGTGGCGGGGTGTCGCCCTTCGGCGCCTTGTACAGCGCGCGATTTTTGACGAAGGCGCGCAACGCCAGCAGCAACAGCGCGGCAAACGCGAAGCCGATCAGCGGCGACAGCAGCAACGCGTAACCGACTTTGGTCGCCTGGGCCCAGTCCACGCCACTGGTGCCATCGCGGCCGTGCATCAGGGCATTGGCTACGCCGACACCGATGATCGAACCGATCAGCGTGTGGGACGAAGACGCCGGCAAACCCAACCACCAGGTGCCAAGGTTCCACAGGATGGCGGCGATCAACAGCGCGAAGATCATCGCGAAACCGGCGGAGGAACCGACTTGCAGAATCAGCTCCACGGGCAGCAGGGCGATGATGCCGAACGCCACCGCGCCGCTCGACAGCAGTACCCCCAGAAAGTTGAAGAACCCGGACCAGGCCACGGCGAAATTCGGCGGCAGGGAGTGGGTGTAAATTACGGTTGCCACGGCATTGGCGGTGTCGTGAAAACCGTTGACGAACTCAAAGCCCAACGCAATCAACAGTGCCACGCCCAACAGCAGAAACGGCGTCCAGGTGGTGATCGCCGTGCCCAGTTCGCTCATGTCGTGCATCAGGCTGTAGGCGGTAAACAACAGCCCGCTGCCCAGTACCGCAAAGAACATCACGAAGGTGAGCAGGCCGGGCTTTTTATCGAACTGCGGCCTGGCGCCGCTGGCGGGAGCCTGTGTAGCGGCGGTGAAAGAAGGCGTAGCCATGCCGGACAATCCTGAGCAGAGAAGGAGTGTCGCCCATGATCGTTGCTAAATATTACAGTGAGGCTGCGCTGGGTCAGTGTTTGGTTTTTTTGTAGGGCTAGAAGTTAATGCAGGCAAATATCTGTGGCGAGGGAGCTTGCTCCCGTTCGGCTGCGAAGCAGTCGTCAAATAGGTAACCTCGTTTTATCTGAAGAAATCGGGTTGCAGGATTTGGGGTCGCTTCGCAACCCAGCGGGAGCAAGCTCCCTCGCCACAATGTATCGGTGGGGTCGAAGGATTCAATAATCGCGCCGCTTGCGAAACGCCCAGCGTCCGGCAATCAGGGTAAACGTCGCGACCAGCGCCACCAGAATCCAGAACCCCTCCGGATCGCCGGCAAGCGGCACGCCGCCGACGTTCATGCCAAAGAAGCCGGCAATGATGTTGATCGGCAGCGCCAGCACCGTGACCACGGTCAGGGTGAACAGCGTGCGGTTGCTCTGTTCGTTGAGGTTGGCGGCGATTTCTTCCTGCAACAGCTTGATCCGTTCACCGAGGGCCGTGAGGTCGTTGATGATCAGCGCAAACTCCTCGGTGGACTTGCGCAGCTCCTTGACGTCCTCCTTCTGCAGCCAGTGCGGCGGGCGATTGAGCAGGCGCAGCAATGAGCCCGGCTCCAGCGCCAGCAACCGTTGCAGGCGCACCAGCACTCGGCGGTTGGCGCCCAGCTCAGCCCGGTTGGTCGACAGGCGCGACGACAGCAATTCATCTTCGATCTGATCGACGCTGAGGCTGGTCTTGCGCACGATCTGCGTCAGCACTTCGCCCTGATCTCGCAGCAAATGCACCAGCAATTCCAGCGGCGAGCGAAAGCATTCACCGGCCTTCACCGAAGAGCGCAGCTTGTCCACCGAGTGCAGCGGTTGGAGGCGCGCGCTGATGATCAGCCGACTGCGGGCACAGACCCACAGCGTCGAGACATCCGAGGAGACCATGCTGCTGAGGTTGAACACCACGTCGTTGACCACCGCCAGTAACGCCGAATCGACATGCTCGATGCGCGTTGAGCGAGAACCTTCGTGCAGCGCCTCGAAAAATTCATCGGGCAATGCCAGATGGCTTTTCATCCAGCGCTCGCACGCGGCGTGGGCCAGGTTCAGGTGCAGCCAGAGGAATTCATCACTGTCGTCCGGTTGTTGCAGACAGTGCAGCGCCTTGACCGAATCGATTTCCCGGCCGCGCTCGCCGGGGCGAAAACTGAAACCGTAAAGCAGGCCGAACAGGTCGGAATCGCGATGGCGTTGGTCAATGCTGTGGTTCATGAGGTCTCGCTGTGAGGAGGCGCCTGTCGCAGGTTTCACAGGTTCACTTGAGCCCCATCATCGCAACGTATTTTGAAGGTTTTGTGACGGTTGGATAACGCCGAAGATCCGCCTGCTACCGGTGGTCGGAAGGGGCTAAAGAAAGGCTCTAGCCCGCCGATGAGGCTGATGTCGATCTTGCGATTCTGGTCGTGAGCCAGCGTCGCTGACAGGGATGTCCAGACACCTTGCACGCCTGTAAGTCGTGCTTCATCCCTGCCATGAGATATCACTCGATGTTTTTGCAAAAGTCCCTCAGAGCACAAATTCTCGCCCTGTTGAGCGGCAGCCTGTTGGCGATGTTGCTGATCGCTTTGGCCTGCTTTCACTTTTTGTCCAATGGCGTTCAGAACTACGCGAACCTGATCGAAGGCCCGTTGCACACCTCGCAACTGATCGATGAAGCCAACCTGCAATTCAAGGTGCAGGTTCAGGAGTGGAAGAACGTTCTGCTGCGCGGCAAGGAACCTGCGAACCTGGACAAATACTGGAAGCAATTCGAGGATGGTCAGCGCAACGTGCAGGGCATTCTCAGTGAACTGGTCGGGCAGAAGGGCATCGAGCCGCAACTCAAGACCCGCATCGAACGCCTGCGTGAAGAACATCGTGTATTAGGTGCGGCCTATCAGAAGGGCCGTGATGCCTACGTGGCGGCTGGTGCCGACCCAACGGCCGGCGACAACGCGGTCAAAGGCGTGGACCGTGCAGCCAGCGAGCAGATGAGTGAACTGGTCATCGAACTGCGCAAGCAGAGCATCGAGCAATCAAAGCTGATCAGTGCCGGCGCCGATCAGACGGTGTTGCTGGGGCTCGTGGTGATGCTGGTGTCGGGTCTGTTGATTGGCCTGTTGAGTCTGTGGCTGGTCAACCGCAACCTGGTGGAGCCGATCCGTAAACTGATCGACTACGTGGCACAACTCAGCCAAGGGCGCTTCGCCGAGCGCGTGGCCAGCACCCGTCAGGACGAGTTGGGCAACCTGGCCACGGCCGCCAACACCTTGCGCGATTTCCTTGCCGAAACCTTCAACCGTTTGCAGCGCAGTGCGTCCGACCTGGACAGTGCCAGCGGTGAGCTGAATTCGATTGCTGGCCTCATGGCCAGTGGCACCAACGAGCAATTCAACCGCACCGATCAAGTGGCCACGGCGATGAACGAAATGTCCGCCACCGCGCAAGAAGTCGCGCGTCACGCAGCCGAAGCGGCACGTGCGGCCGACGATGCCGATCAGTCGGCGCAGCAGGGCGAGAAGGTCATGCAGGGCACCATTCACACCATCACTCAAATGCGTGGCGAAATCGCCAATACCGCCACGGTCATCCGTCGTCTGGAAGAAGACAGCGGGCGCATCGGTAAAGTGCTGGAAGTGATTCGCGGCATCGCTGAGCAAACCAACCTGCTGGCGCTCAACGCTGCAATCGAAGCGGCCCGTGCCGGTGAAGCCGGGCGTGGTTTTGCGGTGGTCGCCGATGAAGTACGCAGCCTGGCCCAGCGCACGGCGGCGTCGATCATCGAGATCAACCAGATCATTCAAACCGTGCAAACCGGTGCGGTGGACGCGGCCCAAGCCATCGAAAGTGGTCAGTCGCGCAGCGAAGAAAGCGTCGAGCAAGTGACCCAAGCCGGCGCCATGCTCGAGCGCATCACCCATGCCGTGGAGGCCATTCGCGACATGAACCGCCAGATCGCCACCGCCGCTGAAGAACAGACTTCAGTGGCCGAAGACATCTCGCGCAACCTCACCGAAATCACCAGCATCGCCAGCACCAACCTGGATAACGTGCAGCGCACCGAAGCGGCCAGCCACAATCTGCATGGCTTGTCGGGGCAGTTGAATGAAGTGACGGCGCGGTTGAGCGCCTAGTGAAATGGGCTGTGTATCGGTTTGGTTACCTAATCGGTACACAGTCGTTCTCAAGTTTATGCCGCGCCCGTCGATGACGGATTTACCCAAACACCACATTGGATAAATCCCATGGTCAGCATCAGCTCCGTTTCGATCAACCAGACCCTGTCGACCTCTTCAAGCAAAGTCGCGATTAACGACGGCACTGAAGACACCTCTGTCGCAGCAACGGCTGAGGCGTCCAGTGATACCACCAAGGTTGCCGCTGGCGGTGCACCTGCGTCGAGCGACAGCAGTTCCAGCAGCAGCGAATCCGATACGGTGAAACAACTGCGCAAGCAGCTCGCCGAGCTGCAAAAGCAATTGCAGGAACAACAGCAACAACTGCAAGCAGCCCAAGCCAGGCAGGACAGCGCCGAAGCTAAAGCTGCGAACGTCGCGGCAGCTCAGTCGCAGGTTGCGGCCACTTCGGCTTCGTTGCAGACAGTAACGGCGGCGTTGTTGCAGGCGTTGCAGGATGAGGGGGGCAGTACGTCGGGTTCGGTGGTCAGCACCACCGCTTAAGTCCGTGAAGGCAAGCTGAAGGTAAACGTCGTGCCCTGTTGCTCGGTCGATACCACCTCCAGTTGCCCCCCATGGGACTGCGCAATCTGACTGGCAATGTACAGCCCCAACCCGAGGCCGGCCTGCGGTGTTCCGCCGGCCGGTCGCGAGTAGGGCTGGAACAGATGTGGCAGCGCATCCTCGGCGATCAGCCCCTGGTTCTTCACGCTCAACACAAAGTGTCCCTCTTCAACCTGCGCACTGACCTCGATCGGGCCATTGGGATCTCCGTGGACAACGGCGTTCGCCACCAGATTGGATAGCAATTGCGTGACCCGTTCGCGATCGCAATGGATGTTGCTCAAGTCGCCAATCGACGACTGAATGATGCGTTTAGGGTGAATGCTCTGGATCTCGGCAATCACATGCCGCAAGGCATCCGCCAGATCCGGGCACGGTTCAATGTTTACGGGGATGCCTCGACCCAGTGCCCCCCGCGCGAAGTCCAGCACATCGTCCACCAGTTTGGTCGCACGTCGGGCGCTGGTGAGGATGTGCCGGGCCCGTTGCTCATTCGCCGGATCAGAGACTTTGCGCAGGAGCATTTCGGCGCCGGCGCTGATGGCGAACAAGGGGTTGCGCAGGTCATGGCCAAGCACGGCGATGAACTGTTCGCGCAGTTCGGCAGTTTGGCGTTTCTTGATCTGCGCCGCTTCGCTCCGTTGCAGGTTTTCTTCGGCCTCGATCTGTAGCGCCAGCATCCGGGCGAACGACTCCATGGTGCTCTGGATCGTGCTGGACTTGAGCGGCGCCGGATTGGGATCAAAGGCAAAAAGGGTGCCGAAAAAGCGCCCGTCGGTGCGCAATATCGGGACGGCAATGTAGCTTTCGAATGGATAGGCGCGGGGTGTGTGATGATCGCGGTAGAGCGGGTCTTCACTGGCCTGGTCGATCACCACCGAATGGTGGCCTTGGCGGACTTCGTTGCACAGGGCGGACATCAGATCGAGTTCATCGCCCACCTCCAAACCGAAATCCAGTCGATCAAGCACCGCGCAGGCAGTCCAGGCTTCTTCGGTAACACGAGCCACCGCCGCGAACCGCAAACCGGTCAACTCACTGATCACCTGAAGCATCGCCGGCACCGCGCTGATCCGGCTGATTGTGGCGATGTCTGCTGCCGCTGTTTGCCCCATATCCTTGGTTCTCTGCCTCAACATGCCAAATGGTTTTGAGGGATTCTAGCGGGCTTGCGCGAATTGTCGCGGCTTCGTTCGTCGCTTCAGCGAACCGCCTGACGCCGAACGCAAGAAAGCCGCACGACCCGAAAGTCGTGCGGCTTTTTTTGCAGATGAATCACTTGTCTTGTTTGTTGCTCAGAACCTTGCCGGTAGTGGCATCGAAGTCCACGTCCCACTCGGTGCCGTCAGCCCTGCGCAGTTCAACTTCATATTCATAGCCGTTGAAGTGGTTATCGAGGTCAGTGTCGGTAATCGTGGCGCCCGGGTGCAACTTCAGGGCGGCCTGGTTCAGTTCTTCCAGGGGTTTGATCTTGCCACTCTTGACCAACTCAGGAATCTGGTCGACGCGAACGTCAGCCTGGGCCAGGCCAGCGGTGAGGGTCAGGGCAGCGGCGGTGAACAGGGCAGTTAAGGTTTTCATGAGGTTCTTTCCTTGGATGAGCTGTTTAAGTGGGATCAGGTTAGTTCGCGCAACTTAATTCACCCTTAAAAAAGCAATCGCGGGCAAGCCACGCTCCCACAAGGTCTGCGTAAAACCTGTGGGAGCGTGGCTTGCCCGCGATGGGAGCGCCACGTTCTCGAATCAATACCCGTTGTTCTGCAACAACTGCGCAACGCTCGCCGCTGCCGGACGCTTATAGAACTTCAGCAGTTCGCTGGCGCGGTTGGTGAAGATGCCGTCGACGCCGGCATCCGCCACTTTCTGATAATCCACCGCATCATCGATGGTGTAGACGTGCACCAACAGGCCCTGATCGTGGGTGTACTGGTTCATCCACGGCTTCACCAGGTCCGAATAGCTCTGATCACCACCCTTGGTCAGTGCGGCAGAAGGCCCGGTACCGATCGCACCCTGGGCTTTGGCGTAGTCGACCCATTGCTGGAATTCGGCTTTGTCTTTTGGCTCCTGTTTGGCGTAGTAACTCGCTTTGTCCTTGTCACCGGACTCGGCGAACGTCACTTTGGATTTCGGCTCGATACTGCCTTCGCCCACCCACAGCAGCAGGATTTTTGGCACTTGCGGCATTTCCTTCTCAAGCAGTTCGAGGCTGCTCTTCTCGAAAGTTTGCAGCACGACTTTGCCTTTACCCTGACCGACCGCCAGATTGCTCTTCGCCAGTTTCGAGCCAGTCGGGCTCAGCCAGCCGCGATCCTGGAGTTTCTCCTTGAGGTCGCGCTCGATGCCGGGAAACTGCTTCGGCTCTTTGGTTTCGATGTACAGGCCCGGCTTGTGCAGCGGATTGCCTTGGGCAATGTCGATGATTTCGTCCAGGGTCAGGATCTTCAGACCTGCATAAGACGGACGCGCGCGATCCGGGTAAGCGCTGTTGAACCAGCTGCCGGCATCCAGGGTTTTCAGTTCGGCGATGGTGAATTCGTTGGCCGGGCTGTCCTTGCGCTCAGGGAACTTGGTGGCGACGTCAGTGGTACGTTGCAGGTTGTTGTCGTGCAGGGCGAACAGCACGCCGTCCTTGCTGCGCTGCAGATCCAGTTCCAAGTAATCGGCACCCAGGTCGCGAGCCAGTTTGTAGGCGGCTGCGGTGGATTCCGGTGCATCGAAAGACGCGCCACGGTGGGCGATCACCGCCGGATGCGGAATGCCCAGACGGGTCGCCAATGCGGTGGGGCTAGGCTCGTTGGCGGCCTGTGCCTGGCCGAGGCCGAGCATCAGGCTCAGCAGCAAGGCGCTCTTGGTGAAGGTGACAGGCATGGTCGAAGTCCTTTTGCGATGGGTTTTCAAAGACGTATCTTTTAACAACTGAGCGCCGCTAGCGCTATCGCCAGACCGACATAAACGTATTTAAAGCAATTTTATTTTCAGCGCTTTTGTGCGGTTCTTTGCAGTACTCTTGGCCCCGGCAATTTCCCCGGCAGAGGGAAATCCGTTTGCTTGCCCTGCGTGTAAACCATCGATCACCGGTCCTTCGACCTTTTGTGAGGTTTATCATGCGCATCACTTCCCAGCTCATTTGCCAGGCCGCCGACCAGCTCAAAGGTTTCGTCGGCCTCAATCGCAAGACCGGCCAGTACATCGTTCGTTTCAGCGAAGACTCGTTCGGCATGGACGTGGCCGACGACGGCATCATCCCCACCAGTGAATTCGTCTGGGCACCCGGCCCCGAGCAGACCATGACGCTCAAGCGCGAACTGATCCAGTTGCTGCTGGACCAGAACATCGACGACCGGATCAACATTACCGAGCCGTTGCGGGTGTATATGAATCGGCGGGAAGTGCCGCAGATTACGGCGGTGAGGAGTTTGGTGCGGGGTTGAGGGTTTGTGGTGGCTGTTCTGGCCTCTTCGCGGGCAAGCCCGCTCCCACAAGGATTTGTAGCGTGCATGCAATCTGGACCAACCCCGAAAACCTGTGGGAGCGGGCTTGCCCGCGAAGACGGCCTACAGAACACTGCGTCATTTACTGTTTGAACGCATAGGCCCGCTCAACCCTGCACACCCGCGTATGACACGCCGAATACCAGGTCGAACGCCCGCGCTCGCGAATCGCGCTGTGCTCGGGATGGTGCTTCCAGGCAAGGATCGCCGCTTCGCTGTCCCAGTAGGACACCGTAATTCCAAGCCCATCCGCACCCCGGGCCGATTCCACGCCGAGGAAGCCGGGTTGCTCCCGGGCCAGTTCCACCATGCGTTCGGCGGCCTGTTCGTAACCGTGATCGCCGTCGGTGCGCAGCGAGGTGAAAATCACTGCGTAGTAAGGCGTTGCAGGTGTCTGGGCGATCATGATTTTTGCCTCGCACAAGCCTCGATCAGCGCGCGGACCAACGGCGGCAGAATCCCCTTGAGCGCGGCGCGTTCCGGTTGGAACAGCGTGGCGACGAAGAACGGATGATCTTTTAGCTCCACCGCCCGCAGCCCTCCCGCCGAATCGTGGCCAACCGCGTGCAACTGTTGTTTCAGCAGCTCCCGTTCAAACTCAGGATTCACACCATAACGGCAGCGATATCCCTCGCAAATCTCAGCGTTTTCGTACGCCTTGGCGATCAACGAGCCTTCAACCAAATGAATGCTATCGACGGCTTCCACCAGCGAACAGGTCAACGGCGTGAGTAACGCCCGTGTCGCATCGGGCGAGGTCTCGCCGTGTTCGGCATCTTTCCAGCCCAGAACGTTGCGGGCGAATTCGAGTACTGCGTGCTGAAAACCGCCGCAAGTGCCGAGGAAAGGTCGCTGCTGCTCGCGGGCGAAACGGATCGCCCGTAACGCGCCGTCCATGTCGCGATAAGGGCTGGCGGGCACGCACCAGAAACCATCGAAGTCATCCAGTGGCGTATCGGCGTTGATGTGGTCGGTGGCCAACCATTGAAACTGTATGTCCCTGCCTGAGTGTTCGGCGGCCATGCCGAGGGCGACGGGAATGGCTTGGTGGGCGGTGACTTGTGGGTCGTAATCGCCGATCAGGGCGATGCGGATGGCGTTGGTTTCCATGAGTGATCTCGACGCTTGTTGATTCCTGGTACCCACTATAGATTGGCGTTCACGCAATCAATATTGGCGTTATCCCAAGTGATCAATGCACCGACGCACTATCGACTGGACTACCCGGACCTGTCCCTGATCCTCGCCCTGGTGCGCGGCGGCTCTCTGGCTCGGGCATCGGCGTTGTTGAAAGTTGACGTCTCGACGGTGTTTCGTGCCGTTCGCCGACTGGAAGCCGCGCTGGGTCAGCAACTGTTCGAAAAGAGCCGTACCGGTTATCTGCCGACCACCTTGGCACAGACCCTGGCCGAGCAGGCTGAACGCGCCGAACAAGCGCTGGAGGCGGCGCGCATTGGCGTGGAGCAGGGCGGTGAGGTCATCAGCGGCACCGTGCGCCTGACCTGCACCGACTCGGTCCTGCAAAGTTTGTTGTTGCCGGCGCTGGCGCGGTTCATGCCGTCTTACCCGGGGCTGACCATTGAACTCTGCACCTCCAACGATTTCGCCAACCTCAGCCGTCGCGATGCCGACATCGCCTTGCGGCTGACCCGCACACCACCCGAGCATTTGGTTGGCCGGCGGCTGGCGGATATTTCCTACCGGGTCTGTGCCAGCGCGGCCTATCTGCAATCGGTTGATTCCCACGACTTGGCTGCATTGACCTGGATCGCCCCGGACGACTTCCTGCCTGATCACCCCACCGTCGCCTGGCGTCGTCAGCAGTTGCCCGGCGTGACACCGGGTTATCGCTGCAACAGCATGTTGTCGGTGACTGAGTTGGTGCGGGCAGGGCTGGGTGTCGCGGCATTGCCGGACTTCCTCATCGGCGACGGACTGCAACCGTTGACTGATCCCTTGCACGGTTACGACACCACCCTGTGGTTGCTCACTCGCCCGGACTGCCGCGCGTTGCGCTCGGTGGTGACGTTGTTCGATGAGTTGGGCCGGGCGCTGAAGTTGCCTTGAGCCGGATCACGCCTTTGGCGGCTCTTTGCCTACAAAGTGTTGATGCATTTCCGACGTCAGGCTTTCGATACGCTCGGTCAGGGTCTTGGTGATTTCGGTGAGCCGGGTGTTTTGCTCCAGCAGCTCCAACAGTTGCGCGGTGTGTCGCGCAGCTTGGGCCTGACGATCGCTGTTGGCCACGGCCAAGGCTTCACGATGTCGCGCATCGGCGTCTGACTGGGCTTTGTCCCGCGCCGCCTGACGCGTCTGCGCCAGCAGAATCAGCGGTGCGGCATAGGCCGCTTGCAGACTGAACGCCAGGTTAAGCAGGATGAACGGGTACACATCGAAATCGGTCACACCGAACAGGTTCAGGCAAATCCAGACCACCACAATCAGGGTTTGGGCGCCGAGAAAAGTCGGCGTGCCGAAGAACCGCGCAAAGGCCTCGGCGCGCAGGGCAAAACGGTCGGTACCGAAAGTAGGTGCCAGATGAGCGTGAGGGCGATGAAAGCGCAGGTGATCGACGGGGCCGGTGGTATCGGTTTCGATTTCGCGGGTCGGGGTGCTCATGGTGCTCTCTGCATGGCCGCTGGGACTGAGGCTCACTATAGCCCCGGCGCCAGTTTCATTCTGAAACACATTTCGGTGCTTCTACTCAGAGCGACCTGTCAGCGATAACGCGGCGGATATTGTCATTTTTTGCAGCTCGATTCAGAGCTCATAACAGGCCAGGAACATGTCTAGCGCCGACTCCACGACGGTGTGCTGCATCTCGGGCGACAAGCTTGGCTGGCCCATGGAAATCTGCGGCCAGAACGCAAAGGACTTGAGCAATCCCTGGACCTGTTGCGCGGCGAACTCGGGTGCGACCGGTTTTAATAGGCCATCGGCCTGGGCAGCGCGAATCCACACAGTCAGGCTTTCTTCGCGCTCACCCATCCGGGTGACCATGTTTTGCGCACGCTCGGGAGAATGGATGGCGGCGGCGATCGCTACCCGCGCCAGGTCGAGAAAATTTTCATCGGACAGCATCTGCAGTTTCGCCTGCAGCATCAGGCGCAACTGATCGCGCAGGGGTAAGTCAGGGCGATAGGCCGCTTCCTGTTCAGCCGTTACCCGCGCCCACAATTGATTGAGGATTTCGGCGAACAACTCTTCCTTGCTCGGGAAGTGGTTGTACACGGTGCGCTTCGACACGCCAGCGGTGGCGGCGATCTTGTCCATGCTGGTGATGTCGAAACCGTTGGCACGGAATTCGGCAATCGCCGCCTGAATGATGGCTTCGCGTTTACGGTCAGTGAGGCGCTGTGGAGCTGTCATAAATACGCTTAGGCAGGAAGAAGTGGGGAACTACACTTGGTAGTTTACTTGTGATCCGCTTTGATGCAACCTTGGAACTACACTGTGCAGTGTAATGTTTTGTTAATCCTGCGCGGTGAAATATAGAATCTTCGGCTGATGCGTGCGTGCCTTGGCCATTTATCGTCCCAAACGGAAAATCGTCAATCGTGCGGTTTTTCTGGAGTCATTCAGACATGGCCACTTCAACTTCTCCAGCGGATAACGCCTCAACGCCTGAAGCTTCACGACAGGCTCAAGGTCAGT